>NZ_JBFHIA010000011.1:0-24494 GCF_041596715.1 Phaeovulum sp.
CATGTGCGGCGATTTCAACTCGGTGATCGGCATGGACAAGGCCGAACCGATGCGCCGCTTTATCACCGGCATGGCGAAAGATCGGTTCACCCCGGCCAATTCCGAGGCAACGCTGTGCGGTGTCTATATCGAAACCGATGATCGCAGCGGCAAGGCCACGCGCATCGCCCCTGTCCGGGTTGGCGGGAAATTGGGGCAGGCCGAATTGTGAACGCGCCTCGCGATGCCAGCATGGCGACAATGGTCGCGGTTCTGGTGCTGCTGGGCGCGGGCTGGGGCCTGAGCGTTCCGCTGGGCAAGATTGCGGTGATGGCAGGGCACCGAGACTTTGGCATCATCTTCTGGCAATCGGTGATCGCAGCGGCGGTGGTGCTGCCGTTCGTGCTGTTGCGCGGCGGCCTGCCGCTACACCGCAAGGCGCTGCTGATTTACGCCTTCGTCGCGGCGGCGGGCACATTGATACCCAATGCTGCCAGCTTTTCTGCGCAGCGCTTTCTGCCCGCAGGGGTGGCGGCGCTGTGCCTTTCGCTGATTCCGATGACGGCGCTGCCGATCGCGCTACTGATGCGGACCGACTATGCAACGCCGGGCCGCCTGCTAGGGCTGGTGGCTGGCGCGATCGGTGTGGCGCTGATTGTGCTGCCGGGAAGCGCGCTGCCGGATCGGTCGATGGTGCCTTGGGTGCTGCTGGCGCTTGCCGCGACGGTGTTTTACGGGCTTGAAGGCAATGGCATCATCCGCTTTGGCCCGACGGGCCTTGGGCCAATGCAGATGGTGGCCGGGGCTTCGTTGGTGACGGCGCTGATCGCCTTGCCTTTGGCCGCAGCGCGCGGGGTTTTCATCAACCCGGTGCGGCCTTGGGTTGAGGCTGATTGGGCGGTTGCGGTGGGCGGCGTGCTCAATGTCGGCTCGTATGTCGGCTATATCTGGCTGGTGGGCAGGGCGGGCGCGGTGTTTGCCTCGCAGGTCAGCTATCTGGTCACCGGCTTTGGTGTTTTCTGGGCGATGGTGCTGTTGGGCGAGCGCTTCTCGCCGTGGTTTTGGGCTGCTGCTGCGGTGATCTTCGTGGGTCTTGCGCTGGTGCAACCGCGCGCAGCGACGCCAGACCCCAGCGGCGCTGTGGCAGAGTGACAGCGCATCCGCTTGTGCGCCCGGCCGCGGCCGCTATAGTCGCGCCGAAATGACCCCGAGGACTACATGTTCGATCTGGCTCTGCCGCAGAACGTCGAGGCGATACTGACCCTGACTGTGGTCGTCGTCATGCTGATCTTGTTCATGCGCGAGAGCCTGCCTAGCGAGGTCGTGGCGATTGGCGGGGCGGCGGTGGTGCTTGCGATTGGCGCGGTGCCCTATGAAGCGGCGCTGAAGGTTTTGTCGAACACCGCGCCGTGGACGATCATGATGATGTTCTTGCTGATGGGCGGCCTTGTGCGCACTGGCGCGCTCGAATGGCTGACACGGCAGGCCGAGGCGCAAATCGACCACCGCCCGGCGGTGACATTGGTGCTTATCTTTGCGCTGATCGCATTGTCATCGGCGGTGCTGAACAACACGCCGGTTGTGGTGATGATGATTCCGGTCATGATGACGGTGGCGCGCAAGCTTGGGGTTACGGCATCCAAGCTGCTGATCCCGTTGTCTTATGCGGCTATCCTTGGCGGCACCGTCACGCTGATCGGCACATCGACCAACCTTCTGGTTGACGGTGTGGCGCGCGACCGGGGGATGGCACCGTTTTCGATGTTCGAAATCACTGGCATGGGGCTGATTACGGTGGTCGTTGGCGGGCTCTACATGGGCCTGATCGGCCGCCACCTTTTGCCCGAACGCTCTTCAATGGGCATGTTGTTGGGCGACAAGCGGCGGGCCAAGTTTTTTACCGAGGTGGCGCTGCCCGAGGGGTCGGGACTGATTGGGCAGAACGTCAACGAGATAGAACTGTTCAAGCGCGACGGTGTCCGGGTGATCGACGTGCTGCGCGGCGATGCAAGCTTGCGGCGCGAGATGGCCGGGGTCGTGCTGCAAACAGGTGACAGGGTGGTGCTGCGCACCGACATGGCCGAGGTCTTGGGCATGCAGCAAAACCCGGACCTGCGGATGGTGGACAAGCTTTCCTCGGTGCAGACCGAAACGGTCGAGGTGCTGATTTCACCCGGCTGCCGGATGATTGGGCGCAGCCTTGGCGAGCTTCGCTTGCGGCGGCGCTATGGCGTTTATGTTCTGGCCGCGCATCGGCGCAACCAGAACATCGGTCGCAAACTGGACGATCTGGTGGTGGTGGTGGGCGACACGCTGCTGCTGGAGGGCGCGGCTGACGACATTGGCCGGCTTGCCGCAGACATGGATCTGGTCGATGTCGCCAAGCCGCGGGCGCAGCCCTTCCGCCGCGGCAAAGCCCCGATTGCGGTGGGGGCGCTGTTGGCGGTCGTGGCGCTGGCGGCGTTTGACGTAGCGCCGATTCTGCTTTTGGCGACGCTGGCGGTGGCGGTGGTCTTGTTGTCCCGCGCCATCGACCCTGACGAGGCTTTTGGCTTTGTCGAAGGGCGGCTTCTGGCGCTGATTTTCGCCATGCTGATCGTCGGGGCTGCGCTGGACCATTCGGGCGCGGTGAAGATGATCGTCGATAGCATTGCGCCTTATCTGCTGGGTTTGCCGCCGGTGCTGGCGATCCTTGCGGTCTATGTGATCGGCTCGATATTGACCGAGGTGGTTTCCAACAATGCCGTCGCAGTCATTCTTACCCCAATCGCAATCGAGCTTGCCTCTGCGCTGGGCTTTGATGCCCGCCCCTTCGTGGTGGCGGTGATGTTTGCCGCTTCTGCGTCCTTTGCCACGCCGATCGGGTATCAGACCAATATGCTGGTCTACGGCCCCGGCGGATATCGGTTCAGTGATTTCATGCGTGTCGGGATTCCGCTCAACTTGATCCTTGCGGTGTCGGCCAGCATTTTCATTCCGCTGATCTGGCCGCTGTGATGCGCCGCGTGTGGCTTGCGGGCCCCCGCATGGCTGGCTTATAGAGACGCCGGACCCGGTTTTCGGGAATGAACAGCGACGGAGTAGCCAAGTGGCAGGCCATTCGAAATGGGCGAACATCCAGCACCGTAAGGGCAAGCAGGACAAAATCCGCGCCAAGCTTTTTTCCAAGCTTGCCAAGGAAATCACCGTAGCGGCCAAAATGGGCGATCCGGACCCCGCCAAGAACCCGCGTTTGCGGCTGGCGGTAAAAGAGGCCAAGGGTGTTTCGATGCCCAAGGATGTGATCGACCGGGCTATCAAGAAAAGCCAGGCCGGTGATGCCGAAAACTATGACGAAATCCGCTACGAAGGCTACGGGCCGAACGGCATTGCGATCATCGTCGAAGCGATGACCGACAATCGCAACCGCACCGCCTCGAATGTGCGCAGCTATTTCACCAAATGCGGCGGCAACCTTGGCGAAACCGGCTCGGTTTCGTTCATGTTCGATCGCGTGGGCGAAATCATGTATCCGCTGAGCGCGGGCGACGCCGATACGATGCTGATGGCGGCGCTGGAAGCCGGTGCCGATGACGTGGAAACCGATGACGATGGCCACTGGATTACCTGCGCGCAGGATGCGCTGGGCGAAGTCAGCACCGCGCTGGAGGCAGCACTGGGCGAAAGCGAAACCACGAAACTGATCTGGAAGCCGCAATCGCTGACCGTGGTCGATCTCGATACCGCCGAAAAGCTGATGAAGCTTGTGGACCTTCTCGAAGATGACGACGACGTGCAAAACGTCACCGGCAATTTCGACATTCCCGAAGACATCGCCGCCAACCTTTAAATAGGCAAGCAAAAGGGGCCGCCCCGAAGGCGCGGCCCCTTGTTTTCAAGCCTTGGCTCAGTAATCCAGCTTCCAGCCAACATAAAGCGTGGTGTTGCTGCCTGTGCCGCCGCTTGCTTCCCAAAGGCCAATACCGGCATATCCGTTTTTCAGGAAGCTGGCTTCAGCGTTAACGCTGTAAAGATCGCTTGCGCCTTCTTGCGAGGCATAGGCCGCGCTAAGCTTCAACCAGTCGTTCGGTTTATAGAAACCGTCGAGCATGACCATCACGCCAGGCGCCGTCAGGACACTTGGATCAATAACCGTCAGATGGCCGCCGTAGGTACCCACGTCGTAACCGATCTGCGCAAAGTAGGATCGCTGCGAAATTGGTGATTGGTCGACGTCCTCAAACCCGAGCGTAAAATCGAACGCGCCAAAATCGCGCGAGATATACCCGGTGACCGTGGTTGCGCTGCCTACCGCATTGCTGAGATCGTGCACCGAGATGCCTGCCTCAAAACCACCAAAGGCACCATCGAAGCGCGCGCCATAGGAGTCGACGTCGGTCACTAATGGCAAATAGTCGGTGAGCTTGATGAAATAGCCATACATCAGATCCAGCATTGTTGTGCTGCCGATGGCGGGCAGGTCGATTTTACTGCCAAGCGCAGAGCGCGGCACCCCAATTGAAAAGCGGCCGATAGATGTGTCGACCCAAAAGGTGGGGTAAAGCGAACTGTAGCTGCTGATAGACCCGCCGCCATCGTTGGCAAAGCCCAGAATACCCAGATCAAAGCCCATCGGCAGGTCATCGCTGCCGAACTCGAAGCCGAGCGAAAAATCGGCATAGGCAATCGAGATGTCGCTGGTGGCATTATAGGAATACTCGATCAAGCCGCTTGTATAAACGCCGCCTGATTGTGCCTGCGCGCTGGTTGCGCCAGCGAGAAGGATGCTTGTTGCAAGTGCAAGATGTTTCATGAATCCATTCCCCGCGACAGAATGTCGCACGGGTGCCAAATACCATATCAATTGCGCAGAGACAGCGATTCTGCGGCTAGTTCTAAGCCTTTAGCTTGGTGTTGCATTTCTGCAAAGGCGCAGAGAAAGGCCAGCCGCATCCGCGCGGTTTCTGAAACGCGACCGGCGCGTATTAGCCGCCCAGTTTCCAGCGCATGTAGATGCCGACCGTTTCACTGGAAGCATCGCTGAACGAGGTCGTTCGCCCCTTTGCCTCACGTGATAGCCGATGGTTGCAGTGATATTGTTGTTGTCGCTGCTATTCTTCACGTCAGCTTAAATCCCGACAGCGAAATCAAAGGCACCAAAATGCGCCCTATGGCCGCGGTTATGCTGCCCGCGTCATCATCGGAGTAATGCTGACAGCCAAAACCAATATCGTAACAGCCCCAGCATCGCCCCGCGATTGCGCCGCAACAATCGTGGTGCCTGTAAGGGAGGCAAGCAACGAACAGGAAGTCGTCTTGATGACGCGCCTCCTCTGCAACTCGCACGATACTCCATTGCGCATGAGAATATTCCCGCCGCTCTAAGTCTGCCGCCTATGCGCCCCGCCGGGCACTGGTGCATAGGCAGGTGCCTTGCTAGGTAGGGCGGCATCGCCCGCAGGGGCGGCGACGGATGGTGGGGCATCAATGGTGGCATTCTGGGCGGGGTTTCGGTTGGGGCTGGGGCTGATCTTGGCGATCGGCGCACAAAACGCCTTTGTGCTGCGCCAAGGCCTGCGGCGTGAGCATGTGTTTGCGGTGGCGCTTTTCTGTGCGGTCTCTGACGCGGCGCTGATCGCACTTGGCGTTTCGGGCTTTGCGCTGGCCTCAGACGCGGCCCCTTGGCTTGGCCCCGCGCTGCGCTGGGGCGGCGTGGCATTTCTGGTCTGGTACGGCGCGCGCGCGTTCCTTGCGGCATGGCGCGGCGGTTCTGGGCTGGTGGCGGCAGGTGGCGCGCAAAGCCTTGGGGCGGTCTTGGCCACGATCGCGGCGCTCACTTGGGCCAATCCGCATGTCTGGCTGGATACGGTGGTGTTGCTCGGCGCGGTTTCTGCGCAGTTTCCGGGCCAAAACATGGGCTTTGCGCTGGGGGCGATGGTCGCGTCGGTGGTGTTCTTCTTTTCGCTGGCCTATGGCGCACGCCTGCTTGCGCCGATCTTCGCGCGCCCACGATCTTGGGTGGTGCTCGATGTGCTGATCGGGCTGGTGATGTGGAGCATTGCGCTGCAACTGGCGCGTGGCTGAGATGTGCCCGACACAATCCGGGCCTTGCACCTGCCACCGCTTTCGGATGATCTCGCCGCCATGAGCGCGCCTACCGCCACCCTTTCCCGCCACCCAGACCGCCCGGTTGCCGGTGTTCTGTGGATGCTTGCCACGGGGCTCAACTTTGTCGCCGTTACCGGGATCGTGCGCTATCTCGGCACCGATCTGCCTGCGGCACAGAGCGCGTTCATCCGCTTTGCCTTCGGGCTGGCCTTTCTGGCGCCAACGCTTGTGCTGACACTCCAGCGCGGGTTTGCGCCGGGCGCGCTGCAACTTTTTGCGCTGCGCGGCGCGTTGCACACATTGGCGGTAGTCTTGTGGTTCTTCGCCATGGCGCGGATCCCCGTGGCCGAGGTGACAGCCATCGGCTATCTCAACCCGATCGTGGTCACACTGGGCGCGGCGCTGTTTTTTGGCGAAAAGCTGGCGCTCCGGCGGGTTCTGGCGATTGGCGTAGCGATTGCGGGCGCACTGGTGGTGTTGCGCCCCGGCCTGCGCGCCATCGAGCCCGGGCACTGGTCGCAACTGGGTGCCGCAGTTTCGTTTGGCCTGTCCTACTTGGTTGCAAAGCGGCTTACAGGCATAGCACCGGCCGGTGCCGTGGTGGCGATGATGTCGCTGACCGTGACGATCGGACTTGCGCCATTCGCATTCTGGGTCTGGGTGCCGGTCGGATTGGCGCAACTCGGCTGGCTGGGTCTGGTCGCGGTTTTTGCCACCGCAGGGCACTATTGCATGACCCGCGCCTTTGCTTGCGCGCCAATGACCGTGACCCAACCTGTCACCTTCCTGCAACTGATTTGGGCCACGCTGCTCGGCGCGCTGGTCTTTGGCGAGGCGGTGGATCCGATGGTCATTATTGGTGGCGCGTTGATCATTGGCTCGATCAGCTACATCACTTGGCGCGAGGCGCAGATCAAACGGCGCACCACGCCCACGGTCGCGCCTACAGATATCTGAGCCTCCGGCGGGGATATTTCTTTCTGAAGCAAAGCCAAATGCTTCAGTCAAAATATCTCCCGCGGAGCGTAGCCACCTTGCGTTTAGCTGTGCGGGTCGATCAATCGCGTCAACACGCTTTCGCGGCTGATCTGCCCACCCCCCGCGACGTTGAGTTCGGGCGTTTTAACCAATAGCGCCATCACCTCGCGCACCGTCGCGTCGGGGGCAATTTCGGGCGCACCCGGTGCCGTGCCGGGGCGCGCGACATCGACGGCGGTCAGCACCCCCAGCGGGTTCATATGCGCCACGAAATCGGCCACATAGGCATCGGCTGGGGCTGCGATGATTTCGCGCGCGGTGCCGGCCTGCACGATACGGCCACCCTCCATCAGCGCGATGCGGTTGCCGAGTTTGAAAGCCTCGTCGAGATCATGCGAGACAAAGATGATGGTACGGCGAAGCTTTTGTTGCAGCTCCAGCAATTCGTCTTGCAGGCGCGCGCGGATCAGCGGGTCGAGCGCTGAAAACGGTTCGTCCATCAGAAGGATCGGCGCTTCGGTGGCGAAGGCGCGGGCTAGGCCCACGCGCTGCTGCATGCCGCCGGAAAGCTCGTCAACCTTGCGGCCCGCCCAATCTGAAAGCCCGACCATCTCCAGCTGTTCATCGACGCGCGCGCGGCGTTCAGCGGGCTTCATGCCAGCAAGCTCCAGCCCCAAGCCTACGTTTTCGCGAACCGTGCGCCAGGGCAGCAGGCCAAAAGCCTGAAACACCATTGCCACCCGGTTCAGGCGCAGCCGCCGCAGGGTGGCGGGGTCGGCGTGGGTTACACTGACCATCTCGCCCGCGTCCGAAATGCGCACCTCGCCGCGGCAGACCGGGTTGAGCCCGTTGACCGCGCGCAGCAGCGTCGATTTGCCAGAGCCTGATAGCCCCATCAGCACCAGAATCTCTCCGGTCGCGACGCTGAGCGAGCAGTCGTGCACGCCAAGCACCTGGCCGGTGGCCGTCTTGATATCTTCGCGCGTTTGTCCCTGATCCATCAGCGGCAGGGCCGAGGAGGGGCGATCGCCAAACACGATCGAGACTTTGTCGAACTCTACGGCTACCGACATTTCAGCGCTCCATCCTGAGCATCCGGTCGAGGATGATCGCCACGACCACGATGATGAAGCCCGCCTCGAAACCGAGCGATGTATTGACCGAGTTGAGTGCGCGCACCACTGGCACGCCCAAGCCTGCGGCCCCCACCAGCGCTGCGATCACCACCATCGACAGCGACAGCATGATGGTTTGGTTCAGCCCCGCCATGATCTGCGGCAGCGCGAAGGGAAGTTCGACCTTCCAGAGCACCTGACGCGGTGTCGCGCCAAAGGCCCGGGTGGCCTCGAGCAGCGTCATCGGGGTTGAGGAGACGCCAAGGTGGGTCAGGCGAATCGGTGCGGGCAGCACGAAGATGACCGTGGCGATCAGGCCCGGCACCATGCCGATACCAAAAAACACGATAGCGGGAATGAGGTAGACGAAGGTCGGCAGGGTCTGCATCAGATCAAGCACCGGGCGCATGATCGCAAAAAGCCGCGGGCGATGCGCCGCCGCGATGCCGATTGGCACACCCACCGCCATGCATACGACGCAGGCCGAAAGCACCAGCGTCAGGCTTTCGGTGGTGGCCTTCCAGTAGCCCTGATTGAGAATGAACAGGAACCCCATCAGCACCATCAGCGCGGTTTTCCAATTGCGTTGCAAGAACCACGTCAGGGCCACGAAAAGCGCCACGACGAAAAGCGGGTTCGGGGTTTGCAAGAGCCAGAGAATGGCATCGATCAACGCCTGCATCGCGTCCGAGATCATGTCGAAAAACCCGCCCGCGTGTGACTTGAGCCAGTCGAAGACCAGTTTGGCGGTTTTGCCAACTGGCAATTTATAGGCGGTTAGCCAGTCCATGTCGTGTTCTCCCCCGAAGTCGCGCGGTTCTTGCTGTTGCAGATTTCCGTGGTGCCGCCCGGGTATCTTTGCCCCGGGCGGCCCTGCGGGGGGTTACTTCAACGCCGCCATGACCGCGGCCATAGCATCGCCGCCCGACTGGGTGGTGACGCCCGCGAGCCAGCCGTCCAGCACCGCCGGGGACTTGGCCAGCCAGGCTTTGGCGGCGGCTTCCGGTTCGGCACCGTCATTGAGGATCGCGCCCATGATCTCGTTTTCTAGCGCAAGCGAGAACTCTAGGTTTTGCAAGAACTTGCCGGTGTTCGGGCACTCGGCCACGTAGCCTTTGCGCACGTTGGTCGCCACTTCGGCACCGCCGAAGTTCGGGCCGAAAAAGTCGTCGCCACCCGCCAGATAAGTCATGGTGAAGTTGGCGTTCATCGGGTGCGGTTCCCAGCCGAGGAAGATGATCGGTTTGCTGGAGGCATCAGACCTTTCGACCTGCGCCAGCATGCCCTGTTCGGAGCTTTCGACAAGATCGAAGCCCGAAAGCCCGAAGGCATCGCTTGCGATCATGTCGAGGATCAGCCGGTTGCCGTCGTTGCCCGGCTCGATGCCGTAGATCTTGTTGTCGAGCGCGTCTTTTTGCGTGGCGATGTCATCAAAGCTGTCGATGCCGAGTGCTGCGCCTGCGGCGTTGGTGGCCAGCGTATATTTCGCGCCGACAAGGTTGGTGCGTAGCGTTTCGACGGTGCCCGCGTCACGGTAGGGGGCGATGTCGGCCTCCATCGTGGGCATCCAGTTGCCGAGGAACACATCGACATCACCGGTGGACAGCGCCGAATAGGTGACCGGCACCGACAAGAGTTTGATGTCGGTTTCATAGCCGAGCGCCTTCAGCACAAAGCTGGCGACGGCGGTGGTGGCGGTGATGTCGGTCCAGCCGACATCGGAAAACACCACCTTGTCGCAGCTGGCGGCATTGGCGGGCAGGGCAAGCGCAAGGCTTGCGGCTGACGCGAGAAGTACGGATTTGAAGTTCATGGCAGGCTCCCTGGAACGTTTTTGTTGATTGACGAGTCAATAAACTTGCCTGTAGCTCGGTTTGGCAAGCCTTTTCTCGTGGGGGTGCCATGCCCAAGCTCGGTGCAGAGCCTATCCGAAGGGCGGCTTTGGTGAAAGCTACCATTGAAATGGTGGGTGATCAGGGCTCGCTTGATGTGACGGTCGCGCAAATCGCGCGGCGTGCTGGCATGTCTTCAGCGTTGGCGCATCACTACTTCGGCTCGAAGGAGCAGATATTCCTTGCCGCGATGCGCGCGATACTGTCGCTGTTCGGGGCCGAGGTGCGTGGTGCGCTGGCGGCGGCGACGGGCCACCGCGGGCGGCTTCGGGCGATCGTGCTGGCGTCGTTTTCGCCCACGTCGTTTCGGCGCGAGGCGGTCAGCGCGTGGCTTAATTTCTATGTTCTGGCGCAGACCGCGCCAGCGGCGCGGCGGTTGCTGGCGGTCTATCAGCGGCGGCTACATTCGAACCTGATGTACGATTTGCGCCCGTTGATCGGGCCGCGTGCCGCCTCGGTGGCGCAGGGGTTGGGCGCAATGATTGACGGAGTTTACATTCGCGCGGCCTTGCAGCCGGGCACGCTGGACCGCAGCACTGCGGCGGCGCTGGTGCTCGACTATCTTGACCGCGAATTGGGAGATGCATGATGCGAGCACAACCGAAAGCCAGTCATTACGTTGATGGCGCGTGGCTGGAAGACACCGAAGGCGACGTGATCGAGGTGATTTACCCCGGCTGTGGCGAGCTGATCGCCCGGCTGCATGCCGCAACGCCCGCAGTGATCGAGGCCGCAATCGCCAGCGCTGTGCGTGCGCAAGGTGCATGGGCTGCGATGCGCCCGGTCGAGCGGGGGCGCATTTTGCACCGGGCGGCGGAAATGATCCGGGCGCGGGGCGAAGAACTCGCGCTGCTGGAAACGCTCGATACCGGCAAGCCCTTGCAGGAAACGCGCGTGGCCGACTGGCCTTCGGGCGCAGAGGCGTTGGAGTATTTCGCAGGGCTCGCGCCCACCGTGACGGGCGAGACGATCCCGCTGGGGCGCGATTTCGTTTATACGCTGCGCGAACCCTTGGGGGTTTGCGTCGGTATTGGTGCGTGGAATTACCCCAGCCAGATCGCCTGCTGGAAGGCTGCACCTGCGCTGGCGATGGGCAATGCGATGGTGTTCAAGCCTTCGGAAGTGACCCCCTTGGGTGCGCTGCAACTGGCCGAGATATTGGTGCAGGCGGGCTTGCCTGCGGGGCTTTTCAACGTGGTGCAGGGAATGGGCGCGGTGGGTGCTGCGCTGGTGGCCGATGCCCGCGTTGCCAAGGTTTCGTTGACAGGATCGGTCGCCACCGGGGCCCGGGTCTATGCCGCGGCGGCAGCGGGGATGAAGGCGGTGACGATGGAGTTGGGCGGCAAGTCGCCGCTGATCGTGTTTGATGATGCGAGCCTTGAAGATGCGATTGGTGCCGCGATGCTGGGCAACTTCTATTCCTCTGGGCAGGTCTGTTCCAACGGCACGCGGGTGTTTGTGCAAAAGGGCATCAAGGCGCGGTTTCTGGAACGGCTGGCGGAACGGGCGGCGGGGATCGTGGCGGGCGACCCGCTTGATGCAGCAACCCAGTTCGGGCCACTGGTCAGCGCGGCGCAGCACGCCAAGGTCTTGGGCTATATCGAGCGGGCCAAGGCCGAAGGCGCGCGGCTGGTCTGCGGTGGCGGCGCGGGCAATGCTGGGCCTTTGTTCGTGCAACCCACGGTGTTCGCCGATGTGGACGACGCGATGGAAATCGCGCGGGAAGAGGTGTTCGGCCCGGTGATGGCGGTGCTTGATTTCGAAACCGAGGCAGAGGCGGTGGCGCGGGCCAATGCCTCGCCCTACGGCCTTGCCGCAGGGGTTTTTACCGCCGACATGACGCGCGCACATCGCGTGATCGGGGCACTGCAAGCGGGAACGACCTGGATCAATACCTATAACCTGACGCCGGTCGAAGCGCCGTTCGGGGCGGTGAAAGCCTCGGGCCTAGGGCGCGAGAACGGGCACGCGGCGGTCGAACACTACAGCCGCGTGAAATCGGTCTATGTCGGGCTCGGCCCGGTTGACGCGCCCTATTGAGGGGGCAGGGGGCCGTGGGCCCTCGGCCCCAAAGGGGCATTTGCACAATGAAGCATTGGCCGGATCGGCCAGAGGATGGGCGAAATGGAAGCGGAATACGTGATCGTTGGGGCGGGCTCGGCAGGGTCTGCGATGGCCTATCGGTTGGCCGAGGCGGGGCGCAAGGTGATTGTCATCGAACATGGCGGCACCGACATGGGCCCTTTCATCCAGATGCCTGCGGCGTTGAGCTACCCAATGAACATGGGCCTTTATGATTGGGGGCTGAAAACCGAACCAGAGCCGCATCTGAACGGGCGCGTGCTGGTTACGCCGCGGGGCAAGGTGCTGGGCGGATCGTCGAGCATCAACGGCATGGTCTATGTGCGCGGCCATGCGCGCGATTACGACCACTGGGCCGAGCAGGGGGCAACCGGCTGGTCATTCGCCGACGTGCTGCCCTACTTCAAGCGGCAGGAAAGCTGGCACGGCGGCGCAGACGGTGGCGAAGAGGGCTGGCGCGGCCATGCCGGGCCTTTGCATGTCACACGCGGCGCACGCGCGAACCCGCTGTTTGCCGCCTTTATCGAGGCGGGGCGGCAGGCGGGCTATCCGCTGACGGCCGATGTGAACGGGCGCCAGCAGGAAGGCTTTGGCGCGATGGAGGCGACGATTTGGCGCGGCAAACGCTGGTCGGCGGCCAGCGCCTATCTGCGCCCGGCGATGAAAACCGGCAATTGCACCGTGGTGCGGGGGCTGGCGCTGCGCGTGGTGATCCGCGATGGCCGCGCGGTCGGGGTAGAGGTGGAACGTTCGGGGCGGCGCGATGTGATCGGCGCGAGTGCCGAGGTGATCCTTGCGGCCTCATCGCTCAACACCCCGAAGTTGCTGATGCTTTCGGGCATTGGCCCGGCTGCGCATCTGGCCGAGCATGGTATCGAGGTTGTGGCCGACAGGCCGGGCGTGGGTGCCAACCTGCAAGACCATCTGGAGGTCTACATGCAGTTCGCCGCCGCCAACCCGGTCACGCTGTTCAAATACTGGAACCTCTGGGGCAAGGGGCTGATCGGGGCGCAATGGCTGCTGACCGGCAAGGGGCTGGGGGCATCGAACCAGTTTGAGGCGTGCGCCTTCATCCGCTCGGCGGCGGGGGTGGATTACCCCGACATCCAATACCATTTCCTTCCGATTGCCGTGCGCTATGACGGGCAGGCGGTGGCCGAGGGGCACGGGTTTCAGGCGCATGTCGGCCCGATGCGGTCAAAATCGCGCGGCACGGTCAGCCTGCGGTCCGCAGACCCAAAGGCCGCGCCGGTGATCCGCTTCAATTACATGAGCCACCCCGACGATTGGGAAGAGTTCCGCCGCTGCGTTCGCCTGACACGCGAGATTTTCGCTGAGCCCGCGATGGCCGAGCACGTCAAGCGCGAGATCCAGCCGGGTGCTGCGGTGCAAAGCGATGCCGAGATCGACGCCTTCATCCGCGAACATGCGGAAAGCGCCTTTCACCCCTGCGGCACCGCGCGCATGGGGCGGCGCGACGACCCGCTGGCGGTGGTTGACCCCGAGGCCCGCGTGATCGGGGTCGAGGGGCTGCGGGTGGCCGACAGTTCGATCTTTCCGCGCGTCACAAACGGCAACCTCAATGCGCCGTCGATCATGGTGGGCGAGAAAGTGTCGGATCTGGTCTTGGGGCGCACACCGCTGCCGGCAGAGAATGCCGAGCCATGGATCAACCCGAACTGGAAAACCGCGCAACGCTGAGAGGCTTTGCCTGCGTGGCGCGCGGCGCTACTGTGATGCTGCACGGGCAAGGGGGCGGCGATGGACGAGAAGTTGCGCGCGCTGGCAGAGCATCTGCTGAAAAAGGGCTATGACGAGCTGAGCGAGCGCGACCAGCGCGTGTTGCGGCGGATCGCGGCACGCAGCGCCATCTCGCGCGATTTGAGCCTGCGCGCCGAACGCGCACCCTCGTTCGGGGCGCGCGTGGCCGACCGGGTGGCGGCCTTTGGCGGCTCTTGGACCTTCATTCTGACCTTTGGCGCAGTTGTGGCGGGTTGGGTGGCACTGAACGCCTTGATGCTGACGCGGGCGGTTGACCCATATCCTTTCGTGTTCCTCAACCTGCTGCTGTCGATGGTGGCGGCGTTTCAGGCGCCGGTCATCATGATGTCGCAGAACCGCCAGAGCGAGAAAGACCGCCTCGCCGCCGCGCATGACTACGAGGTAAATCTGAAGGCCGAGCTAGAGATCATGAGCTTGCACGAAAAGTTCGACGAACTGCGCATGCACCATCTGGAACGCATGTTCGGCGAAACCTCTGCGCGGTTGGCGGCAATCGAGGCGCTTTTGCAGCCCAAGGTCGAAGGCACGGCAAGCACACCGCGCTAACCATACCCTACCATAACTGTTGACCTAATTGCCCACAGCCACGATATGTGGGGCATGTTAAGGATTTGTTCACTTCTCGTTCTGGTTGTGCTGATGCAACCTGCGGCTGCGCAGACGCTTGTGGGCACTGCGCGCGTGGTCGATGGCGACACGCTGCAACTGATGGGCGAGCGGGTGCGGCTGTTCGGTATCGACGCGCCGGAAGCGGGGCAGATCTGCCTTGATGCTGCGGGGCGAGGCTGGGATTGCGGCAGCTTTGCCACGGCGGCGCTGGTGGCGCTGACCGCGACCGAAACGCGCTGCGAAGGGCAGGATCGTGACCGCTACGGCCGACTTGTCGCGCGCTGCTACGCAGGCCGCGCTGATATTGGTGCGGCGCTGGTCGAGGCAGGTGCCGCCTTTGCTTATGCCCGATATTCCAGCGACTATCTGGCGCTTGAAGCGCGCGCCAGTGCGGCGCGGCGTGGTGTCTGGGTGGGGCAGGCGGACCGCCCCGAAGTGCAGCGCGCCAAGGATAGCACCGAAGGTGCCCCGGTGGGGTGCGTGATCAAGGGCAATATTTCAGACAACGGGAAGCTTTATCATCTGCCGGGCGGCCGTGGCTACAGTGCCACCCGTATCGATACCGCACGCGGCGAGCGCTGGTTCTGCACGGAAGATCAGGCGATTGCGGCGGGCTGGGCGAAGGCGCGCGGATAGTCAGCCGATTTCGTAAGGCAGCACGCCACGTTTGGCAGGATCAACCCGCACCCGCCGTTCGAGCGGCGGGACAGAGCGTTGATGGCAATCTCGCCGCTCGCAGATACGGCAGGAAATGCCGATCGGCTGATAGGCGCGAGGGTTCGCAAGCTCCATATCGTCGGCATAGACCAGCCCGCGCGCATGGCTGACCTCGCACCCCAACCCGATCGCGTAGCGGCGCACCGGCGCAAGAAACGATCCGCCCGATTTAGAGACATCGCGCGCAAGGCACAGATAGCGCACCCCATCCGGGGTTTCCGCCAGTTGCCGTAGAAATCGCCCCGGTGTTTCAAAGGCTTGGTGCACGTTCCACAAAGGGCAGGCACCGCCGAAACGGGCAAATTGCAGCCGCGTTGCGGAATGGCGCTTGGTGATCGTGCCGGCCTGATCGACGCGCACGAAAAAGAACGGAATCCCCTTCGCGCCCGGCCGTTGCAGCGTTGAAAGCCGGTGAGCCACCTGCTCGATACTGGCGCCGAAACGGTCGGCGAGGCGTTCAAGATCGTGCCGGGTTTCCTGTGCCGCGGCCTGAAAGACGCGGTAGGGCAGCAGCGCCGCACCTGCGAAATAGTTTGCCAGCCCGATCTTCGCAATTGCTCGCGCCGTGTCGGATTGGAACCGCGCAAGGTCGAGTGTGGCCTCTAGCAAGCCGTTTTGGGTAAGCAGGGCAACCTGATGCAGTAGCTGAAAGGCTTGTGTCGATGCGCCTGCGCGGGTCGATAGCGTCAGTGTGGTGCCATCGCGCTGCCAGACTGCCTCAATGTCGGAAAATTGCAATTTTATCCCCTGAGCAGCAAGGGTTTCGGTCGCCCGAGCTATGGGCTCCAATCGCTTGCCATCAGGGCAGGAAAATCGTTCTGCGGCGCGATCAACCGCATCAAGGTAATTGTCGCAATAATGAAAGAAGTCGCGAACCTCCTCCCAAGGCGAGACGAGCGTTGGCCCACCTTCGCGGCCCATCGCCTCGTCCAGACTGGCGAGCCGTTCGTGGCCCTGCCGATAGGCGCGATGCAGTTCCAGAAACGCCCGCGCAAGCGCCGGTGCGTTCGATGCGGCAAGCCGCAGGTCGGCGAGCGGTGGGCTGGTTTCAGCGAAGACCGGATCGGCAAGCGCCTCGCGCATGTCGCTGACCAGCCGCTCCGCATCGCCCACCGACAGTTCGGTAACATCCAGCCCAAACTCGCCCGCCAGCGCCAGTACCACGCCGGCAGATACCGGGCGGTGGTTGTTTTCCATCTGGTTGAGATAGGGCAGCGAAACGCCAAGCCGATCTGCAAAGACCTTTTGCGTCAACCCAAGCCTGCCCCGTGTTTCACGCAGCTTGACGCCTGCATAGAGCTTTTGCGTGGCCATGATGCCCCCGAGATTTGCAAAATCACACTAGGCTTTGCAAATAGTCTGCGTCAAACCCCGAGTTGCCGCCGCCGCCGGAATACCCAGGCAATCGCCCCCACCGACGCGAGCGACGAGGCGAGCATAAGCAAAATAAGTGGCAGCGCCCCTGTATCGGGGCCAAGCAGGGCCCCCGAAACCGCCGAAAGCGCAGCGCCACCGCCCACCGTCAACGTGGCGCCCAGCCCCGAGGCGGTGCCCGCAAGCTCTGGGCGCACCGACATCATCCCGGCATTGGCAGAGGGAAGGGCAAGCCCATTGCCAAAGCCGGTAACGCCGACCATCGAGAAAAACATCAGCGGATGCCCAACACCGAGCAGGTTCGCCGTCACCGCGACCAGCAGTGCAGCAGTCGCCGCCAGTGTGCCTGCAAGCACCATCCGGTCAATGCCCATGCGGCTGGCAAAGCGCCCGGAGGCAAAGTTACCCAAGGCGTAACCCAATGCAGGCAAAGCGAAGTAATAACCCAATTGCGAAGGGCTGAGGCCGTAAACCGTGGTGCCCACAAAGGGTGCGCCGCCAAGATAGGCGAAAAACAGCCCCGAGGCGAAGGCGGCCGAAAGCGAATAGCCCCAGAACCGCTGCGAACGCAAAAGCTCTGGGTAGCTGCGCAATTGTTCCGCAAAGCCAACACCGCCCGCACGCGTTGTTTCGCCAAGGTCTGCCCAGACAAGCGCGGTTACCGCTACGCCCAAAACCGCAAGCAGCGTGAAATTGGCGCGCCAGCCAAAGGCCTCATCCAGCGCGCCGCCGATCACCGGGCCGATCATCGGCACCAGCGACATGCCCATGGTGACGTAGCCAATCATCGAGGCCGCCTCGTTGGCTGGCACCATATCGCGCACCACTGCCCGGCTGATCACGAAATTGACCGCGACCACCGCCTGCACCAATCGAAACACGAGAAACACTTCAGCGGTTGGCGCGAACAGCGTGCCAAGCGTCGCCACTAGAAACAACCCGAGCACAACCAGCGCCACGCGCCTGCGCCCGAAACGGTCGGATATCGGGCCGACCAGCAGTTGCAACAGAGCCGATACCGCCAGATAGGCCGAAACGGATAGCTGCATAAAATGGTATTCGACACCATAATAGACAGCCATTCCCGGCAGCGATGGCAGAAAGATATTGAGCGAAAGCGCCGCCAACCCGGCCATCAGAACCAGGGTAACGATATGGGGTGGCTGAGTTCGATTCAAAAAGCGACGCATGGTTTCTCGCTAGGGGCAGTTCAACGGTTTGTCCAGCCTGCCGATCAAGCCCAGTCATGAAAGACAAACCAAGCCCCAGCCGCAATCAATGCAAAGCCCACGCCGTGTTGCCAAGTGATTGGCTCTTTCAGGTAAGCCCACGAAAATACGGCAAAAACAGATAAAGTAATAACTTCCTGAATGGTTTTTAACTGGGCCGCGGAAAAGGTTCCGTGGCCAATCCGGTTGGCGGGAACCTGAAGCACATATTCAAAAAACGCGATGCCCCAGCTGATCAAGATTACCGCAATAATTGGCGCAGCTTTGAATCTCAAATGCCCGTACCAGGCGAAGGTCATGAAAACGTTGGATGCGACCAGAAGGCCGATGGTCAGAACGGGAACCGGTACGCTCATGGCGCCTCCTACAATACGGCGCAGGCTAGCGTGCAACTCGGACGGCGGGAAGGCTTTGCAAAGTTGCAATTCGCACCTCATGACTTGCGAGAAATATGCAAATATACGCGATTCTACTTGTCGCTTTGTGCCAAAACGGTAGGTTGCTTGAAACTCGGGAGGTTTCGCCATGAAGGACATTCTGCAGGAGCTTGAAGACCGCCGCGCCGAGGCACGTCTTGGGGGCGGGCAAAAGCGGATCGACGCGCAGCACAGCAAAGGCAAGCTGACCGCACGCGAGCGGCTAGAGCTGCTGCTCGACGAAGGCAGCTTTGAAGAGTTCGATATGTTCATGGCGCACCGCTGCACCGAGTTCGGCATGCAGGCCGATCGCCCCGCGGGTGATGGCGTGGTGACGGGCTGGGGCACGGTCAACGGCAGATTGGTCTATGTGTTCAGCCAGGACTTCACGGTCTTCGGTGGCTCGCTTTCCGAAACGCACGCGCAGAAGATTTGCAAAATCATGGACATGGCCATGCAAAACGGCGCGCCTGTGATCGGCATCAACGATTCCGGCGGCGCGCGGATTCAGGAGGGCGTGGCCAGCCTTGCAGGTTACGCCGAGGTGTTTCAGCGCAACATCATGGCTTCGGGTGTCGTGCCGCAAATCAGCCTGATCATGGGCCCCTGTGCGGGCGGCGCAGTTTACAGCCCGGCGATGACCGACTTCATCTTCATGGTCAAAGACACCTCTTACATGTTCGTAACCGGCCCTGATGTGGTGAAGACCGTCACCAACGAAATCGTCACCGCCGAAGAACTGGGTGGTGCTGGCACGCATACCAGAAAATCTTCCGTAGCCGATGGCGCCTATGAAAACGACGTCGAGGCCTTGGCTGAAACGCGCCGCCTGATCGATTTTCTGCCGCTTTCCAACCGCGAGCGCGCGCCAGTGCGCCCCTTCTTTGACGATGTGGCGCGGTTGGAGGAAAGCCTTGATACGCTTATTCCCGACAATCCGAACCAACCCTACGACATGAAGGAACTGATCGGAAAAATCGCGGACGAGGGCGATTTTTTCGAAATCCAAAAGGATTTTGCGGCCAATATCATAACCGGCTTCATCCGTATCGAGGGCCAGTCAGTCGGCGTGGTGGCCAACCAGCCGATGGTGCTGGCCGGCTGCCTTGATATTGACAGCAGCCGCAAGGCCGCGCGCTTTGTGCGCTTTTGCGATGCTTTCGAGATTCCGATCCTGACGCTGGTCGATGTGCCGGGCTTTTTGCCGGGCACCGGGCAGGAATACGGCGGCGTCATCAAGCACGGCGCAAAGCTTCTGTTTGCGTTTGGCGAGGCGACGGTGCCAAAGGTTACGGTAATCACCCGCAAAGCCTATGGCGGGGCCTATGACGTGATGAGCTCCAAACATCTGCGCGGCGATTTCAACTATGCATGGCCCACTGCCGAAATCGCCGTGATGGGGGCCAAGGGCGCGGTCGAGATTCTTTACCGCAGCGAACTGGCGGACCGCGAAAAGATCGCACTTCGCACCGCCGATTATGAAGACCGTTTCGCCAACCCCTTTGTGGCGGCCGAAAAGGGCTTTATCGACGAGGTGATCCAGCCGCGTTCAACCCGCAAGCGGGTGGCGCGCGCCTTTGCCAGCCTGCGCACGAAAAAGCAAACCAATCCATGGAAAAAGCACGATAATATTCCACTTTAGCGGGAGAGTCGTGATGTCACACAGCCAAGATGTAGCAGCCGCCGCTTTGCATCCGCGCGTTCAGGCGCTGCGGTTTTCGGCCCTTGGGCAAGACGATCTGATCAACCTGATCTTGCAGCGATCAGAGGTGCTGTTCGATGTGCCGCAAGCCGGAAAAGTGATCCGCGCATGGAATATGGGCGACATGGCACCCATTCTCGATCAGGTCGATCGGCTAGGGCTTGATGTCGCGCGCCGGGCGGCTGGTGTGATTTTGGAGGAGTATCTGGCACTAGAGCCCCTGTTGCGGCAACTCGCGCCGCGCCGCGTGGCCGATATTGGCTGCGGCTATGCCTTGTTCGACCTTTTTCTGCTGCAAGACCAACCAACTGCGGCGCTGCTGATTGACATTGAAAGCAACGAGCGGCGGCACTTTGGTTTTGCGCAAGAGGGAGCGGCCTATTCTTCATTGGCTGTAGCGAAAGCCTTGCTCTTTGATAACGGTATCGCGCCGGTGCGGGTTCAGACCGTAAACCCAAAGGAACATGATCCTGCGGATGCGGGACCTGTTGATCTTGTGTTTAGCTTTCTGTCCTGCGGCTTTCATTATCCGGTGGATACATACATGGATTACTTCGCGCGCGCGCTTATGCCGGGTGGGCATTTGTTGCTGGATCTTCGCGAAACTGACGCCGCTCCGCAATTGCAGCGTCTTTCAACTCTGGGAAAAATCTCCGATCAACCCGCGCCGCCTAAAGTGCGCCGGGTCTTGGTGCAAATGGGAACGGTATGAACAAAACACGCATGACAATTGCCCAAAGTCCCGTTTGGGAGTATGCTGCAAAAGCCAGAAGCATAATGTACACGAGGGAACCATGCGTATCTCACGCGTTTTTACTGTTGGCGTTTCGCTTGCGCTTTTGCTTGGTGCCTGCGCCAAGCCCGTCGTCCGGCCGATCCTGCCAGAGCCGGTATACAACAAATATGGCGAAGTTTCCGTGGCTGCCTGCCGGCCCGAACGCCAGCCCTTCTCGAACTATTACCCGGAACGACTGCTCACCTGTGAGTCGCTTTGCCTGCCGGGTGAGGTTCCCAGCTACTCCAGCATCACCCATGTCACTACGGTTCCGATCTGCGTGCCTATCGACCAATACGAACCGGATGACTCGGATGAACCGGGTAGAGATCCGACCGGCGCGCCCAGTCTCACGCACCTCGGATAATAGAAGGCCGCTTGACCTTCGGGAGGCCGCAGCATGCTGAAGCATCGCGGCTTTCCGGGGCGGTTGCCCGGAACTGACTTTCAATTCGTGATCCGCCGCGCGGTGCATGGGCGGGGCGTTACGCGCATCATAGCGCGCGAGCGCTACCGCGACCGGGCAAACCCAGACAAGCGCGCCGACGCAGGTTTTCTAGCGGCGCTTTGGGACCATTTCGGCGAAGAACCCTTTGAGCGTGGCAACCTCGATGCGGGGCGGCTTTCGTGGCTGTTCGGCCGCGAGGTCGTGCCCGCCGAAGACCCGTTTGACCCTGAAAGCTATGAAGCGCTTTTGAAGATCGACCTGCGCTGCGCCCGCGCGTCCTTTCCCGAAGTGTTCGCCACAGGGCGCGCACGTATCGAGGATGCGGGCGAGGACGAGAAATGAGCATAAAATTGCCGCTCGATCTGCGGTTCTGGCAGCAATTCGCCGAAACCTCGGCGCGTAGACATTCGGGCTTTGCGCTCTGCGCGAGTGCAGCACAAACTGTCACTACGGTCCGTATCGCCAGCACGATGTGGGCCGGACGTAAGCTGAAATCTAACCATCCCTCTACCCCAACCCTAACCCTCTGTTCCTGGCCTGGCCCCTCGCGGGTCAGGCTCTTTTCTCGAAAAAGAGCCGCTCGCCCATTTGGGTGTATCGGGCGCATCCGGGGACGGGTAGTGTTGTCACATCGAGCCGTGGCGCCCCTGATGGTCGCTTGTGGCCAAAAAGGAGCTAAACGAACATGGGAATTATCAAATTCGCGGTCGCTGTTGCCGCCGCCGCAACGCTGGCGGGCTGCAACTATCTCGACAATGACACCGAGCGCGGGCTTGCCGGCGCAGCTACGGGTGCGGTCGTTGCGGGCGCGCTTGGCGGCAGTGCGCTTACCGGCGCGGTCATCGGCGGTGCGGCGGGCGTGTTCTGCGACGATCTCAACGTTCAGGGCTGCATCAACCGCTAGTTCCGCGTCGCCGCGGCAACTGCGGCACCACGACCTTACAGCGCCATCGGGGCCCCGCGCCCCGGTGGCGCTTTTTTATTGCCAACACCAACACCGGAGCGGGCAGCTGCACCCCGCTAATCCGGGCAGAGGGGCCTGACATGTTCAAGAAGATACTGGTCGCAAACCGTGGTGAAATTGCCTGTCGTGTCATCAAGTCGGCGCGCAAGATGGGCATAGCAACGGTTGCGGTCTATTCTGACGCCGACCGAAATGCGCTGCATGTGCGCATGGCGGATGAGGCGGTTCATATCGGGCCCGCACCTGCCAACCAATCCTACATCGTGATCGACAAGATCATCGAGGCGGTTCGTCAGACCGGCGCCGAAGCCGTGCACCCCGGCTACGGCTTCCTCAGCGAAAACCGCAAGTTTGCGGCAGCGCTTGAGGCTGAAGGCGTAGTCTTTATCGGCCCTCCTTCAGCCGCGATCGAGGCAATGGGCGACAAGATCACTTCCAAGAAGATCGCGCAGGAGGCGGGTGTTTCGACGGTGCCGGGCTATATGGGCCTGATTGAGGACGCTGAAGAGGCTGTGAAGATTTCGCAGCAGGTCGGCTATCCGGTGATGATCAAGGCCTCGGCGGGCGGCGGTGGCAAAGGCATGCGGATTGCATGGAATGACGCCGAGGCGCGCGAGGGATTTCAGTCATCAAAAAACGAGGCCGCGTCGTCATTTGGCGATGACCGCATTTTCATCGAAAAGTTTGTCACCCAGCCGCGCCATATTGAAATACAGGTATTGGCCGACAAACACGGCAACACGCTCTATTTGCACGAGCGTGAATGTTCGATCCAGCGGCGCAACCAGAAGGTCATCGAAGAGGCCCCCTCGCCCTTTCTCGACGCCGACACCCGCAAGGCGATGGGCGAGCAGGCTTGTGCCTTGGCCCGCGCGGTGGGCTATACCTCGGCGGGTACGGTTGAGTTCATCGTTGATGGTGCGCGCAACTTCTATTTCCTCGAAATGAACACGCGCCTTCAGGTTGAACACCCGGTCACCGAGCTGATCACCGGTGTCGATATTGTTGAACAGATGATCCGCGTTGCGGCGGGCAAACCGCTGCCGTTCAAGCAATCGGATCTGAAGATAAATGGCTGGGCGATTGAAAGCCGTCTTTACGCCGAAGATCCCTATCGCGGCTTCCTGCCCTCGATCGGGCGATTGACGCGCTACCGGCCCCCTGTTGAGGGCAAGACGATGAGCGGCGGCATCGTGCGCAACGATACCGGCGTTTATGAGGGTGGCGAGATCAGCATGTTTTATGATCCGATGATCGCCAAGCTTTGCACATGGGCACCAACGCGCGGCGAGGCGATCGAGGAAATGCGCCTTGCGCTTGACACGTTCGAGGTAGAGGGGATCGGGCACAACCTGCCCTTTGTGGCTGCGGTGATGGACCATCCGCGCTTTGTTGAGGGCAATATCTCGACTGCCTTCATCGCCGAAGAGTACCCCGACGGTTTCGCCGGCGCTACGCTTGCCCCCGAACTGACCCGGCGCATCGCCGCTGCCTGCGCCGCGATGAACCGCGTTGCGGAAATTCGTCGCACGCGGATTTCGGGCACGCTTGGCAACCACGAACGCCGCGTGGGCGAAGATTGGGTGGTTTTGTTGCAAGGCGTTGAATATGCCGTCAGGATCAGCGCAGACCATAAAGGCTCGACTGTGCATTTTGCAGATGGCGCGGTGCGCGTGACCTCGGACTGGGTGCCGGGCCAGCCGCTGGCGCGCTTGATGATCGACGGCACACCGCTGGTGCTGAAAGTTGGCAAGATCCCCTCTGGGCTTCGCATCCGCGCCCGCGGTGCCGACCTCAAGGTGCAGGTGCGCACCCCGCGGCAGGCGGAACTTGCGCGCTTGATGCTTGAAAAACTGCCACCCGACACCTCGCGCTTTTTGCTTTGCCCGATGCCCGGCCTGATCGTGAAGATCAGCGTGGTAGAAGGACAAGAGGTGCACGAGGGGCAGCCGCTGGCCACTGTCGAGGCGATGAAGATGGAAAACATCCTCAAGGCTGAGCGCAAAGGCGTAGTGAAAAAGATCACGGCGAAGCCCGGCGCAAGCCTCAAGGTCGATGAAGTCATCATGGAGTTCGAATGAGATGACGCCCGCGCTGCAACCCGGTGACAAGCGGCTTGCCGCGTGGGGCAAAGATGCCGACGCGCTGCGCGGGCTTTTGCAGATTTTTTCGAAAACCTTGCCGCAAGATGCGGAATTGACGCTGGAGGCAGTGCAGTGAACGGTTGCTACCGCCCTGCTGGCTGTTCGACCAAAACCTCTTGCCGGCGCAGCGGAAACTTGTCGATGGCGCGGGTGATTTCACGCACATCCCAAGGCAAGGGCTTGCGCAATTCGGGCTCTAGG
>NZ_JBFHIA010000012.1:0-24302 GCF_041596715.1 Phaeovulum sp.
CCGGCGCGCCGCAACCGATCCACCAGCCAGACCATCGCCAGTTTTGACCCGTCGCGGCGGCGCGAAAACATGCTTTCGCCAAAGAAGGCACCGCCCAGAGCGATGCCAAAAATGCCACCGGCAAGCGCGCCGTCCTGCCAGATTTCCATCGAATGTGCGTGCCCTGCGTCGTGCAGGTTTTGGTAGATTTCGATCAATTCGTCGTTGATCCAGGTTTCGGGACGTTCGGCACAGGCGCGGACCACCTCGGCAAAGGCTGAATTGACGCGCACAAGGTAATCCCATCGGCGCACACGCTTGCGCAAAGAATGTGAAATATGCAGTGCATCGAGTGGCATGACCCCACGCCGCGGTGGGTCGAACCAATGCAACTCTTGCGCATCGCGGCTCAACGCCATCGGAAATACGCCGCTTGCGTATCCGCCCATCAGCATTTCCGGGGTCAGGGCGCGCGTTGTCTTTGTCATCTAACTGATTGCTTGTCGGGGTGCCGACGCTGTTTGAATCGACGCCATAGTGGCGCAGATTTCTGGCGGGGGCAAACAGTGGGTTTTCAATCGCGTGCGCGTCATCACGGCGCGTTCCGAAACAGCGCCCGAGGCCGTCTTGCACCTTTGGCAGGCAAGGAGGCGGTCGCCATCGCACGAGGCGTTTTCGAGCGCGCCAACACTGGCGCGCTCTGCTTTTCGGGCAAATCGAGCGTTCGATGAAGGCTTTGGGCCCAGATGCGCGTCGCCCTGCGCGAGCGCCTTCAGTTCAGGTTTTTGGCGAGGAACTTTTCCAGCCAGTGAATCGAGTAGTTGCCCGCCTGAATGTCGGGTTCTGCCAGAAGCGCGTGAAACAGCGGCACTGTGGTATCGACACCGTCCACGATCAACTCGCCCAACGCCCGGCTGAGGCGCGCCAGCGCCTCTGGCCTGTCGCGTCCATGCACGATCAGCTTGCCGATCAGGCTGTCGTAATAGGGCGGAATCACATAGCCGTCGTAGAGCGCGCTATCGATGCGCACACCCAAGCCACCCGGTGCGTGATACTGCGTGATCTTGCCGGGGCAGGGGGTAAAGTTCGGCAGTTTTTCCGCATTCAGCCGCACTTCGATGGCGTGGCCGTTCAGTTGCAGATCGTCTTGGGTGAACGACATCGGAAGGCCCTCGGCCACACGAATCTGTTCGCGCACAAGATCGACGCCAAAGATTGCCTCGGTCACCGGATGCTCGACCTGCAAGCGCGTGTTCATTTCGATGAAGTAGAACTCGCCGTCTTCATACAGAAACTCAATCGTGCCAGCACCGATGTAGTTGATCCGCGCCACCGCGTCGGCGCAGACCTTGCCGATGCGGTCGCGCTGTTCGGGGGTGATGACCGGGCCGGGGGCCTCTTCCATCACCTTCTGGTGGCGGCGTTGCAGCGAACAGTCGCGCTCGCCCAGATGCACGGCGCTACCCTTGCCGTCGCCAAACACCTGCACCTCGATGTGGCGCGGGCGCTGGAGGTATTTTTCCATATAGACTTCGTCATTGCCGAAGGCCGCCTTGGCCTCGCTGCGCGCGGTGCGAAATGCCACTTCCAGCTCGGCCTCGTTGTTGGCCACCTTCATGCCGCGCCCGCCGCCGCCTGCGGTTGCCTTGATGATGATCGGATAGCCCATCGCGGCAGCTTCGCTTTTGGCCGTTTCCACATCGGGCACGGCACCGTTCGATCCGGGCACGCAAGGCACGCCCAGCTTTTTCATGGTGTCCTTGGCGGTGATCTTGTCGCCCATGATTCGGATATGTTCGGCGGTGGGGCCGATGAAGGTTATGCCATGGTCTTCAAGCACCTGCACAAAGGCTGCGTTCTCGCTAAGAAAGCCATAGCCCGGGTGAATCGCTTGCGCCCCGGTGATCTCGCAGGCCGAAACGATGGCGGGAATCGACAGATATGACAGCGTCGAAGGATTCGGCCCGATGCACACGCTTTCGTCGGCCATGCGCACATGCATTGCGTCGGCGTCGGCGGTGGAATGCACCGCCACGCTGGCGATGCCCATTTCGCGGCAGGCGCGGATCACCCGCAGCGCGATTTCGCCGCGGTTGGCGATCAGGATCTTGTCGAACATGGGTGCCTCACTCGACGATCATCAGGGGCGTGCCGTATTCGGCCGGAGTGCCGTTTTCCACCAGAATACGTTTCACCGTGCCAGCGCGCGGCGCGGCGATGTGGTTCATGGTCTTCATCGCTTCGATGATCAGCAGGGTCTGGCCCTCTTTCACCTGACTGCCCACCGTAACGAAGGGCTCAGCGCCCGGTTCGGCCGAAAGGTACACCGTGCCCACCATAGGCGAGGGCACCGCGCCCGGATGGCCTGCGGGGTCTTCACCGGCAGCAGCCGCTACCGGTGCGGGGGCTGCGGCTGCGGCCGCCGGTGCTGCGGCATAGCTGATCGGTTGTGGCGCCGCGGCAACCACTTGCGCCTGCTTGACCACGCGCACCTCAAGGCTGTCATCTTCGCCGTATTCGCGCATCACCGAAAGTTCGGTCAGCTCGTTCTTGTTCAGCAATTCGGCCAGCGCCTGGATGAAAGCCACATCGTCTTCATGGGTGTGTTTGCTCATGGGGTCCTCAGAGGTCCGGTTGCGGGGCTGGAACGCCCCCCGCGGCGCGCTGCCGCCACTATCGGCTGGGTTATACGCTAGCGATCCGGGCAGGGAAAGCAGTCAGTTTACCGTTAGGGAAAGCGCAAGGTGCCGCATTTTGCAGCACCCTGCCTTGCCACCGCTACAGCGGTAGGCAGTCGCGCCTGCGCTGCGCTGCGGCGTATTTTACCGTTTGATAAAATAAAATTGCTGTGTCAGCCTGCACAAAACAAGGCCAATCAGGGAGGCCACCTTGACCAACACTCCGCTTACCCCCGGCGTCGTTGCCGGGCGGCTTGATACGGCGCATCTTGCCGCGAACTTCGCCGATGTGGCGCCGCCACTGGGCCCGCACGAAGCGCGGGTGGCAGCAGATCGCTGCTATTTCTGCTTCGATGCACCTTGCGTGACGGCTTGCCCGACCGCGATCGACATTCCGCTTTTCATTCGCCAGATCTCTACGGGCACACCCGAGGCTGCGGCGCGCACGATCTTTGCGCAAAACATCCTCGGCGGCACCTGCGCGCGTGTCTGCCCGACCGAGAACCTCTGCGAAGGGTCCTGTGTGCGTGAGGCGGCGGAAGGCAAGCCGGTTGAAATCGGCGCGCTGCAACGCTTTGCCACCGATACGTTGATGGCGGGCAACACCCACCCCTTTGCACGCGCCGCAGCCACCGGGCGCAAGGTTGCCGTGGTCGGCGCAGGCCCCGCGGGCCTAGCCGCGGCGCACAGGCTTGCGATGCTTGGCCACGCGGTCACGCTTTATGATGCCAAGCCCAAGGCGGGCGGGCTGAACGAATACGGGCTTGCCGCCTACAAGGTGCCGGACGGGTTTGCGCAAAGCGAAGTTGCTTGGCTGATGCAGATCGGTGGCATCACCGTGGTGAACGGCTGGGCACTAGGCCGCGAGGGTAGCCTTGACGATCTGCGCGCCGCGCATGACGCGGTGTTTCTGGGTATGGGGCTTGCCGGGGTCAATGCGCTTGGCATTACAGGCGAGCAAATGGATCAGGTGTTGCCCGCAACCGATTTCATCCGCGAATTGCGGCAGGCCAGCGACCTTGCGCACCTGCCTGTCGGGCGGGATGTGGTGGTGATCGGCGGCGGCATGACTGCCGTTGATGCGGCGGTGCAGGCCAAACTGCTTGGCGCTGAAACCGCCACCATCGTGTATCGCCGCGAACGCGCGCAAATGCCCGCAAGCCGCCATGAACAAGACCACGCCACCGCTTCGGGTGTGAAGATCATCACCAGCGCCGCCCCGGTTGCCATTCACGGCGCAGGCGCGGTGCGAGAGGTAGAGTTTGCCTATACCAAAGCCGGTGCCAAGGGGCTCGAGGTGACCAGCCAGACCTTCCGGCTGAAGGCGGACCAGGTGTTCACGGCGATCGGTCAGGCGCTTGCCGAAACGCCCTCTGGCCTCGCGCTCGACGGGCGCAAGATCGCGGTGACGGGGGCGGGTCGGACCAGCTTGCCAAACGTCTGGGCGGGCGGTGATTGCGCCGCCGGTGGCGACGATCTGACGGTGACCGCCGTGGCCGAAGGGCGCGATGCGGCAATGGATATTCACGCTAGCCTGATGGGGGCATGAAATGGCCGATCTGAGCACCTCTTTCGTGGGCATCAAGTCGCCCAACCCGTTCTGGCTTGCCTCTGCGCCGCCTACGGACAAGGCCTACAACGTCGTGCGCGCCTATAAGGCGGGCTGGGGTGGAGTGGTGTGGAAAACGCTTGGCGAAGACGGCCCGCCGGTCGTCAACGTCAACGGCCCGCGCTACGGCGCTGTCTGGGGCGCTGACCGCCGCCTTCTGGGGCTGAACAACATCGAGTTGATCACCGATCGCCCGCTCGAAGTGAACTTGCGCGAAATCAAGCAGGTCAAGCGCGACTGGAAAGATCGCGCACTGGTGGTCAGCCTGATGGTGCCTTGCACCGAGGATGCGTGGAAAGCGATACTGAAGCGGGTCGAGGAAACCGACGCTGACGGGATCGAGCTCAACTTCGGCTGCCCGCATGGCATGGCCGAGCGGGGCATGGGATCTGCGGTGGGGCAGGTGCCAGAATATATCGAAATGGTCACCCGCTGGTGCAAGGAAAACACCCGTATGCCGGTGATCGTGAAGCTCACGCCCAATATCGCCGATATCCGCAAACCGGCCGAGGCCGCATTGCGGGGCGGTGCTGATGCGGTCAGCCTTATCAACACCGTCAACTCGATCACCTCGGTCGATCTGGATCGGTTCGCGCCCGAGCCAACGCTTGACGGCAAAGGCACGCATGGCGGCTATTGCGGCCCTGCGGTCAAACCGATTGCGCTGAACATGGTGGCCGAGATCGCGCGCAACCCGGCCACCCGCGATCTGCCGATTTCGGGCATCGGTGGCGTTACCACTTGGCGCGACGCGGCAGAGTTCATGGCGCTGGGGGCGGGCAATGTGCAGGTCTGCACGGCGGCCATGACCTATGGCTTCAAGGTCGTCGAAGAGATGATTTCGGGGCTGTCGCAGTACCTTGATGAAAAGGCCATGACGCTTCCCGATCTGGTCGGGCGTGCGGTCCCGAACGTGACGGATTGGCAGTATCTGAACCTGAATTACGTCACAAAGGCCGTGATCAATCAGGACGATTGCATCAAATGCGGGCGCTGCTACGCCGCGTGCGAAGATACCAGCCATCAGGCAATCGACATGAGCGCCGATCGGGTATTCAGCGTGAAGGAAGAAGAATGCGTGGCCTGCAACCTTTGCGTCGATGTCTGCCCGGTCGAAAACTGCATCACCATGCGTGAACTGGCACCGGGCGAGGTGGACAAGCGCACCGGCAAGCCCGTCGCGCCCTACGCCAACTGGACGACGCACCCGAACAACCCCAGCGTCAGCGCCGCTGAATAATGGGTCGCGGGGGCGCGGCCCCCGCATCTCACACGCCTATTGCTACAGTGAAAAATGCGCAGGGCAGGCGGGCCAAGCGGCGCGCCTGCAACCATGTGAGCGTCAGTTGAAGGCTGTGGTGAGGCGGGATTCAAGGCTTGCGACGTCGGGCACAAGCTCCACAAGCTCAAGAAGGCTCGCGTCCGCAAAACCTTCAACAGTAAGGTGGCGTAAAAGCGTGAAGAGCGGCTGCCAGTAGCCGTCCGTATCAAGCAGCAGAATTGGTTTGCTGTGCAGGCCAAGCTGGCGCCAGGTCAGAACCTCGAACATCTCGTCGAGCGAGCCTGCCCCACCCGGCAGCACCACGATCGCATCCGAGTTCATATACATGACCTTTTTGCGCTCATGCATGTCTTCGGTGACGATGAAGGTGCTCAAATCGCGCTTGCCGACCTCGCGCAAAACCAGATGCTGCGGGATTACGCCAAAGGTCGCGCCGCCCGCACTGATCGCGGCACGCGCGACCTCGCCCATCAACCCCACGTCGCCCGCGCCATAGACCAGCCGCCATCCGCGCGACGCAAGCATCGTGCCGGTAGCCTGCGCCGCGGCGGCATAGGCGGGCCGATTGCCTGATCGCGCGCCGCAATAAACACAGACCGAGGGGTGGGGCAGGGGCATCTGGCTTCCTTTGCGTTGCCACAATATCGCGCACACTGCTCGACAGAGGGTGCGGCTTCGGCATTTCTTGAGCCTTCGTAACGGTGTTGCTACAGAGGCTCAAGCAATTGCGGCGGTGTGCCGTGACGGAATACGGGGGCTGGCATGAGCGACGGCAACACGGGTGACGGCGAAGCGCCGGTAGCGGCGGCAGGCGCGTCAACTACCGCCCCGAGCAGCCGGGGGGTGTTGCTTGGCGGGGCGGCTGCACTTGTTGTTGTCATGCTCGGGTTGGGCGGCTGGGTGTTGAGCCGCCCCGAACCGACGCCTGTGCCCTCGGTCGGGATGGATGCGCCTTTGGCTTCTGCGCCCGAGGCCGCGCCGGTTGCACCAGAGCCGCCACCTGCGAGCGGCGCAGAGCCGTCGGGCAGCACGGATACTGCCACAGCCGCGCAAACGCAGGCTGCGGGCGAGCCTACGGCGGCCACCACCGCTGAACCGCCGATTGCCGCGGAAGCGCCCATGACGACAGACGCGCCCGCGCCTGCGCAAGCGCCCACCGCATCTGATGCGACCCAGCCTTCTGACGCGCCCGCACCTGCCGAAACAGCGTCGATCAGCGAGGGCGGCGGGGCCACCGCTGCCACGCCAGATGCGGTTGCGCCTTCGGGCGATGCCAGTGTGGGCGCCACCTCCGCGTCACCCGTCGCGGCCATTGCGCCGAGCTTTGATACGGTGCGCGCGGCACCCGATGGATCGATCGTGGTGGCCGGGCAAGCGATGGCCGGAACGACCGTAACGGTTTTGGTCGATGGCGTTGAGGCAGCACAAGCGCTTGCCACCCCGCGTGGGCAGTTCGTGGCGATGTTCACCCTGCCGCTGTCCGATGCGCCGCGTGCGCTGACGCTGTCGATGTCGATGGCCGATGGCCGGGTGATCGGATCTGAACAGACGGTAATCCTGACGCCGGGCCTGACGCTGCCGCTTGAGCCGCCGATGGTTGTTGCAACGGCCGACGATGCGGCCACCGACGCCGCGCCGGTGCCGCCCGCGAATGTTGCCGATAGCGCCGCCGCTGCGGCAAGCGGCGCGCAAGCTGCCGTTAACGGTGCCGCGCCCGTAACCACAACGCCCGCAACAACAGCACCCGCAACCGGCGGCGAAAACGGCACGGCAACGGCTGATGCTTCGGTCGCGCCTATGGCAGGTGCCGCGACGGATGGCGCACCCGCTACCAGCAGCACAAACGGCACAGCAACGGCTGACGCTTCGGCCGCGCCATTGACAGGCACCGCCTCTGATGCTGCGGCTGCACCCGAGCCAGTGGCACCCCGTGTGCTTTTGGCGGATGAAGGCGGTATCAGCGTGCTGGGGCCTGCCCCCGCCACGCCGGGCCTTCCAGAAGCGTTCATCATCGATTCCATCAGCTACAACGCGGAAGGCGCTGTGGTCGTGGCGGGCCGCGGCGCGGGCGAAGGCTTCGTGCGCGCCTATCTCGACAACACAGAACGCGCGACGGCGCCGGTGGGTGATCTTGGCCGCTGGCGGCTGGTGCTAGAGGATGTGGCACCGGGTATCTATACGCTGCGCGTTGATGTGATCGACGCTGCGGGCAAGGTGACAGCGCGCGCCGAGTCGCCGTTCAAACGCGAAGCGCCAGAGGTGCTTGCCGCGGCGCTGGCCGCCGAAGCCGCCGCTGGTTCCGACTCGACGCAACCTGCGGTGCAGGTGGTCACGGTGCAAAAAGGCAATACGCTTTGGGGCATATCGACGCGGTTCTATGGCGAAGGCATTCTTTATGTGAAGTTGTTCGAGGCCAACCGTGATCAGATCCGCGACCCGGACCTGATCTATCCCGGACAGATATTCACCATTCCGAAATGATCGGAAAAACGCCCCGAGGGGTGCGGAAATACCGCCGCACCTCTCGTTGGCATGGGACGGTCTTCACGGACTTGCGCACGCTGCGAACTCGGTTTGCGCTGCGTTAGACTTGCGCCATTGGCCGATTTGCGGGACACTGGCTGCGTCTGAATAGGGCAGTGGGTGGCGCGGAAGTGCGCCATCGCGCACCCTTTTTGGCATGATCGAAGCCTTACCCTACCTGTCACAATAAGTTGTGTTTGATTTGCATCAAGGCTTGGCACAGGGGTACCGCTACAGCGTACGCAGGCAAAAAGTAACGCAGAACTTGATGCGCTGCTTCCAACCAACAAGATTTTACGGGTTCCAAATTGGTGGTTTTGAATCTAACAAGACCCAGCAATATCGGCACCAGCGCGCCCACGCGGTGCCAAGGCGAGGATGACAGCATGGATTATTCCCAAGCACTCGAGACGGCGATCAAGCGACTGCATGACGAAGGTCGCTACCGCACTTTCATCGACATCGAGCGTAAGAAGGGGGCCTTTCCGCATGCAGTCTGGACTCGTCCGGATGGCACCAAGAAAGACATCACCGTCTGGTGCGGAAACGACTATCTCGGCATGGGGCAAAATCCGGTTGTGCTTCGCGCGATGCACGAGGCGGTCGATGCGGTCGGCGCGGGTTCGGGCGGCACGCGCAACATCTCGGGCACCACGGTCTATCACAAGCGGCTTGAGGCAGAGATTGCCGACCTGCACGGCAAGGAAGCCGCGCTGGTCTTTTCTTCGGCCTATATCGCCAATGACGCGACGCTGAGCACACTGCCGGTGCTGTTCCCCGGCCTCATCATCTACTCTGACAGCCTCAACCATGCCTCGATGATCGAGGGCATTCGTCGCAATGGTGGCGCAAAGCGCATTTTCCGCCACAATGACGTGGCGCATCTGCGCGAGTTGATGGCTGCCGACGACCCGGCCGCACCGAAGCTGGTTGCCTTCGAATCGATCTACTCGATGGACGGCGATTTCGGCCCGATCCAGCAATTGGTCGAGGCCGCCGAAGAGTTCGGCGCATTGAGCTACCTTGATGAGGTGCACGCGGTGGGCATGTATGGCCCGCGTGGTGGTGGCGTTTCAGAAAAGCTCGGGCTCCAAGGCCGGATCGACATCATCAACGGCACGCTGGGCAAGGCATTCGGCGTGTTTGGCGGCTATATCGCGGCCAGTGCGCAAATGGTTGATGCCGTGCGCTCCTACGCGCCGGGCTTCATCTTCACCACCTCGCTTCCGCCCGCCATTGTCGCAGGCGCCGCCGCGTCGATCGCGTTTCTGAAAGGCGCTGAGGGGCAGAAACTACGCGACGCGCAGCAGTTGCACGCGCGTATTCTGAAAACGCGCCTGAAGTCGCTTGGCATGCCGATCATCGATCACGGCACCCATATCGTGCCGGTGCATGTGGGCAACCCGGTTCACTGCAAGCTGCTGTCGGACATGCTGCTGGAAGATTATGGCATCTACGTGCAGCCGATCAACTTCCCAACCGTGCCGCGCGGAACCGAGAGGCTTCGCTTTACGCCCTCACCAGTGCACGATTCTGGTCAGATTGATGCACTTGTGCGCGCCATGGATTCGCTCTGGGGGCTTTGTGCGCTAAATCGCGCCGAGGCCAGCGCCTGAGACAATTCCACGGGTGCACTTCGCACTTGTCCGTGATACTAAAATCGCAACAAATCGCCGCGCGTTAATGCGATTCGAAAACACCTGACTCGGGGACAGTGGCGGGATGATCGGGCGGAGGGCCAAACCTTCAGCACAAGAACCGGACAAACCTAAAGGGTTTGACGATTTCGAACTGCGCCTAGGCGATCTGATGCGCGGTGAGCGCGCAACGCTCGCCAAATCCTTGCTAGATGTGCAGCGCGAATTGCGCATCAAGGCCAGCTACATCGCGGCCATTGAAAACGCCGATATCACTGCCTTTGAAACGCCGGGTTTCGTTGCCGGATACGTGCGTTCCTACGCGCGTTATCTGGGCATGGACCAAGACGAGGCCTTCAAGAAGTTCTGCAAGGAATCTGGCTTTGCGCCCACGCACGGCATGGCCGCAGCCGCTTCGGTGCGCCGCCCGGCAAAACCGCTGCCGGCAGAGCCGCTTGCCAACCCGAATGCCAGTTTCGTGCCGCGCGCCGAGGCGTTCTGGAGCAAGATAGAGTTGCGCGCAGTCGGCTCGGTTCTTGTGCTGATGACGCTGATCGCCGGGCTTGGCTATGGCGGCTTCTCGATTCTGCAAGAAGTGCAGCGCGTGCAATTGGCTCCGGTCGAACAAGCGCCGAACGTGGCCGCGCTGATCGACCCGCTTGCAGCCTCTGGTGTGACGATGGCCGGTGCCGATACTACCCCGGTGCTGCCAGCGGCTGAAGCACTTGAGCGCCTATATCGCCCGCGCGCGCTGGAGGTTCCGATTCTCGTGGCTCGCGACAGCCCGATTGCTGCGATCAATCCGCAAGAAACCGGCGCGCTGGCCGAGGCACTGCCGACGCAGGTTGCCGATGTTGCCCCGCAACCCGAACCGGCGACCGAAGAGGTGGTGGCCCGCGCCGTGGCCCCCGATGCGCCTGCGGTTGAACTGCTTGCGGTGCGCCCGTCTTGGGTGCGTGTGCAGTCGGCCGATGGCACGGTGCTGCTTGAGAAAATCCTAGACGCAGGTGAACGTTTCACCCTGCCGAAACTGGAAGAGCCGCCGCTGCTGCGTGCGGGTGAATCTGGTGCGGTTTATTTTGCGGTGAATGGCACCACCTACGGCCCCGCCGGTGCGCCGGGTGCGGTGACCAAGAACATCGTGCTTTCGCCCGAGGCGCTGACCAGCACCTACGCGCTGGCTGATCTTTCGCGCGACGGCGACCTTGCCAAGATGATCGCGCTGGCCGAAGCATCGCAATAAGCGCGGTTGCCGCGAGGCACCAGCTCGCCTATCTCTCAGGCGGAAACGCAGCCCGAGGCTTTCATGACACTCAACCCGATCCGCCCATGGCGCAACGTGATGCGCCGCAAATCTCGCCAAATCATGGTGGGGCGTGTGCCGATTGGCGGCGATGCACCGATTTCGGTGCAGACCATGACCAACACCGACAGCGCCGATGTCAAAGCGACGCTGGCGCAGGTGATTGCCGCGGCTAATGCGGGTGCCGATATCGTGCGCATTTCGACCCCCGATCAGGCCGCAACACAGGCGCTGCGCGAGATTGTGCGCGAAAGCCCGGTGCCGATTGTCGCGGATATCCATTTTCACCATCGCCGCGCTATTGAAGCGGCCGAGGCCGGTGCTGCCTGCCTGCGCATCAACCCCGGCAACATTGGTGACGCGCAGCGCGTGCGCGAGGTGGTAAAGGCCGCGCGCGACAATGGCTGCTCGATTCGGATTGGCGTGAACGCAGGTTCGCTGGAACGGCATCTGCTGGAAAAATACGGCGAGCCTTGCCCCGAGGCCATGGTCGAAAGCGGCCTCGATCATATCAAGCTTCTGCAAGACAACGACTTTCACGAGTTCAAGATCTCGGTAAAAGCGTCAGATGTGTTCCTTGCGGCTGCGGCCTATCAGCAACTGGCCGAGGTGACGGATGCGCCAATTCATCTGGGCATCACCGAGGCAGGCGGCCTGCGCACCGGCACCGTGAAATCTGCTGTCGGGCTTGGCAACCTGCTCTGGGCAGGGATCGGCGATACCATCCGCGTTTCGCTATCCGCCGACCCCGTGGAAGAAGTGAAGGTCGGTTTCGAGATTTTGAAGGCGCTTGGGCTTCGCACCCGCGGGGTGCAGATCATCTCTTGCCCTTCCTGCGCACGTCAGGGGTTTGACGTGATCAAGACCGTCGAGGCGCTGGAACAGCGGCTAGAACATGTTCGCACCCCGATCAGCCTTTCGATCATCGGCTGCGTGGTGAACGGCCCCGGCGAGGCCTTGCTGACCGATGTCGGCTTTACTGGCGGCGGCGCGGGCTCTGGCATGGTCTATCTGGCGGGCAAGCAGGCGCACAAGCTGGGCAATGCCGAGATGATCGACGAGATCGTCAAGCTGGTCGAGGCGCGAGCCGCCTTGATCGACGCCGAAAAGCCCTGATCGGACCCTTGGGCTTGATGGCACCAAACCTCTTTGCGGGGCGCATTGGCCAGCACAAGAACCGGGGCTATGCCCCGGGCCAGTGTCTTTTCAGCGATGGTGCGGGCACCGTTTAGCTGCGCTGATCTGCTACGATCTGGCGCATCCCGGCCAGCGGCAGATAACCGCGCAGCATTTCGTCTCCGACGATAAAGGTCGGCGTGCCAGAAATCTGCATGATCTGCGCCAGCGCGTGATTGGCGTCGATGACTGCGGTGACCTCATCGGTGGTCATCCGCGCCAGCACCGCGGCTGGGTCTTGGCCCAGATCGACCGCCAGTTGGCTAAGCGACTCTTCGTTGGCCGTGCCGCGCAGGGTAATCAGGCGATCGTGGGCCTCTTTATATACATCGTCTCCGGCAATCAGCTTGATTGCGATGGCAAAGCGCGAAGACAGTTCGGACTCGACGCCAAGGATCGGAAACTCCTTGACGATGAAGCGGATATTGCCGTCCGAGGCGACGAGTTCGGCGACCTCGGCATGGGCTTGGCGGCAATATCCGCAGCGATAATCCGTGAACTCGACCAAGGTCACGTCCCCGTCGGGGTTCCCGCCAACCCAGGAATACCCGTCTTGAAAAAGCGCTGCGGCATTGGCGGCGACCAGATCCTTGTCGCTGGCGGCGGCGGCTTGTGCTTGGCGCGCATCAAGCACGTTGATCGCCTCGACCAGCACTTCGGGGTTGCTGAGCAGGTATTCGCGGACGGCGGCACCGAAATCGGCACGCTCGGCGTCAGACATATTGCCAAGATCAAAGGCAGCAGCCGGGCCCGCGGCGAGGGCTGCGACAAGGGCAATCGGAGAAACGTATCGGCGCAGCATGGCGTGTATCCTGTAGTGGTGGCCGCGCGCGGCCGGGTTGGGCACGAGCATTGCGGCAAAGCCGGGCCTTGGCAAGGGCTGGGCACGCACGAAAGCTTGAGCGGCGAGCGAAGACGCATGAAAGGTTTCGCGCAATCGGTCGCGGCGCTATAGTCTTGCGGCGAACTGGGGCGAACGATCTCGGCGCGGGGCAAGGTGACGGGCGCAATGCAACGGATTTTATGGGTTTTCGCGTTGGTCGTGCTGGCGTTTGGCGCGCCCTTTGCCGCGGCCGACGAACTGCGCGCGCTTTCGCGGCTTGATATGGCACGTAGCAGCGTGGTTGAGGCGGCAGATGGCAAGGTCAACCTGACGCTAGGATTGAGCCAGCCGATCCCATACCGCGCCTATCTGCTCGATGCTCCACCGCGTCTGGTGATGGAGTTTTCAGAGCTTGATTTCGCGGGCAGAGACCCGGGCCTGCTTGGCCACGCCGGGCCTATCACCGCGCTTAGCTGGGGCGCTGGCGAACCCGGCTGGACGCGGCTGGTCGCCGAGCTTGCAGGGCCGATGGCGATTGAGACAACCGGCGAAAGCACCGGCGCCGAACCCGCCATCACGCTGAGTCTGGTGCCGGTCACCATAGCCGATTTTGCGGCGCGCGTTGCCAGCGCCCCGATTAACGCGCGCGCGGGGTTGCCAGATGCAGCCATCGTTGCCGCGCCGCGGCGCAGGCAGACAGGTGATACGCCGCTTGTGGTAGTGCTTGACCCTGGGCATGGCGGTGTTGACCCCGGCGCAGAGGCCGAGGGGTTGACCGAGGCGCAGCTGATGCTTGGTTTTGCCCGAGAATTGAAAGAGGTTTTGGTGCGCGCGGGTATGCGCGCGGTGCTCACGCGCGAAGAAGACGTTTTTGTGCCGCTTGAAGCGCGCATGTCTGCGGCCCGTGCTGCGGGTGCCGATGTGCTGTTGTCATTGCATGCCGATGCGCTTGCTGAAGGCGAGGCCGTGGGGGCAACGATTTACCTGCTGGCGACCGAGGCGTCCGACGCGGCATCGGCGCGGCTGGCAGAACGGCATGACAGGGCCGACCTGTTGGCCGGGGTCGATCTGGCCGGGCATGACGATGTGGTGGCCGAAGTGCTGATGGATCTTGCCCGCGCCGAAACCCAGCCACGCGCCGATGGGCTGGCGGTGGCGCTTCAGGCGGCGATCTTGGGCGCGGGTCTCAAGATGCACAAGAAGCCTGTGCAGGCCGCGGCGTTTTCGGTGCTGAAATCGCCCGATATTCCGTCGCTTTTACTTGAGCTGGGTTTCATGTCATCTGCGGCCGACCGCGCCCGCCTGACCGACCCTGCTTGGCGCGCCACCATGGCGGCAGCGATTGCGGCGGCTTTGCAGGCTTGGGCCGTGGTCGATGCGGCCGAGGTGCGCTATCTGCGCCAGTGACGCTTCGGCAGGGCTTCGCCCGCACGCGGCGAGTTGTTTTGACGCCCCCCCCCACTCGCGCTATAGCGGGGCCACCGGCACGAGCCGGGTGTGATGGAGCCGCGCTTGATCCGTTTTATCCTTGCGTTTTTCGGGGCGATCTTTTCGTGGGTCGTCACAGCCGCCTTTTTTGGCGCGCTGACGCTGGGCGCGGTGTTCTGGATATATTCGTCCAACCTGCCAAGTCACGAGCAGCTGGCCCAATACACCCCCAAGACCATCAGCCGCGTCTATTCCGGCGAAGGCCGCCTGATTGACGAGTTTGCAGAAGAGCGGCGGCTGTTTCAGCCGATCGAGGAAATCCCCGATCTGGTCAAACACGCATTTGTCGCGGCTGAGGACCAGAACTTCTACACCCACCGCGGCTATGACATTCGCGGTATGCTGGGTGCCGCGCGCGATGCGCTGACCGGTGGGCGGCTGCGCGGTGCCTCGACCATCACGCAGCAGGTGATGAAGAACTTTCTGCTTTCGTCAGACCGCTCGATCGAGCGCAAGATCAAAGAGTTGATCCTTGCCTCGCGGCTTGAGGAAACATTGAGCAAGGACAAGATCCTCGAGCTTTACCTGAACGAGATCTTCCTTGGGCAGAACAGCTTTGGTGTGGCCGCCGCGGCGCAGACCTATTTCAACAAGACGCTGAGCGAACTGGCCCCGCACGAGGCCGCGATGCTAGCCGCCATGCCGCAAGCGCCGAGTGAATACCACCCGGTGCGGGCGATGGCGCGGGTGACTGAACGGCGCAACTATGTGCTCGGGCGGATGCTGGAAGATGGCTACATCGACAAGGCGACATATGATGTCGAGGTGCAGCAACCGCTGCGCTCGGTCCAGAACGGAGATTTTCCACCCTTCCGCGCAACTCTGCCATCGCGCGACTATTTCACCGACGAGATCCGGCGCCAGCTATCGGTCAGTTTCGGGCAGGAAGAGTTTTTCGCAGGCGGCCTGACGATTCGCGCCACGGTCGACCCGGACATGCAGACAGAGGCGGCGCTGGCGCTGCGCGAGGCGCTCGAGTCGTTTGACCGCGACCAGGGCGTGTGGCGCGGCACCGGGCAGGAGCTTGCAGCCGAGGCGTTGGCAGACTGGCGCACGGCGCTGGCGGCCGTGGTCGATGTGCCGCGCGATATTGCAGGTTGGCACCCCGCGGTGGTGCTTGAGGTCGGTGCAAATGACGCGCGGATCGGGATTGAAGGCATCGAGGATGATGCCGATGGCCACTGGATACCCGCAGCCGATGTGACATGGGCGCGCAAGCTTGGCGCTGATGGCAAGGTTGCGGCGAACAAGGCCAAGGTCGCGGGCGATCTGCTGGCGGTGGGCGATGTGGTGCTGGTGCGCGCCATGACCAAGGACAGCGACGGCAGTTTCATCCGCTGGACCCTGCGGCAGGTGCCCGAGATTCAGGGCGCCTTCATGGCGATGGACGTAAACACCGGCCGCGTGATCGCCATGCAGGGCGGCTATAGCTATCAATCCTCGGTGTTCAACCGCGCGACGCAGGCGCAGCGCCAGCCCGGCTCGGCGTTCAAGCCTTTCGTCTATGCCGCAGCACTGGATTCTGGGTTTACCCCCGCCACGATCATCGTTGACGCGCCGATCGAGGTGGATACCGCGCAGGGCATCTGGCGCCCGCGCAATTCGTCTAACAAGTTCTATGGCCCAACCCCGATGCGCACCGGCATCGAGCAAAGCCGGAACCTGATGACGGTGCGAATTGCGCAGGAAATCGGCATGGAAACGGTTGCGGACTACGCCGAACGCTTTGGCGTTTACGAGCCGATGATGCCGTTTCTCGCCAATTCTCTCGGTGCGCAGGAAACCACTCTGTTCAAGATGGTTGCGGCCTATGCGATGTTCGCCAACGGTGGCGAGCGCGTGGAGCCGACGCTGGTTGACCGCGTGCAAGACCGCTGGGGTCGCACTGTTTATCGCCACGACACACGGACGTGCGTGAATTGCGGCCCGGACATCATTCCCGAAGGGCGCGCCCCGCGCATCACTTCGAACCGCGAACGGGTGATGGATGCGATCACTGCCTATCAGCTGACCTCGATGATGCAGGGCGTGGTGCAGCGCGGCACCGCCAGCGGCGTGATCAACCTGCCGGTTCCCGTGGCAGGCAAGACCGGCACCACCAACGACGCCAAGGATGTTTGGTTCATCGGCTTCACGTCGAATATCGTGGCGGGGTGTTACATCGGCTACGACCAGCCGCGTGCACTTGGCAACAGCGCGTATGGTGCCAGCATGTGCGGCCCGGTGTTTCAGCAGTTCATGACCGAGGCGATCAAGAGTTATGGCGGCAGCGCCTTCAAGGTGCCGCCGGGGGGATATTTCGTGAATATCAACCGCTTTACGGGTGACCGCGTCGATGAGTTCGCTTCGGGCGATGACGTGGTTGCCGAATATTTCCGCGAAGGCACCGATGTGCTGTTCGGCTTTGCCTCTATGATTGATGGTGGTTTTGCGATGGGCCAGAACCTGCCGCTGTTCGAGCAGGGCGAAACTGATAGCGGCAGCACCACAGTAATCAACTCTTCCGGGCAGATGACCGTGATTCCGCCCAAGGCAGACTTCGGCACCGTTTCATCGGGCGGGCTATACTAGGCAGACTGGCTTTTGCGCATTGGACCGGCGCGGGCCAATTGGCCGCTTGCCAACCTGCTTTTGCCCTACCGCTTGCCCGCGCCGCGCCAAGCCGTTATCACGCCACCAATCTGACCGACAGGAACCGTTCTATGCGCGCCGAGACACAAAGCACCATCGACGCTATCCGGGATTCGCTGAAACTTCTGGGCCAAAGGCTTGATGCGGAAACCGCGCCACACCGGCTGGAAGAGATGAACGCGATGATCGAGCACGGCGATCTGTGGTCAGACCCGGCGCGCGCGCAGAAACTCATGCGCGAACGACAGGAACTGATCGACGCGCTTACCTCGTATCGCGCTATCGAGCTTGATCTGGCTGACAACGCCGAACTGATCGAACTCGGCGAGGCAGAGGGCGACGCCGAAATCGTGCAAGAGGCCGAGGCCGCGCTGCGCGCATTGGCCGAACGCGCCGCCGCAAAGCGGCTAGAGGCGCTGTTGGATGGCGAGGCAGACGGCAACGATACCTTCCTTGAAATCAACGCAGGCGCCGGCGGCACTGAAAGCTGTGACTGGGCCAGTATGCTGGCGCGCATGTATGTGCGCTGGGCCGAGAAAAAGGGCTACAAGGTCGAAATGCAGGCCGAAACGCCCGGCGAAGAGGCTGGCATCCGGTCGGTTTCTTACAAGATCATGGGCCACAACGCCTATGGCTGGCTGAAGTCGGAATCCGGCGTGCACCGGTTGGTGCGGATTTCGCCCTATGATTCGGCGGCGCGGCGGCACACCTCGTTTTGCTCGATCTGGGTCTATCCGGTGGTCGATGACGCAATCGATATCGAGGTGCTCGACAAGGACATCCGCATCGACACCTATCGCTCTTCCGGTGCCGGTGGTCAGCACGTCAACAAGACCGACTCGGCGGTGCGTATCACCCACTTGCCAACCGGTATCGTGGTGACATCAAGCCTGAAATCGCAGCACCAGAACCGCGACATTGCCATGCAGGCGCTGAAGTCGCGGCTTTATCAGCAAGAGCTTGATCGCCGTAACGCCGCAATCAACGCAGCGCACGAGGCAAAGGGTGAAGCAGGCTGGGGCAACCAGATCCGCTCTTACGTTCTGCAACCTTACCAGATGGTGAAAGACCTGCGCACAGGGTATGAAACCTCTGATACGCAAGGCGTGCTGGATGGCGACCTTGACGCCTTCATGGCGGCGACATTGGCAATGGATGTGGCTGGCAAGTCGCGCGCCGAGGCGCAAGGCGAGGGCTGAACGCTCGAAATCTGTTGCTTGCGCGTCTCGGCCACGCTTATCTCGCTGAAAACCAGGGAGAGAGCGCAATGACGCAGGAAATACCAGAGCACCCATCGCCGTTGCCCAGCATCGCGCGGTTGACCGTATCCGATCTTGGCGCGGCCCTAAGCGCGGGCTTGCGCGATTTTCTTCGTGCACCGGCCTTTGGCCTGCTTTTCTCCGCGTTCTACGTTGCGGGTGGCATCGTGCTTTATCTGGTGGCGGCTTCGACCGGGCAGGAATGGTGGCTCATTCCGTTTGTCGTGGGGTTTCCACTGCTCGCGCCTTTTGCGGCAGTCGGGCTTTACGAGGTCAGCCGCCGCATTGAGGTGGGTGATTCACTGATCTGGCGGCAGGTGCTTGGCGTGGTCTTTGCACAAAAGGATCGCCAGATTCCGTCGATGGCGATGGTCATTCTGCTGATCTTCATGTTCTGGGTGTTCGTGGCGCATACCATCTTTGCCCTGTTCATGGGGCTGTCAGCGATGACCAACATCACCTCATCGCCCGCTGTTCTGCTGCAAGGTAACGGCCCCCTGATGCTGCTGATCGGCAGCGCCATTGGCGGTGCCTTCGCATTGGCGGTGTTTTCCTTCACGCTCTGCGGCTTGCCGCTGTTGCTGGAACGCGAGATAGATTTCATCACTGCGATCGTCTTTTCGGTGCAGTCGGTTCTGGCCAACAAGGCCGTGCTGGCGCTGTGGGCAATATGCATCGCGGCGCTTTTAGCGCTGGGGATGGCCCCGCTGTTTTTGGGCTTGTTCGTGGTGCTGCCCGTGCTTGGGCACGCAAGCTGGCACCTTTATCGCCGCATCACGGCCGAGTGAGCCAAGCAAAAGGGCGGTGCCATTGGCACCGCCCCGGATCGCCCCGCATCTGCGGTTGATTAGTCTTCGGTTTTGGCTGCGGCGGTGGGTGGTGCCAGTTTCGGCGTCACACCGCTTGCCAGCGGGTCGTCCTGACGCTGCACCGAGCCTTCGAAATGCGCACCCGATTCGATGGCGATGGTCTTGTGAACAATGTCGCCCTCGACACGCGCGGTCGATGTCAGCCGCACCTTGAGGCCGCGAACACGGCCCACGACGCGGCCATTGACCACGATGTCGTCGGCAACGATTTCGCCCTTGATGGTGGCGCTTTCGCCAACCGTCAGAAGATGCGCACGAATATCACCCTCGACCACGCCTTCGACCTGCACATCACCCGTGGTGCGCAGATTGCCAACGACGGTCAGGTCGGAGGACAGCACCGAGACCGGAGCCTTGGGGCGCGGCGCGCCAGCCGGGGCTTCGCCTGCGGGGCGCGGCATCGGCGTATCGGGGACCTTGGGCTTGTCGCTTTCGGGTGTGGTTTTCGGACCGGGTTCGTTGATTCTGCTTTTAGAAAACATTGCTTGCCGCCATTATGAAGGTCATCGGATTGACCGGATTGCCATTCACGCGCACCTCGTAGTGCAGGTGCGGACCAGTGGATCTGCCAGTGCTGCCCATATCACCGATCCGATCTCCGCGCGAGACCTTTTGCCCAACGCTCACCCGGATCTTGCTCAGGTGGCCGTAGCGGGTCACGGTGCCAAACTCGTGCCGGATCTCGATCATGTTGCCATAACCGGATTGCCAGCCCGCGTGCGTTACGACGCCGTCGCCGGTGCCGTAGATCGGGGTGCCGGTGGGGCCAGCCATATCGACGCCTTCGTGCATCGTGCCCCAGCGTCGCCCAAAGGGTGAAGTCAGGCGGTAAGAAGCCTTGACCGGAATGTCGAGCGGCAGCGCAGAGGCCGCGATGCGGTAAAGGTTCAACCGGTCGAGCGTATCCAGAATCCCCGTGGCGCGCGCAAGATCGGCGCTATATTCGGGCTCTCCGCTCGCCGACATTGCGGTTGGCAAAAGCGGCCCGCCGGTGCCCGAATAGCCCTGCCGAACGGTTGCAAGAATCGACTCGGTATTCATGCCAACCGCGCGGAACATCTTGTCCAGCGGTTCGACCGAAACCGAAACCGCGCTTTCAAGAGTTGCAAAAATCTCGTCATTGCGCTGGTCGAGCAGGCGCTGTTCAAGCTGCATCGCGACAAGCTCTGCCTCGGCCTCATCGGCCAATGCTTGCAGACGGTCGCGTTCTGCCGCAGCACTTGAAAGCGCGGCGGCAACGATATCGAGTGTTGAGGCCACGTCTTCGGGTGCCACTTCGGTTGGCCCCGTGCCGTCGCGCGCGCCGGTCAGTTCGATCTCGCGCTCTGCAACCAAGGCGGCTGCCGCGTCGCGCTCCTGCATGGTGCGCCGCAAGGTTGCCTGAATGACCTCGATGCCTGTTTCAAGCTCGCGCCGCTGTTCTTCAGAGGCCAGCAGAGCCGACTGCATCTGCGACACCTGCTCCAGCGCCAGTGCAAACCGAGATTGCGCGGCGGTGGCTTCGTTGGCGCGCGCGTCACGTTCGCGCGACAATTCATCAAGCCGTTGCTCGAAGGCTGCCTGAGCGCGGGCGACCTGTTCTTGCGAGCTTCCCGCGCTGATCACGTCGCTAAAAAGGATCGAGCTGGCGACGATCGTCCAGCCGAATACCAGCACCGTACCGCCCAGCATCGCCGCCTGAGTTAGCGGGCGCAGCCTTACAAAGCGCGTGGTGGTATCCGACTTGAGGAACATCCGTTGTTCGGGCAGCCAGCGTCCGACGAACGAATTGAGATGTTGCGCGACGCGTCGGTGCACCTGAACTGATCCATCCTGTCATTGCGCTACATGGCGCGCCCCTTCGGGCAAAGCCACACTCAGGGCTTAGCAAGAGGTCGCGTTGCGATGCAACCATTTTTGCCCCCGATGCGCGGCGGCAGGCTGACAGGGGGCGGATGCTGGCGGATTATGGCCGATTTTCAATGTTCTTGATCGCCGCCATGACCTCTTCGGTGTGGCCTGCCACCTTGACGCTGAGCCAGATCGCGGCAATGCGCCCTTCGCTGTCGATCAAGTATGTGTTGCGCAAAATGCCTTCATAGGCGCGCCCATAAAGTTTTTTGGCCCCCCATGCACCGTATCTCTCGCAGGTGTCACTTTCGGCATCGCTGGCGAGTGTCAGTGCAAGGTTCTTGCGCGTCTGAAACTTGCGATGCGCAGAAAGGCTGTCTTTCGAAATGCCGACGACATGCGCACCAAGGGCCGCAAAATCGGCAGCCCCCATGCTGAAAGATTCTGCTTCAAGCGTGCAGGTGGGGGTGGAGTCGCGCGGGTAGAAAAACAGCACGACCGGCTGGCCGCGCAATGCGCCAAGCGAAAGGGTCGTGTCGCTGCCATCGCTTGCGATGGCTGGAAGAGAAAAGTCAGGCGCGAAATCGCCGATGTCGAGCATTGCGGGTTCCTTTGGACGAGGGCGCGGGTTTGTGTTTTAACCAGCGCTCAGCAAAGATCATTTGCGTGGGCAGCGCAACCGCACGGCAGGGCGGCAGATGGACGAACAACAGGCAAAAGACGAAAGCAGCGGCGAAGCAGGGCGCGTGGTGCGCCCGCGCCGCCGCCATGCAACGCGCTTCGTTCTATGGATGATGGTGTCGTTTCCGACCTTTCTGCTGCTGCTGCTGTTGGCCGCGCTTTATGTCACGCACCGCCCGCTGCCTGCCCCGCGCTGGGCGATCGAGCGCATGGAGCTAGGGATCAACGAGGCGCTGGCGGGAAGCATGCAGGTGCATCTGGGCGGCGCGGAACTGGTTGTAACCGACGGTGTGGCACCGCGCATGCGCTTTCTCGATGTTGAAATCATTGGCCCGCGCGGCCAGGTGCGCGCGCTTTTGCCCGAAGCGCGCCTGACACTATCACGCGCGGCGCTGGCGGATTTTCGGATCGAGGTCGAGGCTGTTCGCATCAGCGGCGCGAGTCTGGCGCTACGCCGCCTAGAGGATGGCACGCTCGACATTGCTTTTGGCAGCGAGGATGCGGCTTTCCGCGCCGCCACCCCCGAAAGCCTCGCGCAGGCGCTGACGGCGTTCAAACAGGCGTTCGATGCGCCCGCACTCGCGGCGTTGCAGCGTATAGACGCCGAGGGGATGCAGATCCGCCTTGACGATGCGCGCAATGGCAAGGTCTGGCAGGTTTCGGCAGGGCGGCTGTCGCTTAAGCAGGATGCGGCGCGCTTGGCTGTGACGCTCAGCTTCGACATCGGTGAGCAAGAGCGTATGCCCTCGTCAGTGGCGCTGTCGCTCAACACGCGAAAACACAGCAACGAAGCCTCGTTCGGGGTCGCCATAGCTGCGGTGCCTGCGCGCGATGTGGCACTGCAATCGCCGGCGCTGGCGTGGCTTGGGGTGCTGGATGTGCCGATTTCGGGTTCGCTGCGCAGCGGAATCGATGCAAGCGGCGCTATCGGCCAGCTTGATGCCCGCCTTGAAATTGGCGCGGGCGCGCTGAACCCGGTGGCGGGTGTGCCGCCTGTGGCGATCCAAGGCGGCAGTGTGCATTTGACCTACAACCCCGCCGACGAAAGGGTTTCGTTTGCCGAATTGGCCATCGATAGCCGCGCGCTCCGGTTGCGGGGGGCCGGTTCGGCGCAACTGCGCGGCTTCTCTGGCGGTTTGCCGCAAGAAGTGCTTGCGCAGCTTTCGGTGGTCGATCTGCGCGTCGATCCTGAGGGGCTGTTTGAAACGCCGGTGCAATTTGTCGAAGGCGCGCTTGATCTGCGGCTTCGGCTTGATCCGTTTACACTTGATATCGGCCAGTTGCAGTTGAGCTACGGGCAAGACCAGATCAGCACCTCGGGGCGGGTCGCCGCGGCGGCCGATGGCTGGCATGTCGCGCTCGATTTCGGCACGGGGCACATCACGCAACAGCGGATGCTGGCGCTTTGGCCGCTGGCCGTTGTGGCCAAAACCCGTAACTGGCTGGTTGAAAACGTTGCCACCGGTGAATTGCGCGATGTGCGCGCGGCGCTGCGGCTGGAACCGGGGGCAGAGCCGCAACTTGCGCTGGGCTACGGTTTTGAGGGGGCAGAGGTGCGTATTCTAGGCACGCTGCCGCCGCTGCTTGATGTGTCGGGCTATGCCACGATTGAAGGCAATCGCCACGCGCTGACGGTTGAGCGCGGCCATCTTGTGGCCCCGACCGGGGGGCGGATAGATGTGGCTGACACAGTGCTGGTGGTGCCCGATATCCGCATGCGCCCCGCGCCCGCCGAAATCCGGCTGCACACGCAAAGCACCATTCCTGCCGCCATGTCGCTGCTTGACCAAGAACCCTTCCGCTTCATGTCGAAGGCGGGGCTTGCAACCGATTTTGCCGAAGGCGAGGCGCGCGCCGAAACGGTGCTGCAAATGGCGTTGCAGAAAGAGTTGAAAGCCGAAGACGTGCGCTTTCGCGTAACCGCCGATCTGAGCGATGTCCGGTCGGACGTTCTGGTGAAGGGGCGGCCGCTGCGGGCTGACCATCTGCGTCTTACGGCCGACGCCACGGGTATCGAAATCGCCGGGCGCGGCACGCTATCTGGCGTAGGCTTTGATGCAAGCTGGGTGCAACGGTTTGGTGCCGAACACGCGGCGGCATCACAGGTTACTGGCGAAATCGACCTTTCCGAGGCCGGGCTTGCCGCGCTGGGCATCACCTTGCCACGCGGCACGATCAGCGGCAGCGGCACAGGGCAAATGGTGCTGGATATTCAGCGTGGCGCGCCGACCCGCTTTGATCTGGCCAGTGATCTTCAGGGCATGACGCTGGCAATTCCTTCGGTGGGCTGGCGCAAGGCCGCGAACGAGGTGGGCAGCTTTGAGATCTCGGGCACGCTGGGCGCGCCTTCGACGGTCGAGCGGCTGGCGCTTTCGGCGGCAGGGCTAGAGGCGAGCGGTGCGCTGACGCTTACGCCCGAGGGCAAGCTTGCCAGCGCCAACTTCGATGCGGTGGTGCTGGACGATTGGTTCGAGGGTGCGGCAGTGTTGCGCGCGCAGGGCGCAGGCAACCCGATGGCGATCGAGTTGAGCGGC
>NZ_JBFHIA010000013.1:0-23874 GCF_041596715.1 Phaeovulum sp.
CCCCATCGGCCCGGCTGCTTCATTCAGCGTGATGCGCAGTTCGCGTTTGCCCGGGCGCAGGTCGTCCAGAATCGAAGTGACCCCCTCATACTGCCAGAGCCAGTCCTGCAACTCGATCGATGCGGCCTTCAGCGCGCCAAGGTCATCGCCCTTCAAATGCAGGTCGATCGCAATACCGGCAGGGCCGATGGTACTTTCTGAATATTTGAGGCTGATCACATCGGGCACCGGCCCGACGATGTCGCGCCACAGCGCCATGATCTCATCCGGGGTGCTGACGCGTTCGCTCGATGGCAGAAGGTCTACACTGACCGTAACCACATGCGCGCCCGTCTCGAATGCATCCTTGTTCAGGCCGTGAAAAACCGAGACGTGTTGGACAAGCCCCGCGCCGCCGGGCTGCTGTGGCGTCAGAATCGCATCAACCTCGCGCAGACCGGCCTCAAGCTGCGCCACGACCTGATCGGTGCGCGATAGCGGCGTGCCTTGCGGCAATAGAACCCGCGCCACAATGGTATCGCCGTCAAGTTCCGGAAAAGCGGTGAACTTCAGATACCCGCCCGCCAACATGCTGGTTGAAACCAGCAGCATCGCAAAGCTGACCCCGGCAATGACGTATCGCCAGCGGATGGTAAGGTCGACAAGCGTTCCGACCAGCCGATCACGAATCCAGTCCATCGCCTTCTCGATCTGCGCGCCCAAGCCTTTCTCATGTGCCGGATTTTCCAGACTATGAATTAGATGGTGCGGCAAAATCAGGAAGGCTTCGACCAGCGATACCGCCAGCACGAACAACATCACGACCGGAACCACGCGCAAAACCACACCCAAGTCGCCAGACAGAAAGGCAAGAGAGCCAAAAACCATCGCCGTCGTGCCGAAGGAAGCAAGCACATTTGGGAACACCTGTGCCGTTCCTTCGACAACGGCTTCCAACGGACTAAGGCCTTTCTGGCGCAGCAGGGCGATGTTTTCAGCGATCACGATGGCAGAATCCATCAGCAGGCCGATCACAATCAGCAAGCCAAGAGTCGTCATCAAGTTTAGTGAATACCCGACAAGGCCCATAAGCGCGACGCCACCCATGAACGAGACCGGCAACGCCATCGCCACCCAGAACGAGAAGCGGAACCCGAAAAACAGCCACAACACCAGAAATACAAGCGCCAGCCCCTGCACGCCGTTGACCACCACCAGCGTCAATCGCTCGCGCACAACCGATGCCGCGTCTGCGGTGATTTCCAGCGTCACGCCGTCAGGTGCCTGCGCATTTTCAACCTCGAGATAAGCCTTCAGCGCATCCAGCGTGCGCAGACTGTCTTCAGCGCGGGTCTTGGAAATGTCGAGTATTGCGGCGGGCTTTCCGTCAAACAGGATCACGTCGTCATCTAGCGCGAACCCTTCCGTCAAATCGGCAATGTCGCCAAGCCGCACTTGCCCACCCTCGGCCGAAGACCGCACGATCAGCGCCGCCAACGAAGCCGTATCGCGCCGTTCCTCGACCACCCGGATAAGCAGGGTTTCGGTCGCGGTTTCGATACTTCCGGTGGGCACATCAAGGCTGCTCGCCTGCACGGTGCGCGCGACATCTGCGACCGAGACTCCAAACTTCTGCAAGTCGTCGGGGCGCAGGTTGATCTGTATTTCTCGGGTCGAGAAACCCCTGATATCCACCTTGGGTATTCCGCCCCAACGCAACATGCCGGTTCGGATCTGCTCGGCATAGTCCTTCAGGTCTGTGCGCTCCAACGGCCCGGTGATCGCAACCGACGCGACGAAATCTGTCAGGCCAAGCGGTTTGACCTGCGCGGGCTCGGCCCGGTCAGGAAAATCGGTGATTGCTTCAATTTCGGACTTCACATCAGCCACAAAGGCCTGAAAATCGTCGCCTTCACGCATTCTTACCACTGCACGGGCCGAGTTTTCACGGGCTTCGCAGCTTTGCCGGTCGATGCCGGTGACCGCGTCCAGCGCGTTTTCGATACGCTCGCAAATGGCGGTTTCCACGTCTTCTGGGCGCGCACCCGGATAGGGCACACTGATCTCTACCTCGTTGGGTTCCGCGCGCGGGAAGGTTTCGCGCAGCAAGGTCGGGCTGACAAGCAACCCGGCCGCCAGAATCAAAATCATCAACAAGTTGGCAATGGTCGGGTGCGCTGCAAAAAACCGGATCATTGCGCGGCGTCCTCAACCAGCAGGCGGGGCATCATGTCGGTTTCGGGATGCAGGTCCAGCAATAGCCCCTCGATCATGGGGCTGGGGGCGCTTAGCAAAACAAGATCGCCAGCCTGGACCCCGCCTGTGAAAAGCGCGATCTCGCCTTGTGCGAATTGCGGCTCTGCCGCGATCAGGCGCATCCGGTTGTCCGCGTCGGCAATTAGAACCCGCCCGTCATGTAGCGCACTGCGTGGCAGAACGGTGCCAGTGATCGGCGGTGCGCTTAGCACGACATCGACGAACAGGCCTTTCGTAAGCGGCGGGCGGTTGCCGGAATCTGCCTGCTCATAGGCCGCGTCCACTTGCACAACCACACCGACGGTGCCGGTTCTTGGGTCGATGCCGCCGCTGATCCGATCAACCCTGCCGGGCCAGTCCACGATGTCGTCGCCCACCCGCAGCTTCACCTTTGCCTGAAGCCCCATTTCGCGAAGCGCTTCTCCCATGCGAGTAGGGTCCATCGGCAAGAGTGTGGAATGCGCCGCGTCCATTTGCATCAGATTGCGCAATTCGCTCAGCGGAACCTGCACCACGACTTCGGCCTGGTCGATACCGTCAAGAATAGCGGCGGTCTGACCCGGCTTCAGCAGTTGCCCAACTTCGACCGTATGCGCCGTAACCCGCGCAGGGAAAGGCAGCGTCAGTTCGCTGCGTTCAAGGTTCCGCTCGGCGCTGGCAAGATTTACCTCGTAGACCGCGATTTGCTCGCGTTGGACGGCACGCTGTGTCGGCAGCAACGCAAGCGCGCTTTCAATGCTCTGCACCTTCTGGCGCTGAACCAGATGTGCTGCACGGGCGTTGTCGTGCGCAGTTTGCGGGGCTGTTCCTGCTGCCAGCAATGCTTCGGCGCGCGCCAGATCGGCGGTTTTCACCGCAAGCACTTCGCGCTCGATCTCCAATGCCGCGCGCTGGTTCGCCTCGGACACGTCAATCTCGGCCAAGCGCGCTTCGGCGGCCCGGATGTTGGCTTTGGCTTGGGCGATCGCCAAGTTGAAATCGGCAGGCGACACGCGCACCAGCACAGAACCGGCAGGCAGAATCTGCCCGTCCCGCAGTGCCGGGTTTACGTATTCGACGATTCCGCCAACCTCTGCGATTGCCTCGAATGTGCGCGCGGGCGTAACCAGACCAAATCCTGTGTAGGTCGGGGTTATGGTATGGGTTTCGGCGGCGATTACCCTTACTGCGTAGGCGCGCTCGGCAAGTTCTATCCGCGCGGGCGGCGGGCGGTTTGAAACGACAAAAGCCAGAATGCCGGCGCCCATAGCAGCAATAGGCAGCGTGATCAGGACAAGTTTGAAACCGGTCTTCATGCGTCATCTCCTTCGCCCGCAAAGAGCGACAATTGCAAATCGAGCAGGCGTTTTCCTTCTTGCGCAAGCGGGGCCGGGTTGCGTGTCACGATCAACTGCAACGCCAAGATCTGAATGACCCCGAACACGAGCGTGATGCCGTCTTCTGTGCGCAATCCCTCTCGCAGTTGGCCCGCAGCCCGCGCCCGGTCGAGTTCTCGGGTCACGGCACGACGAAGCTGCCCCATCGCCGCCTGAATGCGGCCACGCGCATCTGTCAGATCGCCAGTCGGGTTGCGCGACACCATGATCTCAGGCAGGGCCGGGGTTTGTGCAACCAACTCTATGTGGCTCATCACCAATTTTCGCAGCGCGTCCAACGGGGAAAGCCCCGCCACTTTTTCCTGCTGCGCATTCTCGGTGATGCGCGTGTAAAGTTCTTCACTAACTGCGCGCCAGACGTCTTCTTTTTTGGGAAAATGCTTGTAGATCGCGGGTTGGGTAAGGCCCAGCCTTGCAGCAATCATGACGGTGGTCACCTGTGCCGGCCCCACCTCGAAAGCCAAGGCCAGTGTCGCGGCCAAGATTTCGGCCTTTCTGTCTTCGGAAGATTTGCGCTCGCTCATGATGCGCACGCCTTGGCAAGCCTGGGTCGGCGGGTCTTGAAAGGATGTGATGCGTGGCGATTCATGGGCGCGGCCTCTGAATTAGTTATAGCTGTATAACTAATTCTGCTCCGCGCGCGTTTCAATAGCGCAATGGCGCTTTTGTCATGTGCAGACAGCCGCGCTTTTGCACGGCTTTCACGAAGAGGCTGATCGCGATTGTCTTACAGAATAAAGGCGCGGCACTTACGCGCGGCTCGACCTTGTGTCGAAGACGGGTCCCACCTTGCGCTGCGTTATGCCTTGCGGCCCGCGGCTCAGGAAAAGCGCAGAGAGGCCGAGGGTTTTCGCAAATGCAGCCCCCTTTTCCTCGCCCATCACCATCAGCGCGGTTGCCCAAGCATCCGCCCGCATACAATCGGGTGCCATCACCGTAACCGATGCAGGGCTTGTGCGTAGCGGTGCGCCACGCTCGGGATCCATCGTATGCGACAGTTTCTGCGCGCCGACTGTGACCCAATGGCGATAGTCGCCCGAGGTCGCCACCGCCGCCTCGCTCAACTCCACCAGCGCCTCTGCGGCGCGGCGGTCGTGGTCTGGCCGCTCAACTGCAACCGCCCAAGGTCGGCCATCGGCCCGCCCGCCCAACGCGCGCAATTCGCCGTCAATCGCCAGAAGCGCGTGCCGCAACCCATGCGCACGCGCCACCTCGGCCAGCCGGTCCACGCCATAACCCTTGGCGATCCCGTTAAGATCCAGCGTCAATGGCCCATGCTTGCGGGCGCGGCCTTGGGCCGGGTCAAGCTCTAGCACCATATGCGCGGGCCTGCGCACGGCGGTGAGTGCCGCACCGATGGCCGCATTGCTGACCGGCGCGGGGCCAAAACCCCAAGCCGCCACCGCATCGCCCATGCCAATTTCGAAAGCCCCGCCCGATGCGCGCCCGATATCGAGCGCGGCTGCAAGAACCGTCAGCAACCGCGTGGGCAGCGGCACCCAATCGCCGGGCTTGGCCTGGTTGAGCCGCATCAGATCGCTTTGCGGTTGCCAGAGCGACATTTGCGCATCGACCTCTGCCACCGCGGCGGCCATCGCGGCCTCGACAACCGCAAGGTCCGCCGCGTCAACCGCGTCAAGATGCGCCGACCAGCGCGTGCCCATGGTGGCACCGCTCAGCACTGCGGATCCGGTCTCAGAAGATGTCTTCAACATATCGCCCCTCGGCCTTCAATAGCACCGGGTTCAGGTTCATCGGTGCAAGGATTTCGTCGAATGCCTCGGCCACGCCAAGGGCCATGTCTCGGCCTCCGCAGATCATCACCCGCGCGCCTTGCGCAATCAACGAGGCCACGCGCGCGCCATCTTGGCGCAGCGCATCCTGCACGTAGGTGCGTGGCTGACTGCGCGAGAATGCAGTGGTTAGCGAAGCCAGCCGTCCCTCAGCGCGCCATTCGGTCAGTTCGCTGCCAAACAACATCTCGCCCTCCGCGCTGCGTGTGCCGAAATACAGATGGATCGGCCGCTTCTGGCGGTTGGCCCGGGCAAACCCCGCCAACGGCCCTACCCCCGCCCCGGCACCGATCAAGATCAGTGGCTCGGGCCCTTCGGCGGCGTGGAAGCCCGGGTTCGGGCGCAGCAGCGCGCGCACCTGATCGCCGGGGTTGAGAGATGTCAGTTGCCCCGAACAAAGCCCCCCCGGTTGCTTGCGCACACAGATTTCAACAAAGCCATCCTGCATTCCCGAGGCCAGCGAATAATACCGCAGGCGGCTGTCGCCAACGGGAAGCACACCCAGCAAATCGCCCGCGGCAAAGCGCGCAAAACCACGCTTGCGCAAACGGTCCATCAGCGAAATCCGCGGCAACTGAAACCGCAGGATCGAGGTCGGAGCCTGCGACTGCGCGCCAAAATCGCGCCGCGAGATCAGTTGCAGCGTAACCATTTCTTCGTGCGAGGCCGGCGCGTGCAGATCCAGCGAAACACCCATTGCGTCAGCCAATCTGCCGACCCAAGTCTTGAACGGGGCCTGCGCCTGCGCGTCGATATAGTCCATCGGCATCAGCATGTGCCACCCGGCGGCTTCGGCCGCGCGCGCAACCGCTTCGGCATAGGCGCAAAACTTGGGAAATGCGCGGTCGCCAAAACCCAGCACGGCAAGTGGCGCAGCTGGGGGCTTGGGCATCTGCCCTACCCGGTCGAGAAAGCCCTTGGCCGAGGCTGGCGCATCACCGTCGCCGTAGCTTGCGGCCATCACCACCACGCGCCGCGCAGCGCGGTAACGCGCGGGTTCAAAATCCGACATCGGGGCCAAGTGCACCGTGCCACCCGCTGCGGTGATGGCAGCTTGCAGCGCACGGGCAAACTCCCATGTCGTGCCGCCCTCGCTGCCGACCAGCACTATTGTCTCGGCCTCTTCGGCGGCGGTGTTCTTCAGCTTTGGCTTGCGGCTGCGCCCTGCGAGCCAGACGGCAATCCCTGTGCCCGAAAGCAGTGGCATCGCCAACACCGAAAGCCCCAGCAGCAGGCCCAGCAGCGCCGCACCCTCGCCGGTGTGCAACAGATGCACCGTATCCATGATGCGGTCAGTTAGCGAACGGTCGGCCCAGCCCAGCAGCGCGCCGGTGCCTTGGTCGATGTAGCCAATGCCCGCAGTGGTTTCGAGCGTGTAGATAGCGTTGGCATCCCCCGCCCGAGGAAATTGCAGTTGCAGCAGATCGGTCACGGGCACGCCTGCAAGCGCGGACATCGCATCCAGCCGCATGCCGGTTGTGCCGCTGACCGGCGTCATTTCTGGCGGCATCGTTCCTTCAGGCACGATGCCAAAGGTGGCCCCCGCCATCCAGAGCGCCGTCAGTGAGGAAAGCACAAGCGCAGGTGCCCCCAGCCGCGCGATCATCAAATGCCAGCGCCCTGAGGCCGCGCCACCGCGAACAGGCAAGAAGATCGCGCGCCAGCCACCCATGCGCCGCGCCGCAAGCGCGAGGCCGCTGACCACCAGCGCCACCATCGCAAGACTTGCCACGATTACCACAATCCGCCCGGCATCGCCCAGAAACAGCGCGCGATGCAGATCGAGCACCCAAGTGGCAAATGGCGTTTCAGCCACCGGCCCAAGCGCCGCGCCGCTGGCTTGATCGATCACGGTTTCAACCATGCCCACCGCAGGGTCAAACGACACCGCTGTCACCTGCCCTGCGGGCGTGCGGCGGATTTGTTCGGTCGCCGGGACCGCCGCGACCACTTGCGCCGCAAACTGCCCGAGGTCGAGCGAGCTGTCGCCCGCGCCGGCCACATTCAGCGGCAAAAGCGAAAGCCACGCGCCGCTGATGGCCACAAGCGACAGAACAAGCGCCAGCGGCAGCGCTGCCCAACGGTGCAGAATGCGGCTCATCGGTGCCTCACATCGAATAGGTGAACGAGTCGATGATCGCGCGCCCCGCGACCGGCGTGCCCGCGCCTTCGCTGGTCAAGGGCACAACGATTTCGGACGGGCTCGAATAGAGATGCTCAACTGCGGTATCGATATGAATCTGATAGCCCGCATCAATCAGCGCATCGGCCAGATCAAGCGTAACCGTCAGTGTGCGCCCAGCCCCGACACTTGCGCCGGTAATGCCGCTGACCTCGGCATAGCTGCCCCCGGTTGCGCGATACCAATCTGAAAGGCTGTCATACCACCGCGCCTTGCTCGCCGCGAGCCAGAGAGAGCCGACATAGGCGCCGCTGGCATCAGTCATATAAAGCGCAAGAAAGGCGTTTTCGCCGCGATACTCGCGCAAAGTGGTGGTCAACGTCACCTCTCGCGCGGCGGCGATTGAGGGCAAGGTGAGGGCGGTGGTCAGCGCCAGAACGGTCCAAAGCGGTTTCATCGGTGTTTCCTGTTATTTGAGGTTAGTTGAGCTGCGCACGCGGCGCGCTGCCGGGGTTGAAAAGCCCGTTGGCGGGCGGCTGGCTGCCGTTTTGCGTGGCGCTCTGATCGGTGGGGATGCAGCCCAGATTGTCGCGCGCTTGGCGATCATCGTCATGGTCATGCCCATGCCCACGGCCACGGCCACGGTCGTCATCATCATCGTCGTCATCATCGTCATGCTCGAAAATGCCGCCGATCCTGTCGAACCAGCCGTTGCGCTCTTCTGTCATGCCAGCACAGGCATCGGCTGGGTTGGCAGCGGCGGCCTTCAAGCGCTGCGCTGCCTGCTCGGCGAGGGCCGTGGTATCTTGTGCAAAAACGGGAAGAGCCAGAATGGCCGCAAGGGCCACGGCTGCGACGCCCACTTTCCGCTGTAGTTGCTTTGCCATGATCGTCTCCTGAGATCGTCGATGGCGGCGTTTTCGCGCGCCGGTCTGATCGCAGGCTGACGGTTTCAAGAAAACTGCTTCAGCTTCGCGTAAGGTTCGCGGCCTGATGAAAAATCGCCAGAACGCGCTTAACTTAAGCTTCCCGTCAGACTGAAGGGGCAGTAGTCCCGTAGCTAGCGAAGTAAGGCCGACCATGCGCGTTCTGCTTATCGAAGATGACACCGTTCTGGGCGCCGCCGTGCGTGACCAGATCCGCGCCGACGGCCACTCGGTCGATTGGGTCACGCGGCTCGACGAGGCAGACGCGGGCCTGCGCGCGGGCAGTTTTGATCTGGTGCTGTTGGACCTCATGCTTCCCGATGGGCGCGGCATTCCCTTCTTGCGCCGTATGCGCGGGCGGGGCGAAGTGACGCCGGTCATCATTCTGACCGCGCTCGATCAGGTTTCGGACCGCATCGAGGGATTGAACGCGGGGGCAGACGACTATCTGGTGAAGCCCTTTGATCTGGAGGAGTTGTCGGCCCGCATCGGTTCGGTCGCCCGCCGCTATACGGGCAACCCGAACCCGATCATCAACCTTGGCCCGCTGGAAGTGGACCTCGCCGCGCGCCGACTGCACAAAGAAGGCAAGCCGGTTTCGTTGACCGCGCGCGAATGGGTGCTGTTCGAAGCATTCTTGCAGCGCCCCGGCCAGTTGCTTTCCAAAGCGATGCTGGAAGAACACCTCTATTCATTCGATGACAGTGTCGAAAGCAATGCGATCGAGGTGCATGTCTCGCGGCTGCGCAAAAAGCTTGGGCACGCCATGATCGAAACCGAACGCGGGCTTGGCTATCGGTTGGGCAAATCATGAGGGCGCCGCGGTCGCTGCAACTGCGGCTTGCCCTTGTGTTGGGTGTCAGTGTCACCGTGCTGTGGCTGCTTGCTGCCACTTTCACCGCGCAACTGCTCGGCCAACAAATGGAAGTGATCTCGGACGACGCCTTGGCAGATGCTGCAGAGCGCATCTTGCCACTGGCCGCGCGCGATCAACGATATCACCCCGAAGAAGCCCGTGAACCCCGCGTCGAGGCATTGGACGAACGCGACGACGACCAAGACGAACGCGACACTGATCTGAGCAAACGCGTTGATGACCTGAACAGGCGCGTTGAATACCTCAGTTATGTCGTGCGCAACCGTGATGGCAGGGTGATCCTGCATTCCGACGACGATGCATCTGAAACACTGCAAAGCGACGGAACGCCGGGCTTCAGCAGCACCGATACCATGCGCCTCTTTACCGACAGGTCGCACGATCTGACCATCATCGTGGCAGAGCCGTTGTCTCGCCGCGCCGCACTAGCACGGGAAACGCAACTTAGCTTGGCGTTGCCGCTAGTGGTGGTTATCCCGCTGACACTCCTCGCGATTTTTCTGGTGGTGCGTCAGACCCTTACCCCGGTGCGCCGCTTGCGCGGCGACCTCGCACAGCGCGGGCCAGACAATCTTGCACCCTTGCCTGACCATCGGCTGCCAAGCGAGCTTGCCCCAATCGTCAAAGGCATGAACCTGTTGCTTGATCGGCTCCGCGCGGCGTTCGAGGCTGAACGCAGCTTTGCCGCCCATGCCGCACATGAGCTGCGCACCCCGGTCGCCGGGGCGATCGCGCAGGCGCAAAGGCTGCGAAGCGAAACCCGCGATGCGCAGGCTGCCGATCGCGCGCTGGGAATCGAGACCACGCTGAAACGGCTTAACAGTCTGTCGGTCAAGCTTATGCAACTGGCGCGCGCCGAGGGGGCGAGGCTGAGCACCCCTGATCCGACCGACATGCGCCCGGTGCTTGAAATTGTCCTGCGCGATTTTGACCGTGAGCAACGCGCACGTTTGCGCCACCGTTTACCACCAGACCCCGTGCTTTCGCATCTGGACCCCGACGCCTTTGGTATTCTCGCGCGCAACCTGATCGAAAACGCGCTGCGCCACAGCACGCCCGGAACCCCGGTAGAAGTGACCCTTGCAGCCGACACCGGGCTCAGTGTCATCAACGATTGCGATCCTTTGCCCCCCGAGTCGCTGGCGCGGATCACCGAACGGTTCACGCGCGCGACGCAATCGGTTGATGGGGCCGGATTGGGGCTGGCAATTGTGCAGACGATTGCCAAGCGCTCTGGCGGGTCGCTGACACTGGTCTCGCCCGCGGCTGGGCGAACCCGCGGTTTTGAGGCGCATTTCGCGCTACCCACTGCCTGATCTAGCAACGCTGCCAGCCTGCACCACAGCGCTTTCAGACCTGCCGCGTATGCTAGCCCCGCGTTACGGCGCGACCAGATGCCCGGCCCCGATATCGCGCAGCGCCGCGCGCTGCGGCGCATCGCCCACGGCGCGCATCGGGCTTGGCACCTCGCCCGAAAGGCGCGATTGCGGTGGGCGAATATGCTCGGGGTCCGGCACCGGCACCGCCTCGATCAAGCGGCGCGTATAGGGATGTTGCGGGTTTCCGAAGATTTGCGCGCGACTGCCCATTTCGACGATCTGCCCCAGATACATCACCGCCACCCGATCGGCGATGTTTTCAACCACCGCCATGTCGTGACTGATGAACAGATAGGCGATGCCGAACTCTTGCTTCAGCGCGCGCAAGAGGTCTAGCACCCGCGCCTGAACCGAAACATCCAGCGCAGAAACGCTTTCGTCCGCGATGATCAGCTTTGGTTGCAGCGCCAAGGCGCGGGCGATGCAGATGCGCTGCCGTTGCCCGCCAGAAAACTCGTGCGGGTAACGATACATCTGGTCGCTCGACAGCCCGACACGCTCGAACAGCGCCTCAACCCGCGCCTCGCGCTGCGCGCGATCATCGATTCCATGAATGACCATCGGCTCTGCCACAAGATCGCCAACCCGCATGCGTGGGTCGAGCGATGCCATCGGGTCTTGAAAGATCATTTGCACATTGCGGCGCAGCGCCTTGATCTGCGCGCGCCCCAACCCGGCAAGCGAGGTGCCGTCAATCTCGATCTGGCCGTCAAACTTCACAAGGCCGGCCATCGCCTTGGCCAAGGTAGACTTGCCGCAACCGCTTTCGCCAACCAAAGCAAAAGTTTCGCCGCGCTGAATATCCAGATCGACGCCTTCGACCGCATGTACACGGTGCGTGACGCGCCCCAAGAGGCCGCCGCGCAAGTCAAACCGCACTTGCAACCCCCGCAACCGCGCGATCGGCGCACCGCCCGGCAAAGCCGTCGTTTCGCCCGTGCCACGGCCCATGCGCGGCACGGCGGCCAAAAGCGCCTTGGTGTAGGGCTGCTGTGGCGCATGGAACACCGCGCCGACCGATCCTTGCTCGACCATGCGGCCAGACTGCATGACCACCACACGGTCGGCCATTTCGGCAACCACCCCCATGTCGTGGGTAATCAGTATGATCGCGGTGCCCATTTCGCGCTGCAAATCGCGCAAAAGGTCCAACACCTCGCGCTGCACCGTCACATCAAGCGCCGTGGTCGGCTCGTCTGCGATCAGCACATCGGGGCGCAGCGCGATTGCCATGGCGATCATCACGCGCTGGCGCATACCACCCGAAAGCTCGTGCGGATACTGGCGCATACGCCGTTCGGGCTGTGAAATGCGCACCGCCTTCAACGCCGAAAGCGCGCGCGCGCGCGCCTCGGCGCGCGATAAAACCTCATGCGCTTCCAGCGCTTCGGTCAATTGCCGCCCGATTGACATCACCGGGTTGAGCGAGGTCATCGGTTCTTGAAATATCATTGCAATCCGGTTGCCACGGATCGACTGCATCTGTGCCTCGGGCAGACCGGTCAGTTCGGTTGCACCCAAGTGGATTTGCCCAGCCGTCACGCGCACGGCGGGCGGCGGCAACAGGCCCATGATGGCGAGCGAGGTGATCGATTTTCCAGACCCCGATTCCCCGGCGATCGCAAGGGTCTCGCCACGCGCCAGATCAAACGAAAGGTCGCTGACCAAAGGCAGCAACCCTGCCTCGGTCTTGACCGAAACCGTCAAGCCCTGCACCGCCAGAACCGGCGCGCCGTCCGGGGCCTTTGCGGCCCCGGACCTTGATGTTGCCGCGTTGGTCATTCGAACACGCAGCGCGGGAAGTAAAACGACACCACCCAGTTCGGCATATCGACGATCTCACTGATCCGAAGATCGCCGCAGGTCGACACCAGCATATAGGCGTCTACCGCCGACATTCCGCGCGTCGCACACAGCAGATCAACCATCCCCGCCACCGCATCGCGCGCGGCAGACATAAGGTCGGGTGCAATGCCCGTTGTCACCTCGTAGCCTTTTGCATCAAGGTGGCGCGTCACGGGCCCCGGAGTGGTGAAGCGCGGGGTCTTGAGCTTCGCGCCTTTCACCAGATCGAGTGTCAGCACCACATCCATCGGGCTTTCGATCGCCGTGCCGCAGACCTCGCCATCGCCCTGCGCGGCATGGGTATCACCCACGCTGAACAGCGCGCCCGCCACCTCGACCGGTAGATAAAGCGTCGTACCCGCCGCAAGGTCGCGAATGTCGAGGTTGCCACCAACCCGCCGGGGCGGAACGATGGAATGCAGCCCCGGCTCGGCCAAAGCGTTGCCGATGGTGCCAGCAAACGGTTTCAGCGGCACACGCCCGGCGCTTCCGAACAAAGCGGGGGCCATGCTGGCTGGGTCGTATTTCCAGATCGTCAGCGCCGCCTCGGTGAACTGGTCGGCCAGCAACCCGAAGCCGGGGATGTTTGCCGTCCAGCCAAAACCCGAAGGTGCGAAGCTGTCGATGGTTATCTTCAGCGCATCGCCGGGTTGCGCGCCTTCAACGAAGATCGGGCCCGTTACCGGGTTGATCTTGGCGAAGTCGAGCGATTTGACATCTTCGACCGTGGACGACGGGCCAAGTTGGCCCGCCGAGCTATCAAGGCAGTGGAACAGGATCGTCGATCCGGGTTCCACCCTTTCGGCTGGGACAATCGAGTTGTCCCAGCCGAAGTGGTGCTGCGCACCGTGAATGGTGTATTTGCAGTTATTGCACATCGGTTACATACACATAATCATAGTTGACGGGGATCGAGACCGGGTCGACGTAAAGCGCGTCTGCGCCACCCATACGGGCCGATTTCATGGTGTATCGCTGTTCGTTGAACACCGGCACCCAAGGCGCATCGGCCATTACCTTCATGTAGATGTCAGACCACATCGCCATGCGCTCATCGACTTTCGCAGGGTCGGTGATGCTGTCGGCCTTGGCCGCCTCATCGTCCAGTGTCGGGTTGCAATACCACGACCAGTTCCAGCCGCCCTGCACTGCGCCCGCACAGCCAAGGATCGGGCCGTAGAAGTTGGACGGGTCCGGGAAGTCGGCAATCCACGCCATGCCGCCAGACCAGATCATCGGCGCTTGATCCTCTTCGCCACCAGCCGCGATGACGTTGGCCTGCGCCAGAGACTTGAGTGAGGCCTTGATACCGACGTTCGAGAGGTCTTGCTGAATCGCCTGCGCGATGCGCGGGTTCGGGTCGGTGTTCATCACGAAAAGCTCGGTTTCAAAGCCATTCGGGAAACCGGCATCGGCCAGCATTTTCTTGGCGGCTTCAGGATCGAAGGCGTAGCCTGCGTAATCCTGCGTGTAGCCCGGCATCGAGGGCGGCAGGGGCTGTGTTGCGGGCACCGCGCGACCGTTGATGATCTGCACGATCCGGTCCTTGTTGATCGACATGTTCACGGCCTGACGCACCGCCAGATTATCGAAGGGCGGCATCTTGACGTTCAGGGTGATGTAGCCGGTGTGCAGTTGCCCGCCCTCGACCACCCGCGCCGCTTGCGCCGGATCGGCCATCACTTCAGTAAACTTCGCCGGAGGAATCCCGTCGCCGGGCACGTCGATTTCGCCGTTTTGCAGACGCAGCAGCGCCACGATCGGCTCTTGCCCAACCTCGAAGGTGATCTGGTCAAGGTAGGGTTCGCCAGCACGCCAGTAGTCGGTGTTGCGGGCAAAGACCAGCCGCTGGCCAATCGTCCATTCCTCAAGTTTAAAAGCGCCGGTGCCAACCGGAACCTTGCCGAAATCGGCACCCGCCGCCTCGACCGCCTCTTTCGGCACGACCGAGGCAAAGTTCAGCGCCAAGACATGCAGGAAGGTCGCATCGGGCCGCGAAAGCGTAATGCGCACCGTCAGCGGGTCGATGACCTCGACACCCTCAAGCGAGGTGGTCGAGCCATCTGCCACCGCATCATAACCCTTGATCGAGCCAAAGAAGCCTGCACCGGGGCTTTGCGTTGCCGGATTGGTCACGCGGTCGAGCGAGTATTTCACGTCTTCGGCCGTCATCTCGCGGCCGTTGTGGAACTTAACGCCAGCAAGCAGTTTGAAGGTGAACACCGTGCCGTCAGCAGAAATCTCGTAGCTGCTGGCAAGGCCGGGGCGCAAGTTCGTGGTGCCGGGCACGTAGTCCATCAGCCCGTCGAACAGCGACTTGATCATCGACCAGTTTTGCCAGTCATAACCGATCGCCGGGTCAAGCGTTGCCACATCATCCTTGTAGGTGATGATTATGCTGCCCCCCTGTTTCGCCATCGGGTCGGGCACGTAGTCCTGTGCGATCGCAGGAACGGCGAGCGAAAGAGCCAGCGCGGTAGAGGTTAACCAGAGTCTCATTTTTCTCTCCTGTCGGTTGTTGTGGTTTGGTGTCACCGCAAGCGGATGCGGGGGTCGATAAACGGGGTCACGAGGTCGGCCAGCAGGTTGCCAAGCACGATGGCGCAGGCCGAAACCAGCGTGACGCCCATGATGATCGGGATGTCGACACGCTGAATGGCCTGCCACGCAAGCTGGCCGATACCGGGCCAGCCAAAGACGCTTTCCACCACCACGATGCCGCCCATGAAAATGCCGATATCGATGCCAATCATCGCGATGATGGGCAAAATCGCGTTGGGCAGCGCGTGGCGAAAGATGACGCGGCGGCGAGCAAGGCCTTTGGCGCGCGCGGTGCGGATATAGTCTTGCCTGAGCACGTCGATCATCGACGAACGCATCATCCGGCTATACCAGCCCGACCCGAGTATCCCCAGCGTCAGCGACGGCAGCACAAGGTGGCGGAACGTGCCGTAGCCGCCAATCGGAAACCAGCCAAGCCTGACTGCAAAGACATAAAGCAGCAGCAGGCCGACCACGAACTGCGGTGCCGAAACGCCGACGAACGAGGTGATCATCAGCGATTGGTCGGTCATGCTTCCGCGCCGCAGCGCCGCGACGATGCCCATCGTCAGGCCCAGCAGCAATTCACACCCGATTGCACCCGCCATAAGCAAAAGGCTTGCAGGCAGCCGCGCCCAGATCAGCACCGCGACCTCGGATTTCTGCAAATACGAACGGCCGAAATCACCCTGCACAAGACCTGTGAGATAGCGCCAGTATTGCACTATGAACGGCTGATCGAGGCCAAGCTGCTCGCGGATGTTCTGCACGGTTTGCGCGGTGGCAGACCGCCCGGCAATCTGGCGCACCGGATCGGCGGGCAGCAGGTAGAGCAGAAAGAACGTCACCAACGATACGCCAAGCAGGATGAGTGCGGCCTGAAACAGTCGGCGGATAAGATAGGCTACCATCAGTCGCGCCCCCTCTGCGTGGGGTCGAGCACATCGCGCAACGCGTCGCCGACCAGATTGAACGCCAGCGCCAGCATCAGAATTGCCGCACCGGGCAGAAACACCAGCCACGGGGCCGCCTGAAAATAGGTCTGGTTTTCAAAGATGATGTTGCCCCAGCTTGGGGTCGGGGGCTGCACGCCAATGCCAAGAAAGCTAAGCGTCGCCTCTAGCAGAACCGTGGTTGAAATACCCAGCGTGCCCCAGACGATGATGGTCGGCACAAGATGCGGCAGGATATGCCGGAACAAGATGCGCAGGGTGCCCGCGCCAAGCGTGCGCTCTGCCGCGATAAACTCGCGCGTCGCAAGCGAGGTGGTTTCGGTATAAAGCACACGCGCGGTCTGCACCCAGTTCACCATCGCAATGACCAGCGCAACGATCCACAGCGAGGGTTGAAAGATCGCGGCAAGGCAAATGGCCAGCAACAGCGCGGGAAACGCCATCATCAGATCGGTGAACCGCATCAGCACGCTGCCGACCCAGCCCCTGAAATAGCCTGCGGTAATGCCCACCAGCGTACCGATCAACAGCGCCAGACCGTTTGCGGCAACGCCGATGATCAGCGAGGTGCGCGCGCCATAAAGGATGCGGGTCAACAGATCACGCCCCAGCAGGTCTGTGCCGAACACAAACGCACCACCCGGCGGCAGCGGCGCGCCTTCGATGGTCAGCCCGTCGAACATCTGCATGTCCGGCTCATACGGGGTCAACCACGGCGCAAAAATCGCCCCCAGAACGGTAAGGACAATCATCGCCAGACCCACCAGCGCCATTTTACGCGCCAGCAGACGAGAAAGCGCACTGCGCGGTTGGCCAGTTCTTGGAGGCAGGTTTTCAGGAATGCTCGCTTCGGTCATTCCGGCCTCCGTCTTGTGAAAATTGCGCCACGACCCGGTGCGCCGCTTGCTCGATGGTTTCGCGCCGGGTCATCGCCAGCTGCCGCAAATGGTCATAGGCATCGGCCTCGCTGCGCCCGCGCGCGGCAAGCAGCACGACCGCGCGCACGACGGTCTGGCGGTCAGCCAGGCGCGCGCGCAGACCAGCAATCTTGGCCGCCTGCTCACGGCGCGCCTCAAAGCTCTGCTGGGCGATCAGCAGGGCGCTATAAACGCCGCTATCGCCCACTGGTTTGAGCAACTGCGCATCTGCCCCATGATTGAGCGCCCATTCGATGCGCCCCGGTGCCTCTGACCCGATCAGCGCAATCATCGGCATCGGTGCGGCACCGGGCTTCCACGGAAATTGCTCGTCATGCCCCAGATCTGCGTCGAAAAAGACGAAATCCGCCGCAAGCGCGCTAGAACCAAGGTCCGGCCAATGCTGCGTCACCTCTAGCCCGATCGCCGCAAGTTGGCGCGTAAGCGCCACCACCGTTACATGCGGGCGGTGCAGAATGGCCGCCTGCGCCCCGCCAAGATTGGGAATGTGAACGCGCCGCGTCATCTTACCACCGAAAGTCTGGGGCGCCGCGCGGCAGGAATGCGGTCGCTGTGCGAAAGGTAAGGGTCGGCGGCCACCTTGTGCCAACTTTCCCGAACGCGGAACCGCCCGCCTTCGACCTGCGCGATCAGAACCGGCAGCGCGACGTGATGTGTCTCGGGGTCGATCCCGGAACGTGCGGCACCCGAACCGGCCAAAAGCTCGCCAAGACTTGCCGCTTCGCGCGTATCGGGCTGCGCAAGCAAACCCGCCAGCATGAAAACCGCCGAATACGCCGCCGCCTCAAGCGAAGAGCCAAAGCCCGGGCCTGCGCCCGGCAATTGTGCCTGCGCGTCGTTGAAATACGGTCCAACCGAAATCAGGCCCTCTGCCGCCGCGCCAAGTTCACCAAGCTCACATTCGGTCAGGTTGCACGACAACACCGGGCAGGTCGCCGCGGTGAAATGCGCGTCTTCGCGCCCAAGTTCGGCATAGGCTTGCAGGAAGCGATAGGACGACGGGCCTATAAGCGAATTGAGAATAAAATCGGGGCGCGTGGCGCGGATTTCGTCGATGATGCGCGATACGTCCACGTCACCGATCGGCAGGTACCGCTCGCCCAAGACCGCGCCATTCGCGGCTGCGATCTGATCTCGGGCGACGCGGTTCATCTCCCACCCCCAGATATAATTCGAGCCCGTCAGATAGCCCCGCCTGCCGTATCGCGGAAAGGCCCACTGCAGCAGCGGCAGCAGGTGTTGGTTCGGGCAGGCATGGGTATAGACAACACTGTCCGACGCCTCGAAGCCCTCGTAGGGGCAAGCATACCACAAAGTACCGCCGGCTTTCTCGAGTGCGGGAATAACTTCCTTTCGGCTCCATGAGGTGACGCAGCCAACCACATGGCGCGCAGATGTTTCGCGCAGGATTTCGGTGCAGAGCGGTTGATAGAGGTCGATATTGCCGCGCGGGTCACGCTCGATAGCGATCAGCTCCGAACCGGAATCGGGGGTGGTGTTGATCGCCTCGATGGCACTAAGGGCACCCAGACGGCACGCCTCGGAGATTCGCGCGTAATTGCCTTCACGCGAATAGAGCAGGCCGATTTCAACGCGCTTTCGCAACGGTATCCCCCAAAAGACAAAACCCCGCACCTGGCTCCACTAGACGTGGGCTGGGTACGGGGCTCGAATGCCACCCGGTATCGCTCCGGTTATCCGGCTATTAGGGGAGAGAACGCGAAGTGCGTCAAGACCCGATACAATCGAAAAGCCGTTGCAAAAGGGGTTGCCCAACTTGGCGGCAAGTGACCAGCCAACTGCCTAGGTAGCAAGCAGTCGGAAAACTTCGGCTTGCACAACGCCACCGAATCCGCGGCATTTCGCATTGATCGCGGGCCCGCCATTGTGCAGCACCGGGTTGATGTGCGCGGTTACGATGAAGGTGCCTGAACCTCTGTGAAGCGCAAGTTGCGGTGCAATACCCCGTGCAACCGCCTGCCCGAGCGGGCACGCCCCACGCAAAGGCCGCGTGCGCTTTGGCAAATCGTGGTCAAGACGGCCAAAGGCGCGTGACCACAACTCTTCTGGTTCGACCATCCAAAGCCGTTACGGGGCAAGACATCATGGCGGTGCGCAATACCCCCGACGGGCAGGATCAAGTGGGCCCCGGCTCTTCGGCCAGTGCGGTTTCAATTTGGGCGGTGGCGTGCAAGGTGCGATGCACGGGGCATTTTTCGGCAATTGCCAGAAGCGAGGCACGCTCCTCCTCGGAAAGCGTGCCGTGCAGATAGATGGTGCGGCGGAACACGTCGACCTTGGGTTTTGCCGTTTCACTGTTCTCGCTGTCTTCGAGGTGGCGCTTGTTGTGGGTCACGTCGCAACTGAGCTGCGTCAGCTCTATGCCCTTGCGGCGGGCGTACATGCGGATCGTCATTGTCGTACATGCGCCCAGCGCTGCGGATAGCAACTGGTAGGGGCTGGGTCCAAGGTCAGTGCCACCTAGGCTTGCCGGTTCATCCGCCACAATCTGATGCCGCCCGCCGATCAGGATATCTTGCCGAAACCCCGATGCCTCGGCCTCGGCCACCCGAACCACGCCTTCGGGTGCCCCGGCGGGTATCGCTTCGGGTGCCAGATCAAGGTAACGGCTAGACCAGCTGGAAATAACGTCAGCGGCGTATTCGGCATCTTCCTCGCGGCTCAGCATGTGGTCGGCGTTATCAAGCGAAATGAAACTTTTAGGATGCCGCGCGCGCTGAAAGATCGCGCTGGCGTTTTCGATGCTCACCACCTCGTCGCGTGGGGCGTGCAGCACCAGCAAAGCAGCGCCTAGTTTTGGTAGCGCGCCATCAAGCGAGGCTTGGGCGATATCTTCCAGAAACTGGCGGCGGATTTCAAAGCTGCGTCCAACCAAGGTAACCGTCGCCGCACCTGTGCTGCGGATTTCATCTAGCTTGCCACCAAAGTTTTGCGCGACATGCGCGGGGTCTGACGGCGCACCGATAGTGACCACTGCGCGCAAGCCGGAAATCCCCGGCGCGGCCGCGATGACCGCAGCACCGCCCAGCGAATGCCCGATCAGAATCTGCGCGGGCATACCCGCCGCCGCCATCCACTCGACCGCAGAGACCAGATCGGCCACGTTTGACGAAAAGTTCGTGCTGGCAAACTCACCACGCGAATGGCCGAGTCCGGTGAAATCAAAACGCAGCACCGCAATGCCAAGCGCCGCAAGGCGACCAGCTATGCGCCGCGCCGCAGCAATGTCTTTTGAGCAGGTAAAGCAATGCGCAAGTATGGCCGCAGCACGGATGGGCCCTTCGGGGCGATCAAGCCTCGCGGCAAGAGCGGCCCCCGAAGCTCCGTTGAAACTGACTTTTTCGCTGCGCATGACAAACCTCCTGCTGGATGGTCGAACAAAGTATCGCAAGGTGCCGCCAATCTTGGCCCGGGCGCGGTGGGTAACATCCTTTTAGCACGCATCTGACAAAGTCGCCTCTCGTGCTTTATAGAAGAAAGACCTTTCAGAAGGTGCTGCGTTACATCGGCCGAAATACGGCTACCGTCACACATGCAGCACTTTTGACGCTGCCTGCCAGCGCGGAAGCCAGCCTCACCGGTCAGGTGGACGAATCCGTGGCGCGCTTGCCGGGTGCGGGGGCATCTGGTTGCGCTGATCGCGGTGCGGCGGCGGTGGCCTCTGCCAACGGGATGTCGTCAAAGGACGCGTAACTCATCGAGTAGAGGCTCGCGTAAAGCCCGCCTGATTTGATCAACTCGTCATGGCTGCCCTGCTCGATCAACTCGCCATTGGCCAGAACGATGATCCGGTCTGCATCGCGGATAGTCGCAAGGCGGTGGGCGATGACAAGCCCGGTGCGCCCCTGCAACAGCGTTTGCAGCGCCTTCTGGATCAGCATTTCGGTGTAGCTGTCGATGCTGGCTGTTGCTTCGTCGAGCACGAGGATCTTGGCATCGGCTACCAACGCGCGGGCGAAGCTGACAAGCTGGCGCTGACCCAGCGACAGGCTTCCGCCACGCTCGCCCATCATCGTCTCGTAGCCTTGCGGCAGCGCCATGATGAAATCATGCGCGCCCACCGCAACAGCCGCCGCAACCACCTCTTCGCGGCTGGCATCGGTTTTGTTGAAGCGGATATTTTCCAGCACCGTCCCGGTGAACAGGAAAGGTTCTTGCAAGACCATCGCGATCTGGCGCCCGAGCGAGGCTTGCGTGACCGCGCGCACATCGTGCCCGCCGACCAGAACCTGACCCTGCTGCACATCATAGAAACGATGCGCAAGCGCCATCGCGCTCGATTTACCCGATCCGGTCGGGCCGATCAGCGCCACCGTCTCTCCGGGGTTCACGCGAAAGCTGACGTGTTTCAATATCGGCAACGCCGGGTTGTAGCCAAAGGTCACATCCCGAAACTCGACCGATCCATCCATGTCGGGCCCAAGCTCGATGGCGTCTGGCGCGTCGGTGATATCGACCGGCACGTCCAGCACCTCGGTCAGCCGCTGCCCCGATGCCATGGCCCGCTGCATCACCGAATACTGCATGGTCAGCGACCGGATCGGGTCGAAAAACCGCTGGATATAGAACAGGAACGCAACCATCACGCCCACGTCCAGCCGCTGGTCAAGCACCATCGAGCCGCCGACCACGACCAGCACCGCCATGGCGATGCCGGTGAGGCTGTCAACGATTGGCACCATCACCTGCGCATATTTCGCCGCCTTGCGGTGGGCACGCAGGTTGATGCTGGCCTTGTCATCATAAAGCGCAAAGTTGACCTTCTGGCGGTCCATGCTTTGTACCGTGCGCACACCGTGAATTGCCTCGGCCAGCGCACCATTGGCGACCGAGTTCGATTCATGGGCCGCCATGAAGGCCAGGCGCGCGCGCGGCAACCAAAAGATGCGCACCACGAACAGCACCGGCAGAACGGCAAGCGTCAGTAGCCCTAGCTCGACATTGAGCCAAAGCATCAGGAACACGATGCCGAACAAAAGCACGATATCGCCCACCGACAGCACAGAGGTTTCCAGAAACTCTTGCATCGCGTTGACGTCGCCTTGCAGGCGCGACATCAGCCTGCCAACCTCGGTCTTGTCCATGAACGACAGCGACACCCGTTGCAGGTGCCCGAACATCGCGGTGCGGATGTCGAATAGCACGTTCTCAGCGGTCTTGCCGACGATGCTTTCCTGCACCCAACTGGCCGCAAAGTTGAGCGCGATGGCAATTGCAAAGGCCAGCATCGAAAGGTTCAGCGCCGAGCGCGCCTCGGCCCCTTCGCCAAGGCCGGTGTCGATGGCATGGCGGATGATCAGCGGTATGGCGAGCTGCGTGCCGGTAAAAAGCAGAACGGCAGCAACGGCGAACGCCAGTTTCAGCCGGTAAGGCCGCACAAAAACCCAGATCCGCCGGACGATCCGGCGGTCGAATACCCGGCCGAACATCTCTTCTTCGATGCGGTGCGAGCCTACCACGGCGCGCGGCGGGCGGCGGCCATCTTCGCGCACATCGTTGCGTTCGGTTTCCTGTTCAGCAGCCATCAGCCCTTGCCTCCGCTGGCTTCAGGGCGGACTTGCAGATCATAAAGCGCCCGGTAGCGCCCGCTCAGCGCCAGCAATTCGTCATGAGTGCCCGATTCCACAATCTCGCCCTTTTCGACGAACAGGATGCGGTCGGAATGCATCAGCGAGCTAAGCCGGTGGGCCACAATGATCGTTACCCTTTCGCTGGCGTGTTCTCTGATCTCGTCGCGGATCTGGCGTTCGGTATTGGCGTCTACAGCCGCCGTGGAATCGTCGAATACCAGCACTGCGGGGTTGAGCATCAGCGTGCGTGCGATCGACATGCGCTGGCGCTGCCCGCCCGAAAGCGAAGCGCCGCGTTCGCCAACCACGGTGCGATAGCCTGAAGGCAGACCCATGATGTAACGGTGCAATTGCGCCGAGCCACTGGCGCGCTCGATCCGGTCGGTCTTGGCCCAAGGGTCGCCATAGGCGATGTTGTTTTCGAGGCTTGTGGTAAACAGGAACACGTCTTGCTGCACCACCGCAACCGCTTGGCGCAGCGAATGCAGCGTCACCTTGCGAAGGTCCTGCCCGTCGATAGTTATGCGCCCGCCCGTCACATCATAAAACCGCGGGATCAGGTGCGCGATGGTGGTTTTTCCGCTGCCGGGCGGGCCGATCAGGCCGATTGTCTCGCCGCGCCGTGCTTCAAAGCTGATGTTGCGCAAGGCAGGGCGGCCATCGTTGCCGGGGTAGGAAAAATCGACATTCTCGAAGCGCAACACGCCTTCGGTCACAGCCAGATCATGGGCGTCGGCTGCGTCTTGCACCGCAAGTTCCAGATCAAGCAGCGCAAAGATCCGCGCGCCACAGGTCGAGGTGCGCGCAAAGGAATTGACCAGCAAGCCAAGCTGGCGCACCGGCATTTGCAAGATCGTCATGAAGGTCAAGAAAGAGGCGAGCGTGCCCACCGTGATCTGCCCCGAGGCAACCTTGTTGCCGCCGACCCATAGCACCAACCCCATCGCCATGAAGAACGACAGTGTCATAGCGCTGGTATTGCGCACCCGGATATCGACACGTTGATGCGCCAGCGTCAGCGCGCTTTCCGAGGCGACCGCGAATTTCTGCATCTCGTGCGGTTGCGCGGCAAAGGCCCGCACCACGCGGATACCGCCGAGGTTTTCCTCCATCACGCGGCTCAAGACCGAAAGCCGCTCTTGCAGCTCTAACCAAGTGCCGCGCAAGGTCAGCTGCGTCACCGACGACCGCCATGCCACGAACGGCACAAAGCTCAGCGCCATGAGGCCAAGCAGCAGGTCTGTCGAAAGCAGCATATAGCCACCAATACCGATCAGGATCGACAGCAGCACGATCCG
>NZ_JBFHIA010000014.1:0-23798 GCF_041596715.1 Phaeovulum sp.
CTGAACCCCGACAATGCGCCCACATCCAGACCCAGCGCGCGTGCCGCGATCATGAAATATGCGCCCTGAAGGGTGCCATTGCGAAAGGCGGTCTCGGCCGCGTATTCGGGCTTGTTCTCGAACAGGTGGCGGCGATCGTCATGTGGGAAAAGGCGTAGCAGGTGCTTCCAGAACTCCAGATCGTAGGCCACGATCACGGTTACTGGGGCCGCGCGCATTTTCGGAACATTGAGCGGCTTGAGCGCCTTTGCCAAACGGTCCTTGGCCTCGGGGCTGCGCACGATCACGAAACGCGCCGGGCTGCCATTCATGCTGGTGGGGCCATCAAGCGTCAGTTTGACGATCTCGCGGATGATCTCGTCTGAAACGGGGCGGTCTTGCCACGCGTAATGGGTTCGCGCGCCAGACAGCAGCAAATTGAGCGAATCACGGTCCAGCCGGGTGATCTGCTTGCGCACATCGCGCACGTCCTGTTGCGCTTTGGCGCGCGGATCGGGAGTGAGTGTATTCATTGTGCCAGAACCGATCTCCGTGGTGGTTGCGTCCACTCGGCATATGCCGCCGTATTCAAAATCCGTGCGCGTAAATCGGGACGTCGAGACGCCGATCCCACGCAAAAATACCGTATGTGCCCCCCTTTGCCCTGTCAAGGACAATACTGCATTGTGGGTTGGGTATACTGCATATCAGGTCAGGAGGGAGGGTTGAGAGCGCCGATCGACTTTGGCGCGCGTTGCGTGCAAGCACGCCGCGCCTGCCTTTAGGCCTTGACGATGCCAACCGCAGCGTCGGTCGAAAGATGCAAAAGACGATGCAATACATCTGGTTATGTGTGAATGCGCGAATCGCTACTGCAACTGCTTTGCAAGTCGTAGCCTTTGGGGCCCGCATGGATGCGGCGCGCAGATCATGGTGCGGGGGATCGCCCGGACGGGCGCGCCTGTATCAGATGGTGGGCAGGGTAAAATGCTTGCGGGCGGGCGATGGGTGCCCGCCCGCAAGGATGTCTTGTGCCGCGCGGCTTATAGGGCAGGGCGATTGTCCTGCCCGTTCCGTTCCGCGGCCTCTAGGATATCCAACGGTTCAGAACCCAGCGCGCGCTTGCGGTTGCCGGGAAAGTTGATCCGGTTGCCATAGACCGACTGGTAGGTGTCGTGCCGAAGGCCGAGCGCTTCGAACAGCACCACAAGCCCCGCGATGACTGCCACCGATGAAACCGCATAAAGGGTCACACCCGGCAAATGGAACTGGGCCAATCCGGTGGTGATGGCCCCCAGCGCCATGATGGCGGTGAAATGGCCAAAGCTTTTGTGCCACGCTTCAAACATGCGTCGCCGCGGCGTGAAATCGAAGTGGTCGCCGCGCCACGTTGCCGGGTTGGCGGGGTCTGCGCCGGGGTCGCGCATGCCGCCGTGTGTGCCGCGATACCATGCCGAAACGACTTGCAGCGCCGCGAAGGTCATCGTGGCAAGCCCGAAGAAACTATGCAGCGTGCCCGATATGCCACCCGACAGCAGAATGGCAAAACCGCCGACCGCAAGCGTGCCACCGACAGCGGCGTAGAGCAGGTAGAAATGCACCGGCCACCAGAAGTAGAGCTTGCTCCAATTGGGCGTGCCACGCGGAATACCGTGCGGCACCGGGCGCGGCTTGCCATACCGAATCGTCAGAATCGCGATTGGCACCAGAAACAGCCAGATAGCGACCATCGAGGCTGCGTGCAGGTCCCAATGAACGGCGATCGGTTCAGAAAAGAACGGAAGTGTCGCTTCGCGCGGGATTTCATAGCTCATGGCCAGCCGCCTCCAACGCGGCGAGGTTGAAGACCAGACGGCGGTCTACCTTGCCTTGCAGCGCCGCCACGATGTTTTGCGCCGCAACCACCGCCATGCGCTGCGCCGCCTCTGCGGAAAGTGCTGCGGAATGCGGCGAAAGCACAACATTCTGAAGCCCGAACAGAGGGTTGTCCAACGCTGGCGGCTCGGTTTCGAAGCAGTCGATTCCGGCGCCACCTGCGGCCATGCGGCCAGAGAGCTCGGCAAACAATGCCGCCTCGTCAATCAGCCCGCCGCGCCCGGCATTGAGCAGGATCGCGGTCGGCTTCATACGCGCCAATTCGGCACGGCCGATCAGGTTGCGGGTTTCGGGTGCCAGCGGCACATGCACCGATAGCACGTCAATATCGGGCAATGCCGCCTGCCAATCCGCCACCGCATCGTAACCTGCCGCGGCAATGTCAGCCGCGGTCACGAAGGGGTCGTAGACCGCTACATCAACATCGAAAGCCTTCGCGCGGCGCGCCACTTCGCGGCCAATGCGGCCAAAGCCCATGACGAGCATCCGCCGACCCGAAAGCTCGCGCGCGCCCAGCGAATCGCGCAGGCCCCAGTCGCCCCCCCGCACCGCCGCATCATAGGCCGGGATGCGTTTCAGCACGGCCAGCAAAAGCGCAATGGTCTGCTCGGCAACCGAAACCGCATTGACCGGGCCGACGACCGTGACAGGAACGCCGCGCGTCGAAAGCAGATCAAGCGGCAGGCCATCGCAGCCAACGCCGTGGCGTGACACGATGCGCAACGCGGGCATCGCCTCGACATTCGCTTGGCTCAACGCGCCGTAGCGCAGCAACAGCGCATCGGCCTTGGCAAGCACCTCTGGTGCCATGTCGGTGTCGAGCTTTGGAACCTGATCGATCGCGAACCCGGCGCCGGTCAGCACGTCCATACCGTCCTTGTGAATCTTGCCAGCTACCAGAACCCGGGCCATCATACGCGCTCCAGTTCCATGATAGTCAGACCGCCGTTCCAGTCGGTGACGTAGATCAGCCCGTTCTTGTCGACGAAGACATCCGTGGAATCGACCACGAGCGATTTGTTGGGCCGATAATCCATCAGTTTCTTCGGCGCGGGAGGAACGAGGGCTGCAACCTCGGTCGGGCGGAACGGGTCGGCGATGTTGTAAACGCGCACGCCTGCGTTCTGGTAGCTCACGAAGATCAACTCTTCGCTTTGGAACCCTTCGGAACGGTTTTCGTGCAGGTTGTGCGGCCCGAACTGGCCGCCCTTTGCGGCATAGTCCTCTTCCGAGGGAAGCGGCGTGGTGGAAATCGAGACGGGGTTTGTCGGCACGCTGATGTCGTAGACCCAGTTGCGCTTGATCCCATCTTCGCAATTGTCGAAAACCGCTTCTTCAACCACGAACATCAAGCCGCGTCCGGGCAGCGGCAAGGTGTTGTGCGTGCCCCCGGCAAACGGCGGGCACGGATTGTCATGCGCCAGTATCTTCGGCGCGTGCCGATCAGAGACATCCATCAGCGTTATGCCGCCGTCACGCCACGCACCGCAGGCCAGATCGCCCTTTACGATGGCGTGGTGCAGCGCGTAGCGGTGCTTTTTTGCGTCCCAATTGGGGGTTTCGCCCGCCGCGGTGTTCATGCCCGGAATCCAGAGTTTCGAGATGACCTCGGCCTTTGATGGCTCGCGGATATCGATGATCAGGAAGATGTCGTCGGAAAATCCGGGGGGCAGGGCCGAGGCATAAACGTAGTCGCCACCATCGTAATAGGTGCGGTGCACACCCAGCCCGGGGATCGAACAGAAGGCGATCTCCTTGGGGTTGGCGCGGTCCGCGATGTCATACATCCGGATACCGGCCGCATGGCTGGGCGCGGCAAGGTCGAACTTGTCGCCGATCGAGCCTTTGTAATAGCTACCCGAGTTCATTTCGGGGTCGCGCATCACATCCTTCATGTTGTTGACGATCAGCAGATCGCCGTAGGTCTGAAGGTGCTGGCTCCATGTGCCTTCCGGCTGGGCGATATGGCGCACGAAAGTGGGTTTGCGCGGGTCGCGCACGTCAATGACAGAAAACCCGCAGGAAAACAGATGCCCGACATAGGCATAGCCACCCGAAACCATGACCTGAATACCGTCAGAGCGGCCACCCTGATCGGAATGGCCGAGCAACTTCATGTTGCGCGCAAAATCTGGTTTCATCATTTTCCTCCTGCAACGCTGTCACGCATCCGGCCCAGTGCGGCCCCCCCGGCGGCAAGGAAGTTATGTTCCGAGCCCGCGACAACAAAACTCGCGCCCGCGGCGACCCAAGGCGAGATGTCTTCATTCGGCGCGCAGAAAACACCCGTCGCCGGGCCTTTCACGCCCAGAACACGGCGGCTGATTTCGGTGGTCTTTTCCGAGAAGAGGTCGCTCAGCCCGTAGCTGACGGTCAGATCGGCGCGGCCCACGAAAAGCGCATCAAGCCCGGGTGTTGCCGCGATCTCGGCAAGATTGTCGACACCTTCGGCATCTTCGATCTGGGCAATCAGGCTGACCTCGCGGGCGGTCTGTTCAAGGTGTTCTTGCAGCTTTCGCGTGCCATACCCGCCCGCGCGCGGCGAGGCCGTAAAGCCACGGCCGCCGGGGCCATAATGAATCGCGCGCACCAGCGCATCGGCCTGGGCACGGCTGACCACATGGGGAACCATCACCGCCGCGGCACCGCAATCCAGCGCGCCCAGAATCCAGCTGGGGTCGGGCACACGAACGACGACGGGGCAATCAACTGCCCGCGCGGCCATCAGGCAGGCGTCGATCGTGGTGCGATCGAACGGGGCATGTTCGGCGTCGAGCACCAGAAAATCCAGCGGCCCCGCACCGAGAACTTCAACAACGATAGGATGCGGCGTCTTGATGAAAGAGCCGACCATCAGCTTGCGGTCGGCCAGCGCTTGCTTGAAGCGCACGTTTGCGGAGATCATCAGCGTTGCCCCCCAGCATTCCAACCCTGCTCTGCTGCGGCCATTGCGCGGTGGATAATTCCAAAGCGGTCATGGCGCCTAGCCTCGTCTTGATGGCAAAAGCGCATCGCATTTCTCCCCAAATGCAAAATCGTGTTGATCAGATATGGCGGTAGGCCACTGTATCTGACTATAAGACAAGTAACCCGCAATGCAAGCAGCGAGTTTCCGGCTTGGACTGTGCTGCGGGGCTGCGAGGCCGCTTTGCGTATGGATTATTGTGCGAAACATTGGCAGAAGATGTCGAGGAGCAAGCAGGAATGGAATACACGATGGATGGTTCGGGCGACGAAGCCTCTGTAGACCAGCAGCCCGGCACGCGGCACGGCATTCAGGTCATTGCGCGTGCGGCCGATGTTTTGCGTGCGTTGAAGCAAGACACCACAGGTCTGAGTCTCGGGCAGATAGCCGAGCGCGTGAACCTGCCACGCTCCACCGTTCAGCGGATTGTCGCGGCGCTGCAAGAAGAGCGTCTGGTGATCGCCTCGGCGCGCGGCGGCGGGCTGCGGCTTGGGCCGGAGTTGCGCGCGCTTGGCGAGGCCACGCGCTACAACATCATCGAGGACTGTCGGCCAATCCTGATGGAAATCAGCGCAGCCACGGGCGAGACGGTCGATCTGTCGGTGCTGCGCGAGAAGCGGATGATCTTTCTTGACCAAATCCCCGGCAAGCATCGGTTGCGCGCGGTTTCGGCAGTAGGTGAGGCGTTTCCGCTGACGCTCAATTCCAACGGGCGCGCCTGCCTGTCGCTGCTGCCCGAGGCCACCGCCCGCACGCTTATCGCCGATGAGTGGAAGCGCAGCGGCACCAAAGGTGATCTGGACGCTTTCATGGTGACCTTGGCCCGATACCGCGAGCGCGGCATTGCCGAGGATGTGGACGAGCAGTCCGAAGGCATCTCGGCCTTGGGGATCGCGTTTTCCGACTGGTCGAAAGAGCTTTACTCGATTTCGGTGCCAGCGCCGACAACGCGGTTCATCCGTAAGAAAGAAACGATCATCGCCGCCTTGACCCATGCCAAGTCCCAGATCGAGGCGATGCTGACCGAATAAGCGGCATCCGGCCCGAGCTTGGGCCTAGCAAAAGCCCCGGGGCTTTCAGGGCAGGGCACCTTTCGGAAGACCATAACCCGTCATCGAGGCCGTGCTGAATGGCCCCGCGCGATGCTGGCAATGCGCCTCGCGCGGGGGCCTCTCGTTAGCCTGCGGTGTAACCGCCATCGGCGTAGAGCGTGTGGCCGGTGTAGAAGTCGGATGCTTTCGACACCAAGAACAGAAGCGGGCCGGCAAGGTCTTCGGGCTCGCCAAGGCGGCCTTTGGGCAGCCGGGCCAAGAAGTTCTTGCGCACCGCTGCGGCCTCTTCGGTATCTTCAAACATCCACGCAGTCAGCGGCGAACGGAAGACCGTCGGCGCAATCGCGTTGGCGGTAATGCCGGTCTGGCCCAGTTCGCAACCCAGCGCCCGGGTGATGCCGTCGATCGCGGATTTGGAGGCGCAATAGGCGGTATAGCCCGCCGGATGCCCCAAGAGGCCGCGCGCCGAAGACATCAGCACGATCTTGCCGCCGTCGCCTTGCGCCAGCATCTGCCGGGTTGCCGCGCGCGACATCATCCAGCTTTGCGTGACGTTGGCATCCATGACGGTCGCGAAATCCTTCAACTCCATCGTGTCGATTTTCGAGACGATGTTGATGCCCGAGGCCACAACCAGAATGTCGAGCCGCCCATAGGCTTTGACCGCGGCATCAACGAGCTTGGCGCAGGCGTCTTCGGAATCGGGGCGGGCCTTTACCTCGGTGACATCGGCACCCAGCTTGCGGCAGGCTTGCGCGGTGGCGGCCAGCGCTTCGGTGTTCGAGGCGGCCAGAAGCAGCTTGCAGCCTGCGGCCGCCAACGTCTGCGCAGCCACCGCGCCAAATGCGCCAGATGCGCCGGTAATCAGCGCAACCTTTCCGGCCACATCAAACAGTTTCATCGGGTTGAAGTCGGGTTGTGTGATCATTTCTTTGCTCCCTGCGGATACGGCATGATGACGAGCATCTTGCAGATGTCGTTCGTGCGGTTTTCAATCTTGCGAACCTCCCCACCGGGGATCGTGCAACTATCAAAGCGGCCTAGGACGGTGTCTTTCCCGTCGATGGTCACGGTCATCTCGCCTTCAAGCACGACATAGACCTTTTCCATCGGCGAAGAATCCGGGCCAGCGCCGCCGCCCGGTAGAAACTGGCTCAACCCGACCCATTGATTGGTGGGGCCGCCATCCTCGAACCCCTGCAACCGCAACCCGGTCACACCAAAGTGGTTGGGTGCCTCATAGGGTTGCGCGTCGGTAAATCGCTTTACTTTCATATCTTCATCCTCCCTTTCTCGACCGACTGGAACATCCCGGTCGCAACGACGCGGGCTGGTTCGGCGTCTCATGCCGCAACAGTGTCCCAGACCTCCCAATTGCGCGTCATGCCGATGTGCCAAGCCAGTCGAAAATAGAAATCGCTGTCCTACCCTGCGGCGCATCGGTGCCACGAATGATGCGTACCGTAGAATGTGGCCCGAACGCAGTCAACAACTATACTGCATGGTGGGTTGAGGGTATTGCATTTCAGGTTGCTGCGGCGCGCTTTGCGCCCCGAAAAAAAGCACCTTCTCATGCAAATCAGTGGCTTAGCCTGCCAAGCCCCATCTGCGCCCAGATGCAGCCCGCTTGCGTGGCGGGCCATGTGGAATGGCGGCAGCACAAAGCTGCGCCACATCTAACATGCGGAAAACACGCTGAAAAACATTCGGGGGGCTCTGCGAAAGCGAAAGTTTCCCTAAAGTAAGGTAAGTGACAGATCACAGATTGACCAAATAGCAATACACTTGCATTGTATCGCGGATGATAAGGGTCGGGTGTAACCGGCCTTAATGTGGGAGGAAGTCAATGAAGCATCTGATATCCGTGGCAATGGTTGCCGCGTTTACGGTAACGGCACTGCCGGTTGCCGCTGAAACGCTCAAAGTTTCGAGCTATCTACCGCCGAAGCACACGCTCAACCTGACGATCGAGGCATGGGGCGCGGAGCTTGCTGAAAAGTCGGGCGGCACCTTGACGCTGGAACTCTATCCCGCGTCGCAGCTTGGCCCTGTGAACCGGCAGTTCGACATGACCGCCTCTGGCGCGGCCGACGTGGCCGTTGTGCTGCACAGCGCAACCCCCGGGCGCTTTCCGATGACAGAGCTGGCCGGTCTGCCGCTTGCCGCGCCAAGTGCGGGCAACGCGAGCGCCGTAGGCTCGCCGCGCCTGACGGAACTGGCAGAGGAATATCTGGCCTCTGAACATGAGGGCACCAAGATCCTCTGGATGGCGGTCACGCCGCCGCTGAAGATCAGCTTGAAGAGCGCTGAACCCTCGAGCCTTGATGTGTTCAAGGGGCTGCGCATTCGCTACGCGGGCCAGGTGTTCCAGAGCGTGCTGGAAGTGTTGGGCGCGACGCCGCTGCCCGTGCCGCCTGCCGAAGTGCAAGAGGGGCTGTCAAAAGGCATCATCGACGGCACCTTCTTTCCCTATGAGGCGCTCAAGGCCTTCGACCTCGGCTCGAACCTGAAATACACGATGGAGCCCGGTATCGCCTCGGCGACCTTTGCAGTTGTCATGAACAAGGCGCGGTTTGATGCGCTTTCGCCCGAACATCAGGCGCTGATCGTCGAGACCACCGGCGTTGGCCGGGCCGCCTCTTTCGGCGCGCTTTGGGATGCGGGCGAAGAAGAGGGCAAGGCCTATGTTCAGGAAAAAGGCGTGACGGTCGTCGTGCTGCCTGAAGACCAGAAGGCGGCACTTTTCGCCGCAATCACGCCGATCATCGACGCGAGCATCGCGGCGGTCGAGGCCACCGGCAAACCGGCGCGCGCATTCTACACGGCTTACGTGCAGTAAACGACCCGCGCATGACCCGGATCACCTCTGGGTCATGCGCCTCTTGCTTGCTCGGCGGAAAAGTTAACGGAGGGGTCTAGATGGCCGCGAAAATCGGAACTGTGTTGCTCCGTGCCAGCCGAATGATCGTGCGCGCCCAGCTTTGGGTGTCGATGGCAGCACTGGTGTTGATGATGTCGGTGGTGGTGGCGGATGTGGCGCTGCGGCAGCTTTTCAATCACCCGGTCCAAGGTGCCTATGATGCGGTTTCCATCTTGCTGGGGATCTCGGTGTTCTACGCGCTTGGCGCGGTGATCGCGGCGCGCAACGAAATCGTCATTGATCTGGTAGACAGCTTGTTGCCCGAGCGGGCGGTGGCGTTTCTGAAGCGGATCGCGGGCCTGCTGTCGGCGCTGGTGTTGGCGTTCATATTTTTCGCCATGCTGACCCCAATGCAAGAAGCCTATCGCTACGGGGACATCAGTCTGGAATTGCGTATTCCGCTTTGGATCGTCTGGGTCGCCGCGCTGATCGGTATGCTTGGTGGTATGCTCGCCTCGATCATGATGCAGTTTGCGCCACGCGGGCCGGGCGGTATGCCCCTTCTGGATAGCGCCGGAGGGCACGCAGAATGACCGCCTCTGTCCTTGGCCTGCTGGTTATCGGCCTTTTGTTCCTGATGCTGTTCTTGCGTATGCCGGTCTGGCTGACGCTGGCGCTTTGCGGCATCGGCGGCAATCTTGTGATGTCGAACTTCGTGGTGGCCAAAATGCTGGCCGGGACCACGCCCTTCGATGTCTCCAACTCTTATGGGCTTTCGGTGATACCGCTGTTCATCCTGATGGGTGAAATCGCGACCGGCACCCGGTTGTCGGCCGAGCTGTTTCAGGCCGCGCGGGTCATCTTGTCGGGGCTTCGCGGCGGGCTTGCCATTGCCACGATCGGCGCATCGGGCCTGTTTGGCGCGGTGTGCGGCTCTTCAGTGGCAACGGCGGCCACGATGACGCGGATCGCACTGCCCGAAATGCGCAAGTCGGGCTATGAAGACGGCTATGCCGCGGCTGCCATTGCGGCAGGCGGCAGCCTTGGCATTCTGATCCCACCGTCGATCATTCTGATCATCTTTGGCGCGATTGCCGAACAGTCGATCCGCAAGCTTTTTGCCGCAGCACTGATACCCGGTATTCTGCTGATGCTGCTTTACATCGTGGTCGCGGTTGTCGTGGCCGCGCGTGTGCCGGGCAAGGTGCCTGCCGACCAGCCGGCCAAGTTTGGGGCCCGTCTGCGTGCGCTGCGCGATCCGTGGCAATTTGCGGTGCTGTTCACCGTGACCATCGGCGGCATCTACGCGGGGATTTTCAGCCCGAATGAAGCCGCCGCGATTGGTGCCTTTGGCGCGATCGTGATTGGCGTGGCCGGGCGCAGGGTCACGCTGCGCAAGCTGCTTGAAGCGGTGCGCACCACCGCCATAACCAGCGCCGTGCTCTTTATGATCATGATCGGCGCAACGATGTTTTCCAATTTCGTGGTGCAAACGCGGCTGCCACATGTGCTGCTGGACATCGCGCAGTCGTTCAACCTTCCCGGTTGGGGCGTCATGGCGTTGATCGTGCTGATCTACATCATTCTTGGCTGCTTTCTGGAAGGTATCGGCATGGTGCTGGTGACGGTGCCGGTGTTCCTGCCGATCGTGGTGGGTTATGGCTATGACCCCATCTGGTTCGCGATAATCGTGGTGATCGTGGTCGAGCTTGGTCTGATCCATCCACCGGTGGGTATGAACCTGTTCGTGATTCAGGCGCAGGTGCCCGATCTGAAGATGACGCGTCTTTACATGGGGATCTTGCCATTTCTGCTGGCACCCTTCGGGTTGATCGCGCTGCTGTTCCTGTTTCCGTCGATCGCAATGTGGCTACCCAGCTTGATGCGATAGGAGTGGAGATGGAAAAAACCGTTCTGATCGTTGACAGGAATGCAGAGTGGTATGCGCAGCAGTTGCGCCCCCGGTTCGCGGGTTGCGCATTTGTTGCGGCAAAGGATGCGTCTGCCGGGGTGCAGGAGGCTGCGGCCGCCAAGGCTCAGGTTCTGGTCGGTCTGGCACCATATCTTTCTGCCGAGCTGATTGGTGCGATGCCAAGGCTTGACTGGATTCACGCGCTTACCAGCGGCGTCGATAACCTGCTGGCGATGCCGGAGATCAGCGCGCATGTGGCGATTTCAGCGTCGCGCGGCATTCACGGCCCGCAGATGTCGGAACTGGCAATCTTGCTGATGCTCAGTCTTCAGCGCCGCTTTCCGGAAATGCTGGCCAACCAGCGCGCGCAAACTTGGCACCGTTGGCCGCAGCCGCTGCTTGCTGGCAAGACCGTTTGCCTTGTGGGGATCGGCTCGATTGCCGAGGTGCTGGTCGAACGCTGCCGGGCGTTCGGCATGAACGTGACCGGGGTTTCGGCAGGGCGGCGCGACGTGCCCGGTTTCACCAAGGTTTACGACCGCGCAAACATTTGCGCAGCGGCGGCCGAGGCGGATTTTCTGGTGGTGATTGCGCCCTATTCTGCGGCCACGCACCATCTGGTTGACGATGCCGTGCTAGAAGCGATGCGCCCCCATGCCTTTCTGATCAACATCGCGCGGGGCGGTTGCGTGGATGAGGCGGCGCTGGTTAGACATCTGCGCGCAGGAAGCATCGCCGGTGCCGGGTTGGATGTGTTTGATACCGAGCCTTTGCCCGCCGCGCATCCGCTTTGGTCAGCGCCCAATGTCATTGTCACCCCGCATATCGGCGGGATGAGCGACACCTACGCGGCACAGGCGCTGCCTGTGCTGGAGCGCAACCTTGCAGCTTATCTTGCCGTCGGTGCGGTGGCGCTGCCAGACAGGGTGACGCGCGCATGAGAAAGCCATTTGCATGACGCGGTCAGGGCTTCGGTATCCGATTGCTGATAGCGAACGGGAACGCCGCTGGGCCGGCCTGCGTTCTGCTATGAAACAGACGGGGCCGGCGGCGCTGGTCATGCATGGGCCCGATGACTGGCTTGGCGGCCATATGCGCGGGTTTATCCGTTTGCGCGTAACCAACTGCCATCCGCGCGCGATTACGTTTTTCGAGAACGCGCCGATGAGCGCGGTCGAAATGGCCGAGCGTCCGTTGATACGGGCCAAAGAAAACAATGCCCTTGCTCGAAGGCATCTTCCTTGCGGTGCATCGCGGCTACGACGACGGCGTAGCCGCGATTACCTGCGACAAATAGATGGTCGGCACCAAGGGGCCAGGTCCGTGCCTGCACCCATTCCAACGCAGATTTTCGAGATTGAGTGACCAGCAGAAAGGCCCACCAATGACGCCCAAGATCGCGCTAGAAGAACATTTTCTTGCCCCCGGATTCGAAGAATATCTGGCAAAGACCGCCGTCAACATCAGCCCCGAGATGTTTGGCAAGGCCACCGCCGCGCTGACCGACTTCGGTGAACGGCGTCTATCACAGATGGATCAGATCGGGGTGGAAACAGCTGTGCTTTCGCTGGCTGGCCCCGGTGTGCAAGTCGAACAAAATACCGCAAGAGCAATCACTAAGGCAAAGGAATGTAACGACTTTCTGGCCGAGCGCATGGCAGCGAGCAAGGGGCGGTATTCCGGCTTGGCGCATCTTGCGACGCAAGACCCGAACGCCGCGGCGGATGAGTTGGAGCGTTGCGTCAAAGAGCTCGGCTATGTCGGCGCGATGATCAATGGGCAGACCAATGGTGCCTATCTGGATGACGACCGCTTCTCGGTGCTTTGGGAACGCGCCGCCGACCTTGGCGCGCCCATCTACATTCACCCCAGCAACCCGCCTGATTTTCCCTATATGTACCACGGCCACCCCGAACTTTTTGGCCCCGTCTGGTCTTGGACCGTGGAAACCGGAAACCATGCGTTGCGCCTGATCTTCGGCGGGGTATTCGACCGTTTTCCCAAGGCGCGGTTGCTGCTGGGCCATATGGGCGAGACCCTGCCGTATCAGCTTTGGCGCTTTGACAGCCGGTGGGAAATCTCGAACCGTGGTGCGAAACGCCTTGCACAGAAACCTTCGGACTATTTCCGCCGTAACGTCTGGGTGACGACCGCCGGGGTTTGCTCGGACGAACCGCTGCGCTGCGCGATTGATGCCTTGGGCGTCGATAGGGTGCTGTTTTCGATAGATTATCCGTTCGAGCATTCGAACCTTGCCGGTGACTGGATCGAAAAGGCCCCGTTGAGCGACACAGAGCGCGCCGCGATTTGCCACGGCAATGCCCGCGCGCTTTTGGGGCTTTGATAGATCTGCAATGAAAATGGAGTAGTTGATGCTAGAACTTTACCACGCGGCCAGCAGCGTCTGTTCGCAAAAGGCGCGCATTGCTTTGGCCGAAAAGGGGTTGGAGTGGCAAAGTCACTTGATCGACCTCGGCAAGGGCGAGCAGTTCGCGCCCGCCTATCTTCGCCTCAACCCCGAGGCGGTGGTGCCGACACTTGTTCACGATGGTATGGTGATCAGGGAATCGAGCCTGCTTTGTGAATATGTCGATCGGCTTTCAGCCACTAACCCCTTAATGCCTCGTGAAATTGGTGCCGAGTTCACCACGCGGCTCTGGCTTTTGCGGTGCATATCGATTCACGAGGCGATCAATTCGGTCTCTTTTGCAACATTGATGCGCGACCGCGAGCGCGCGGCGCGCACGCCGCAAGAAACCGAGGCCGCGCTGGCGCGTATTCCCAATCCGCAGGTGCGGGCAAAGCGTCGAGACGTGTATCTGAACGGGCCCGATTCGGTGTTTGTGCAGGGCGCGTTGCATGTTCTGCGGCGTCAGTTCGAGGATATGGCAGAGGCATTGGCGCGTTCTGCTTGGCTTGCCGGGGCAGAGTATGGCCTCGCCGATACGGCTCTGCTGGCCTATGTTGACCGGCTTGATCGGCTGGGCATGGAGGGGCTTTGGCAGAAAAAATACGCGGCGGTCGGAACATGGTTGGCGGCGTCGAAGCAGCGGCCCAGCTATGCGACGGCGATCAGCGCCTATATCTCGCCCGAAGACGCCGCAGCGACGCGCAAGATCGGTGCGGCGTATTGGCCCCAGATTGAGGCGCTTTGGGAATAGCACGCGGCCTGCGCCTTAGGAAAAGCCGACCTTGCGGATGTCTTGCAGCATTTTGGCAAGTTGCGCGCGAAGCATCGGCAGCACCGAGGCAAAGCGCGCGCTCGGCACCGGAATCGACACGGCATAGATCACCCCGGATGGGTCACGAAATGCCGTGCCGATTGCCGAAATGCCATCGGTATGTTCATCGCGATCTAGGCCAAAATCGCCCGCGCGTATCGCCGCGATCTCTTGCGTGACACGCGCGATTTCTTCTGCGTTATCAGCAAATTCGCGCCGCAGAATGCCGCTGACCACCGCGTCGTCGCAAAGTGCCAGCGCAGATTTTCCATTGGCCGTCGTGGCAAGCGGAAACACCTCGCCAACTGCCGAGACGGTGCGCAGCCGGTGTGACCCAGCCGCCTGATCGACAAAGATGATGGCGCCGTTTCGCATCACGCCCAGATCGACCGTTTCACCCGTGGCTTTGGCTGTGCGGGCCAGAATCGGGTGCAAGATCTCGGCCGCGTCGATCAGCCCCGCCTTGGCCAATGATTGAATCTCGGGGCCAAGGCGATAGCCGCTGGAAGGCTGAGACATCATCACCATGCCCTCTTCGATCAGCGCATTGACGATGCGCTGCACCGTAGAGCGGGGCAGACCGACACGGTCGGCGATCTGGCCAAGGCTCATGCCGGATTTTTCGTGCTTGAGCGCGCGTAACACTTCGGCGGCACGGGCGATCACTTGAATGCCCTGGGTGCGGCGGGTCTCGGGGGTTTCTGTGTTCAAGGCTCTGGCTTCCCGTTGCTCGAGGCGGCATGTCGCAAAAAGGAGGAAATTGCAAGACGCAGCGATGACTACTTGACAGTACACTAGTACTGTATTGTGATACGAAAAATCGACAGCGTGAAGGGGAGTACTGCATGACGATCAAGGTTCGTGGCATCGAGTTCCAAAGCAATCTCGATAACAGCATGGGTTTGGAGTTCTACAACCTTAGCCATAGGTTCGGATTCCAAAACCCTAACTGGCCGTATTTCGAGGATACCAAGATCGAGCGTATCCACTATATGGCCAAGTCGGGCGTGCTCAGCCAGCGCATCACCACCACGATGCACGCCACCACCCATATCGATGCGCCTGCGCATGTGGTGCAGGGCACGCCCTTCATCGACGAGGTGCCGTTGCCGCATTTCTTTGGCACGGGCATCGTGGTTTCGATTCCGAAGAAAAAGTGGGAACCGATCACCGGCGAAGATCTGGAAAAAGCCTGCGGCCACGCAATCCGCAAGGGCGATGTGCTGATCATCAACACCGGTTGGCACCACCAGTATGAAGATGGCGACTATTTTGCCTATTGCCCGGGGTTCGTGCCCTCGGCGGGCGAGTGGATGGTCAAGAAGGGCGTCAAGGTCGTGGGCCATGACACGCAGGCCAACGACCACCCGCTTGCCACCGCAATCGGGCCGCAGCGCAACGGGCCGCTGCTTCCGCATCTGGAAAAGGAATATTTCGAGTGGTCCGGCGGGCACGACTGGAAAGTTGACTTCCCCGATTGGGAGCCGGTGCACCAGATTCTGTTCAAGAACGGGATTCTCGGCATTGAAAACGTCGGCGGTGACCTTGATGCGGTCACGGGCAAGCGTTGCACCTTCGCCTTCTTCCCGTGGAACTGGGATCGCGGCGATGGCTGCATCATCCGCTTGGTGGCGATGATCGACAAGTCGCAGAACTACCGCATCGAGCCCGGCGAAGCGTTCTAAGTACTTCGCGACACTTGCGCCGTGGCCTCACGCCACGGCGCCCATTCAAGCGGACCAGGGGAGGGGTGCTGCGATGCATGTTGGGGTAATCGGGGCTGGGCTGATGGGGCACGGCATCGCGCTGGTGATGGCGCGCGCCGGGCATCAAGTGGCCGTGCATGACCCGGTGCCAGAGGCGCGCGCCGCGCTTATGGCGCGCGTTGCCGAAAGCCTTGCCACGCTTGGCGTCGAAGGCGCGGCCGCGAGCGCCGCCCTTGCCCTGATTCGCGTAGAGGAAACACTTGCCGGGGCTGTGGCCGATGCCGATGTGGTCTTCGAGGCGGCACCCGAAAAGTTGCCGCTAAAGCGGTCGATCTTCGCTCAGATCGAGGCGGCCGCACCCGCCTCGGCAATCCTTGCATCGAATACCTCGGTCATGCCGATCACCTCGATCATGCAGGACCTGAAGGCGAAGCACAGGGCCTTGGGCACGCATTGGTGGAACCCTGCGCATATGATCCCGCTGGTCGAGGTGGTTTCGACCGAATGGACCGATTCTGCCTCAGCCGACACGATGATGGAGCTGTTGGCTGGCGCGGGCAAAACCCCGGTGCGGGTGGCCAAAGACGTGCCCGGTTTCATCGGCAACCGCCTGCAACACGCGCTATGGCGCGAGGCGGTCAGCCTTGTCGAGCGCGGCATTTGTGATGCAGAGGCGGTCGATGTGGTTATCAAGGCCAGCTTTGGCCGACGTCTTGCAGTTCTCGGCCCGCTTGAGAATGCCGATCTCGTCGGCACCGACCTGACGCTCGATATCCACGAAACGGTGCTTGCCGATCTTGAGAACCGCGCAGGCCCCTCGCCCTATTTACGCGCGCTGGTCGCTGACGGTAAGCTTGGGATGAAAACCGGGGAGGGTTTTCGGCGCTGGACACCAGAGGAGGCTGCCGCAACACGCGCCCGCGTGGCGCGACATCTGCAACGCCTGCAAGACATACTGCAAGACTGATCCGCTGAACCGGCAACGTCCGGGCAGCGTCGGCCAACGTGCCATTTAGGGAGGAGACCCATGAAATACTTGAACCCGAGCCGTCGCCATTTCATGACCGGAACCGCGGCAATGCTTGCCGCCCCGGCAATTTTGCGCGCCACACGCGCCTATGCACAAACGCCAGTGCTGCGCGTGGGCCATGTCAGCCCGCGCACAGGCCCTCTGGCTGGTTTTGCCGAGGCTGACGACTATGTGCTGCAAGCGATCAGCGAGCGATTTGCAGGCGGTATCCAGAACAACGGCAAGACATGGGCGGTGGAAATCATCTCCAAGGACAGCCAGTCGAACCCGAACCGGGCCGCCGAAGTTGCCGCCGATCTGATCCTGCGCGACGAGGTCGATATCATCGTCGCCGCATCGACACCTGACACCGTAAACCCGGTTTCCGATCAGGCGGAAATCAACGAGGTGCCCTGCATCACCACGGATTGCCCGTGGCAGCCATACTTCTTTGGCCGCGGTGGTAACCCGGCGCAGGGTTTTGCCAATACCTATCATTTCTTCTGGGGTCTTGAAGACGTGATCGGTGCCTTCCTCGACATGTGGGGGCAGACCGGGGTCGCCAAGATCGCCGGTGGCCTTTTTCCCAATGACGCCGACGGCAACGCTTGGGGCGACCCCGAGAACGGGTTGCCAAAGCCGCTGGCAGCCGCGGGCTACACTTTGACCGATCCGGGCCGCTATCAACCGCTGTCGGACGATTTTTCCAACCAGATCGCCGCCTTCAAGGCGGCCGGGTGCGAGATTGTCACCGGCAACATGATCGCGCCCGATTTCGCTACCTTCTGGGCGCAGGCCGCACAGCAGGGATTTACCCCGAAAATCGTGACTATCGGCAAGGCGCTGCTGTTCCCCTCGGTCATCGAAAGCCTTGGCGAGCGCGGCAACGGGCTCAGCTCCGAGGTCTGGTGGTCGCCCGATCACCCGTTTGCCTCGTCGCTGACCGGGGCCTCCTCGCGGGATCTTGCAGAGGGCTATACTGCTGCAACCGGGCGGCCTTGGACGCAGCCGATCGGCTTCAAACACGCGTTGTTCGAAGTTGTGGCAGATGTGATTGCGCGCGCGCAGGATCTGGAAGACCCCAGCGCCGTGGTCGAAGCGATTGCCGCCACCAATCTGGCCACGATCGTGGGGCCGGTGAACTGGGCGGAAGGGCCTGTGAAAAACGTCACCAAGACCCCCTTGGTCGCGGGCCAGTGGCAGCGCGAAGGCGATCGCTTTGATCTTAAGATCGTCGCGAACAGCGCGCATCCGTCGATTCCGCTGACTGGAACCATGCAGCTTCTATAACGCCAGTCCGGCCTGCGGCACCCGCAGGGGTCGCAGGCCGGTTCGGGAGGAATAATTGGGCGAATTACTGAAACTTGACGCGGTCAGCCGGGCCTTCGGCGCGGTGGTTGTGGCCGATGCGCAAAGCTGGTCGCTATCGGCGGGCGAGGCGCTTGGCGTGATCGGGCCAAATGGCGCGGGCAAGACTTCCATGTTCAATCTGGTTACGGGCACACTTACCCCGCAATCCGGCCGCATCCGGTTTGACGGACATGACGTTACCGATTGGCCAGCTGCGCGACGTTGCCGCGCGGGTATGACGCGCTCGTTTCAGGTGCCGCAACCATTTGGCGGCATGACGGTGTTTGAAAATACCCTCGTCGCAGCAACGCAAGGGGCGGGCGAACGTGGTGCACGGGCCGAGAAAACCTGCCTTGAGGTGCTGGTGCAAACCGGGCTGATGCCCAAGGCGAACGTATTGGCGCGCAGCCTGACGCTGCTGGAGCGCAAGCGGCTGGAACTGGCGCGCGCGCTTTGCACGCGCCCGAAGCTGCTACTGCTTGACGAAATTGCCGGAGGTCTGACCGATGCCGAGTGCGGCTCGCTGGTGCAGACGATCCGTGATGTGCGCAAGACCGGTGTGTCGATTGTCTGGATCGAACATGTGGTGCACGCGCTCTTGGCAGTGGTTGACCGATTGATCGTGATAGACTTCGGGCGCGTGATTGCCGATGGCGAGCCACATGCGATCATGGCCAGCCGCGAAGTTCGCGAGATTTATCTGGGGCTGGATGCCGATGCCTGACCCCATTCTCGAAATCACCGCGCTCGATGCCTATTACGCGGATTTTCAGGCACTTTACGACCTTTCGATGCATGTCATGCCGGGCGAAGTGGTGGCGATCATCGGTGCCAATGGCGCAGGCAAGACCACGTTGATGCGCTCTGTCTCGGGGCTGATCCGCAATGCTCCCGAGGCGATCCGCTACCGCGGCGAGGCCATTGGTGCGTTGCGCGCCGATCAGGTGGCGGCACGCGGCATTGCGCTGGTGCCCGAGGGGCGGCTGCTGTTTCCCTCGCTCAGTGTCGAGGAAAACCTGTTGATCGGCGGCCAGATGCACCGGCCGGGGCCATGGTCGCTTGAGCGGATCTACGCGCTGTTTCCCATCTTGCAAGAACGCCGCCATGTGCCGTCAACCGCGCTTTCGGGGGGGCAGCAACAGATGGTGGCAATCGGCCGGGCGCTGATGGCCAACCCGGATCTTTTGCTTCTGGACGAGATCAGCCTTGGCCTTGCCCCGGTAATCATCAAGACCATCTACGAAGCGCTTCCGGGCATTGTCGGCCAAGGCATGGCCGCGGTGATCGTGGAACAAGATATCGCCAAGGCGCTTTCCGTCTCGACGCGGGTGTATTGCCTGCAAGAGGGGCGCACAGCGCTTGAGGGCCGCTCGGATGTGGTCACCCGCGAAGCAATTGCCGCAGCATATTTCGGAATGTGAGGGTCGATGGACTGGATCAACGCGATTGTTCAAGGAACTTTGCTGGGCGGGCTCTATGCCCTGTTTGCGGCAGGGTTGAGCTTGATCTTCGGCGTCATGCGGCTGGTCAACATTGCGCATGGCGATCTGATCGTGCTGGCGGCCTATCTGGGGCTGTCGGTCTCGACCGGGCTGGGTATTCACCCGCTGATGGCACTGGCGCTGGTGGTGCCGATCATGGCCGCGATTGGCTACGTCTTGCAGCGCGGTATCCTCAATCGCACGCTAGGCGACGATCTGCTGCCGCCGCTGCTTGTAACCTTCGGGCTTTCGGTGATTTTGCAAAACGCGCTGTTGGAGATTTATTCCGCCGACCCGCAAAAGCTGCAAGCTGGCGCGATCGAAACCGCAAGTCTGCAACTTGGCCCCTTGGCTTTGGGCTATCTTCCGTTGCTGATGTTTGTCTGCTCGGTCGCCATCATCGCGGGCCTGCAATGGATGTTCTACCACACCGCGCTGGGCCGGGCGTTTCGTGCCACCTCGGACCGGCAGGACGTAGCGCAGCTGATGGGGTTGAACCGGGCGCATGTGTTCGGGCTGGCAATGGCGCTTGCGCTGGCGGTAACCGCGGTGGCGGGCGTGTTCTTGGGAATCCGCACCTCGTTTGACCCGTCTATCGGCGGTGGCCGGCTGATCTTTGGCTTCGAGGCGGTGATCATTGGCGGGCTTGGCAATATCTGGGGCACGCTGGCCGGAGGCGTGGTGCTTGGCATCAGCCAGAGCATCGGTGCCGAGATCAATCCAGGCTGGCAGGTGCTGGCCGGGCATGTGGTATTTCTTGCAATCATCGCGCTGCGTCCGCGCGGACTGTTTCCGAGGATGGACTGATGACCCATGCAGTAACCCGGTCATCCCGCACCTCGCGTATCGCCGCTGTCGTAGGGGTGGCATTGCTATTGGGCTTGGCGGCCGCGCCGTGGTGGGCCGGGCGTGCCGATATGCGACTGATGGGCGAGATTTTCCTGTTTCTTTCGCTGGCAACGCTTTGGAACCTGCTGGCAGGCTATGCCGGGCTCGTGTCGGTCGGGCAACAAGCCTATGTCGGGCTTGGCGGCTATTCCCTGTTTGCGCTGACGATACTGGCAGGCGTTCCTGCCATCTGGGCGATCCCTCTGGTTGGTCTTCTCGGGGCCTTGGTGGCGGTGCCTGTCGCGGTGCTGATCTTCAGGCTGCGCGGGGCCTATTTCGCCATCGGCACATGGGTGATCGCCGAGGTGTTCCGCCTGACCGCCGCGCAGGTTTCGGTTCTGGGCGGCGGGTCGGGCACCAGCCTGCCCGCGGATGTGGTGCGCGACATGGCAGAGGGGCGCGACGCCCGCGAAGCGCTGGCATACTGGCTGGCGCTGGGGGTCGCGGTGCTGGTGCTCGGCCTTGCCTTCGCAATCCTGCGCTCGCGCCTTGGTCTGGCGCTGACTGCGCTGCGCGATAACGAGCTTGCGGCGCGCAGCCTTGGTATCGACATCTGGCGCACCAAGTTCATCGTCTATGTCGCCACCGCCGGGCTGACCGCGATGATTGGCGCGCTGATCTTCATACAGAAGCTGCGCATATCGCCCGACGCCGCGTTCTCGGTAAACGACTGGACCGCTTTCGTGATTTTCATCGTGGTCATCGGCGGTATCGGCACGCTGGAAGGGCCGATCATCGGAACGCTGGTGTTTTTTGCCTTGCGCGAAATACTTGCCGACCTTGGCACCATCTATCTGATCGCCCTCGGGGTGGTGGCCATTGTGGTCATGCTGCGCGCACCTGCGGGCCTTTGGGGGCTGATCCGCGCACGCACCGGGGCAGAGCTTTTTCCAATCAGCCACCGGGTCCGGGGCGAAACTCAGCAAGGAGACCGCTGATGGCCAGAAAGCCAAAAACCATCATCACCTGCGCCATAACCGGCGCAATCCACACGCCCACGATGTCGGATGCCTTGCCCTACACGCCCGATGACATTGCCGGGCAGGCCATAGCAGCTGCCGAAGCGGGCGCGGCGATCCTGCATCTGCACGCGCGCCGCCCCGCCGATGGCGGTGTGTCCATCAACCCCGATGACTTCGCGGCCTTCCTGCCGCGCATCAAGCAAGCCACCGGGGCGGTTGTGAACATCTCGACCGGCGGTAGCCTGAAGAACACGATCGAAGAGCGTATCGCCCCTGCGATGCGGTTTTCGCCCGAGATGTGCAGCCTGAACATGGGCTCGATCAACTTTTCCTTCCACCCGCTGGCTAAGCGCTACGACACGTGGAAGTTCGATTGGGAAAAGGAATATGTCGAAAACTCCGACACTTACATTTTCCGCAATACCTTCCGTGACATTGGCACCGTAGCCGCGGCACTTGCGCCGCATGACATCAAGTTCGAGCATGAGTGCTATGACGTAGGCCACCTCTACAACCTGCGCTTTTGCATGGATATCGGGCTGTTCAAGGCACCCGTGTTCATTCAGTTCGTGTTCGGTATTCTGGGCGGTATCGGCCCCGAGGTGGACAACCTGATTTTCATGAAGCGCACCGCCGATCGGCTTTTCGGAGAGGATTACCGTTGGTCGGTCCTTGGTGCCGGAGGGGCCCAGATGGGGCTGGCCAGCACCGCCTCTCAGATGGGCGGGAACGTGCGGGTCGGGCTGGAGGACAGCTTGTTCATCGAGCGGGGCAAGATGGCATCTAGCAACGCCGAGCAGGTCGCCAAAATCCGGCGCATTGTCGAAGATCTGGGCTGCGAGGTCGCAACCCCCGACGAGGCGCGCGAAATACTGGGGCTGAAGGGAAGCGATAGGGTCGCCTTCTAAGCACGGCCATAGGCGCGTGGGGTGGCAGGCGCGTTCAGGTGCCCGCCGCCCAGACCCATCCACCCGCAATGCGGCATGTCTGGAAAAGAAGATCGCCATGCGCGCCTATTGAGCGCATGGCGGTTCAGTCGTCTTTACCTGCGCCCGAATAAGGCCGCGCAAAGCGCAATGCAGGCAAGGCCCGCGGCCACCGCAAAGGTCAGTTGCAGCCCTGCTGCGTCTTTGTTGCCAAGGCTGAAAAGACCTTCTCCCTTCGACCCAAAGGCGAAGACCGCGCCCATGGCGGATGCCCCGGTGATGAGGCCAAGGTTGCGTGATAGGCCCAGAAGGGCAGATGTGACACCGCGCCGCTCACCTGCCGCGCCGTTCATGACGGCCGTGTTGTTCGCCGCTTGGAACAAAGCATAACTCGCTGTGATGACCGCAAGGCTGCTGACATACCCGGCCACACCCGTTGCGGTGGGAAGCAGGATCATCAAGACCGATCCGGCAGCAACCCCCAGCAACCCCGCGTATGTCACGCTCGCCTCGCCAAAGCGGTCTACCAACCGGCCCGCGGGGAAGCCGATCAGGGCAGACACACCCGGCCCGACAGACATGGCCAGCCCGGTGGCCGCAGGGCTGAGCCCGAGAGCACCCGAGAGGTAAAAGGGGCCAACGACAAGCGTGGCCATCAGGACCGTGGACACCAGCCCCATCGACGCAAGACCAGCAGTCAAGGCGCGGTCTTGCAGCAGTGTCAGTTGCACCAGTGGATCAGCGGCACGGCTTTCAATGGCGACGAAGCTGGCCAAGCCGATCAGCGCCAAGCCTGCGAGGCCCACATTGGCGAAGCCAGAAGCCTGCCCCCCCAGCGTAGTTGACAGCGCATAGGCCCCAAGCGATAGCGCCAGCACCGCCAGGCCCAGAAAATCGAAGCTGAATTGCTTTGGCGCTTTGGCGACGTCCGCTGGAAAGACCCGATAGCCAAGCACGAAGGCTGCGCCGCCCGCCACCGCCATGAAGGCAAAGACCGCAGGCCAGCCGAACGCGTTGATCAAGACGCCGCCCAGCGAGGGCCCGAGGGCCGTTCCCACCGCCGAGACCGTGCCCAGCAGACCCATCGCGCTGCCCGTTCGGTGCTTGGGCACCATATCGCTGACGGATGCGATCGTCAGCGCCATCATGATAGCAGCCCCCAGCCCCTGCGCGCCGCGAATGGCAACCAGCAGCCAGAGGTTTCCGGCAAGGGCACCGCAGGCAGAGGCTAGGGCGAATAGGCCGATCCCGATCAGCAGCACGCGCCGTCTTCCGAGCATGTCGCCAAGACGGCCTACGCCCACGATCAGGGTCGTGACTGCCAGAAGGTAGGAAATCACCACCCATTGCACGTCGCTGATCGGCGCTGCGAATGCGCTGGCGAGGGTGGGCAGGGCCACGTTGGCGATGCTGGTGCCAAGCGATGGCAAAAGCATTGCAAGGGATAGCGCGGCAAGCCGAACGCGAAAGCTGTAAATCGGCTGATCTGACAGCGAGGCCATCATCACGCGCGTGCCTCCTGCTTCTTGACGATCAGCGCAACAAGCCGGCGGGTGATTGGCGCGACCACCAGAACAACCGGAAAGGCAATGAACCACGACAGCAGCCAAGC
>NZ_JBFHIA010000015.1:0-22968 GCF_041596715.1 Phaeovulum sp.
CGGTTCGCCCAACCAAGTCACGCGCGGGTTTTATGGTGCCCACGGGGCCAAGAGCACGATCTACGAAGGGGGCACGCATGTTCCTCTTGTCGTATCGGGGCCCGGTGTAGCCAGTGGGCGGACGGAAGGTTTTGCCACCACGTCAGATCTTTTTGCCACGATCGCGGGCCTTGCCGGGGTAGAGGTGAACATGACGGATTCCTATGACCTTCAACCGCTTCTAAAGGGTGATGCCGGCGATAGAGACTATATTTACGTCGAGCATTTCTCGAACCAACCGGCCACCCGGGTTGATGTGTTCGGCTGGGCGATGCGGGTCGGGGCGTACAAGCTGCTTCACGCCGAAGGGCAGGCAGCGGAGCTTTACAATCTTGTCGATGATCCGCGCGAATATGTGAACCTTTTGGCCGATGGCATTTCGAACGATGAGGCCGCTGTGATGAGCGAGATCGAACAGCGCGCCAGCGAGTTGCGCGGAAATTGATCAGACAGCTTTGCGCCGCAATTGCGCGATCCTTTGGACGCAAAGCTGCAATCATGCGCCCGCAATCATTCCCTGTGGCGCGAGAGGGTAGGGTCGCGTGGTTGGGCGGCAAAACTGCCGCACCTTGGAAACCTTGCTTCCAATAGCCGCGCTGTGCAGGCAAGATGGCGCATGCACGCAGCAATCAGCCGTCGTGCTGAACAATGAAAGCACCAGAGTGTTGGAATACAAAAGCGTAGTCATGATTGGCGCAACTGGTGCTGTCGGTAGCGAAGCACTGAAAGTGCTGACGCAAATGGATAGCGTCGCGCGCGTCACCGTTCTTGGCCGCAGACCCCTTGAAGGTGTGAGCAGCGAAAAGATCGCACAACACATTGTGGATCTGTTTGATCCCGAAACCTATCGCGCCTATTTGCCGGGCCATACGAGCGCCATTTGCACGCTTGGCGTGGGCGAGCCGTCAAAGGTTTCCAAAGAGCAGTTCATCAAAATCGACAAGACCCTTCCGCTGCAATTCGCCACGCTCTGCAAGGCGGCGGGGGTGGAGCATTTTCAGCTATTGAGTTCGGTGGGTGCCAATTCCAAGTCTGGTTCGTTCTTTCTGCGCAGCAAAGGCGAACTTGAAGATGACCTTAGGCATATCAACTTTCAGCGTCTGAGCCTGTTTCACCCGAGCATGATCTTGACGCCAGAGAACCGATACGGCCTTTCGCAGGCCGTGGTGCTCGCCGTTTGGCCTTTGCTTGACCCGATCCTCTTTGGGCGGTTGCGCAAGTTTCGTGGCATCAAGGTTGCGGATCTGGGCGCTGCCATCGCAAGGAACATCGTCTCGTCTGGCGTCGGAACGCAGACGCTCGAATGGGATGACATTGCAAAGTTTCGCCGCAGCGAAATTGGCTGACGTCGCCCCAAGGGAATCGCTATCGCGGTGGCTTGTGGAACTGTCAGTGCGACACACGCGCGCGATGCTTTTGGTTTCGTAGAAGTTGGGCGGCGCTGGGCATGTCTGCGCAAGACGCGTCTGGCATGGCGGTGCGAAAACTGGCAGAAGGTTGGCACCGGCTGGCGCACCATTTCGTGCATATGCCGCAAGCAAGTCGCTGAAACCGAAGGAGGCCGCGTGGCATTCACCCTTCGCCAGTTACAGTTTTTTGTAGCGGCTGCCGAGAAAGGCTCTGTTTCCGGCGCTGCGCGCGCGCTTTCGATCTCGCAGTCGTCAGTGACCGAGGCGGTGCGCGCACTTGAAGATGACCTTGGCGTGACCCTGTTCGACCGACAGGCACGGGGTATGGAAATCACCCATAAAGGCAGCGCCTTTCTGCGCCATGCGCGCCAGATTTTGCAGGATGTGGCCACCGCGCGCACCGCGTTTCAGGATGACGCCGTGCAGGTCACCGGGCGGTTATCGCTGGGTGTCACATCGCTGGTTGCGGGCTATGTGCTTTCGGACATTCTGTCACGATTTCGCCGCGCTTACCCACAGGTCGAGCTGAACGTGATCGAAGACAGCGGCGAATACCTGCAACACCTGCTGATCGGGGGCGAGCTTGATGTTGCGGTGTTGCTGACCTCTTCGGTGCGCGACCGGATGGCGCTTCATGTCGAGGCGCTGCTGGTTTCGCCCTACCGGCTTTGGTTGCCGCTTGGCCACCCGCTGGCGCAGCAAGAGGCGATTGCGCTGGAACAGTTGGCGGGGCAGCCGCTGATACAGCTGATGGTGGACGAAATCGAAGAAAGTATGCGCCACCTGATGGCAGCGCTTGCCGTAAAGCCGGAGGTCGCGTTTCGTACCCGTTCGGTCGAGGCGGTCAGAAGCCTTGTTGCAACCGGTGCGGGGCTCGCGATTCTGCCCAGTCTGGTCTATCGCCCTTGGTCCCTAGAGGGCGATCGCATCGAAATCCGCGATGTGTCGAGCGAATTGCCATCGGTTCAGGTCGGTCTTGCGTGGCGCAAGGGCGCGCCGCTTAGTCAGGTTGCCTTTAATTTCATCCGCTCTGCGCAAGGCACCATCCCTTCGCGCTAAGGTTTTGGCATCGGACGCGGCGTCAAGTTGGCGCGCGCTCAGCTATCGGTTTGACCGATACCTTCATTCTGCGTTTTGATATTGCGAAGCCATTTGCGAGAGGCTTAGGTTTCGCGCAATTCGTCAAAACAAAAAGCTCTGCCCGACGCAGAGCAAAACCACAGGGAGCCAAAGAATGAAAACACTTGAACTCATGGGTACCAGTGCACTTGCGCTGCTGTTGGCAGTCGGCCCGGCTACCGCGCAGATTGCCTCGGTCGGGGCTTCGGAAGGCCAAGTCAACATTGTCGCTTGGGCCGGCTATATCGAGCGCGGCGAGACTGACCCCAGCTTCGACTGGGTCACGGGTTTCGAGGCCGCTTCGGGGTGCAAGGTAAACGTCAAGACCGCCAACACTTCGGATGAAATGGTGTCGCTGATGAACGAGGGCGGGTTTGACCTTGTCACCGCCTCCGGCGATGCGAGCCTGCGATTGATCGCGGGCAAGCGGGTGCAACCGATCAACACCGACCTGATCCCGTCGTGGTCCACTGTTGACCCGCGCCTTCAGAACGCGCCTTGGTATGTGGTGGACGGTGTGCATTACGGGGTGCCCTACATGTGGGGGCCGAACGTGCTGATGTATAACACCGAGGCTTTCAAAGATGCGCCCCCCACCTCGTGGAACGTGGTGTTCGAGGAAATGACCCTGCCTGACGGCATGTCCAACAAGGGCCGGGTGCAGGCCTATGACGGGCCGATCCACATTGCCGATGCGGCGCAATACCTGATGACGCACAATCCCGAGCTTGGCATCACCTCGCCTTACGAGCTGAACGAGGATCAATACGCAGCGGCGCTTGATCTGCTGCGCGTGCAGCGCACGCTGGTTGGGCGGTATTGGCATGACGCCTTTATCCAGATGGACGATTTCAAGAACGAAGGCGTGGTCGCCTCGGGTTCGTGGCCGTTCCAGGTGAACCTGTTGCAAAGCGAAGGCTTCCCGGTTGCCTCTGTGATCCCCGCCGAGGGGGCGACAGGCTGGGCCGATACCACGATGTTGCACGTCGATGCGGCCAACCCGAACTGCGCCTACAAGTGGATCGAGCATAGCCTTGCTTCCAACCTGCAATCGGATCTCGCTGTCTGGTTTGGTGCCAACCCTTCAGTGCCGGCCGCCTGTACCGATGGGCGCGGTATGCTTGATGCAGCGGGCTGCACCGCCAACGGCATGGACGACTTTGAGAAGATCCGCTTCTGGACCACGCCGGTCAGCAAATGCGCCCAAGGCGAATGTGTCCCATACTACCGTTGGGTTTCGGACTATATCGGCGTGATCGGCGGTCGCTGAGCGCGCAATCAAGCGGGGTGCGCAGATTGCGCGCCCCTTTCCCATCTGCTTGGCGGTGCGCCATCTAGGCGCACCTCCCAATGATTTATCGAGCCCCCAATGACTGCTGCTGTAGAATTCGACTCCGTCTCGCGCCATTTCGGCCCGGTGCGCGCGGTGGACGAGGTGAACCTGACCGTTGCCGAAGGCACCTTTTTTGCCATGCTTGGCCCATCAGGCTCGGGCAAGACTACGTGCCTGCGATTGATTTCGGGGTTTGAAAAGCCGACCCGCGGTTCGATCCGCATCTTTGGGCAGGATGTATCGAACACGCCGCCCAATCGGCGCAACGTCAATACGGTGTTTCAGGATTACGCCCTGTTTCCGCATCTGAGCGTGCGGGAAAACGTCGGCTACGGCCTGATGGTCAAGGGGGTAGGGCGTGCCACGCGCAATGCGAAGGCCGAAGAGATGCTGGCGCTGGTCAAACTCGATGGGTTTGGCGACAGGAAACCGGCGCAGCTTTCGGGCGGGCAGCGCCAGCGCGTGGCGCTGGCCCGCGCGCTGGTGAACGAGCCGCGTGTGCTACTGCTTGATGAGCCGCTTGGGGCATTGGATCTGAAGCTGCGCGAGGCGATGCAGGATGAGTTGAAAGCACTGCAAAAGCGGCTTGGCATCACCTTCGTATTCGTAACGCACGATCAGAGCGAGGCGTTGAGCATGGCCGACAGGTTGGCCGTATTCAACCACGGCAAGATTGCCCAGATCGGCACGCCTTCTGAAATCTACACGCAGCCGCGCACCCGTTTCGTGGCTGATTTTGTCGGCTCTTCCAACGTGCTGCCGCCCGAGCTTGCACAGCGCCTTGGTGCTGCGCCGAATTGGTCAAGCCTGCGCCCCGAAGCACTGCGGCTTACGGCTGCGGCCACTACTGAATTGACCGGCACGGTTACTGGTCTGCGCTACCTTGGCGCTGGCACACGCGTGACAGTGGCCGTTGCGGGCGCAGAGCTTGGGGTGCTGGTGCCCGCCGGCACCTCTTTGCCCGAACAGGGTGCCGAGGTGGGCATCGCCTTCGATACCGCGGATCTGCATCCGATGGAGGAGGCATGAGAACCGCCCTTCTACCCGAGCGCGGCGTCGGCGACCGGCTGACTGCCATTTTCTGGCGCAAACCAACGGTTTTGCTGGTGCTGTTGATCACGCCTCCGCTTTTGTGGTTGGGGGTGGTCTATATCGGCTCGCTCGCGGCGCTATTGCTGCAAAGTTTCTATTCGATTGACGAGTTTTCCGGGCTGGTGGTGCGAGAGTTCACGCTCAAGACCTATATCGAACTGCTGCGGCCCGCCAATTTCGATATCATTCTGCGAACGCTGGTGATGTCTGCCTCGGTCACGTTGGCCTCAGCCGTTCTTGCGTTTCCCATCGCCTATTATGCCGCGCGCTATGCAATCGGTCGCTGGAAAGCGGTCTTTTACCTTGGCGTCATGCTGCCCTTGTGGTCGAGCTATCTGGTCAAGGTCTACGCTTGGAAATTGATCCTTGCGAAAGAGGGCATCGTCACTTGGGTTGCCGATGGGCTTGGGCTTGGCTTTCTGCTCGATGCGGCGCTGGCTCTGCCGGGTGTTGGTGGCAACTCGCTTTCGACGTCGTTTCTGGGAACCTTCCTTGTGTTTGTCTATGTCTGGCTACCCTACATGATCTTGCCGATGCAGGCCGCACTGGAACGCGTGCCAAAGTCGATGTTGGAGGCATCTTCTGACCTTGGCGCGACGCCGGCGCAGACCTTTCGCACGGTAATTCTGCCGCTGGCGATGCCGGGTGTGGTTGCGGGTTCGATCTTCACCTTTTCGCTGACGATGGGCGATTACATCATCCCGCAGATCATCGGCACCTCGGCGCGCTTCATTGGCCTTGCGGTCTATCAGTTGCAAGGAACCGCCGGAAACCTGCCCTTGGCCGCCGCATTTGCGGTGGTGCCGATCATCATCATGCTGATTTACCTCAGCCTTGCCAAACGCGCGGGGGCTTTCGATGCACTCTGATAACCGTGCCCCAAAGAGCCTGACACTGGCAGCCATCGGTGGGCTGTTGTTTCTGCACCTGCCGATCATGCTGATCTTTCTTTACGCGTTCACGACCGAGGAGCGCACTTATCAGTTTCCGCCGCCGGGGCTGACGCTGAAGTGGTTTGCGGTCGCGTGGAACCGGGCCGATATCTGGCCACCATTGTATCTGTCACTGATGGTTGCGGCGATCTCTACGGTATTGGCGCTGATCCTTGGCACGCTTTGCGCCGCCGCGATGTCGCGCGCGCGGTTTTTCGGCCGCAACCAGCTGTCGCTGCTGATCATTCTGCCGATTGCGCTGCCCGGCGTCATCACCGGGATGAGCTTGCGCTCGGCCTTTTCGCTGATGGATATCCCGTTTTCTACGCTGACGATCATCCTTGGCCACGCCACCTTCTGCATCGTGATCGTATTCAATAACGCAGTGGCGCGGTTTCGGCGGCTATCGGGTTCGATTACCGAGGCTTCCGCCGACCTTGGCGCAAACAGTTTCCAGACCTTCCGCCACATCTTGCTGCCAAACCTCGGTTCGGCCCTGCTGGCGGGAGCGATGCTGGCCTTTGCGCTGTCGTTCGATGAGGTGATTGTCACCACCTTCACTGCGGGCCAGCAGAGCACGCTGCCGATCTGGATGTTGCAGGAACTGGTGCGCCCGCGTCAGCGCCCGGTGACCAATGTCGTTGCTATCGTTGTGTTCGCCACGACCTTCATTCCCATTCTTATCGCCTACTACCTGACCCGCGGCGGATCTGAGACCGCGGGCGGTGGCAAATAACCTCAGGGGGAGACCGCCATGAATATTGATACACGGCTTTTGATCGGAAACAGCTTCGAGGCTGGCCAGGATGCGTGCGAACAAGTGCTGAACCCGCGCACCGGCGGGCTGATACTCGAAGTTCCCGAGGCATCTGGCGGCCAGATTGATCGCGCCGTCGCGGCCGCGCGCAAGGCATTTGGCGGCTGGTCGCGCACCACCCCGGCAGAGCGCTCGGCAGCGCTTTTGCGCATCGCGGATCGCATTGAGGCCGATGCAGACGCTTTCGCGGCACTCGAAGCCCTGAACTGCGGCAAACCGATCAACGCCGCACGCGGAGACGAGATTCCCGCGATTGTCGATTGCTTCCGCTTTTTCGCAGGCGCGGTGCGCACCCAACAAGGCATGGCCGCGGGCGAATATCTGGCCGGGCACACCTCGATGATCCGTCGCGATCCAATCGGCGTGGTGGCCTCGATTGCACCGTGGAACTATCCCCTGATGATGATGGCTTGGAAACTTGCCCCCGCGATTGCAGGTGGCAACACGATCATCTTCAAACCTTCCGAACAGACCCCACTGACGGCGCTGAAGCTGGCGCATGTGTTGGCCGAGGAACTGCCCGAAGGCGTGGTCAACGTGGTCTCGGGGCGTGGGCATACGGTGGGCAGCACGCTTATCAACCACCCCGGCGTCGATATGATTTCGCTGACCGGTGATGTGGCGACAGGCAAGAAGATGCTCGACGCGGCCGCCAAAACGATCAAGCGCACACATCTGGAACTGGGCGGCAAAGCCCCGGTCATCGTGTTTGACGATGCCGACATCAGTGAAGTGGTCGAGGGGCTGCGCGCGTTCGGCTTCTACAACGCCGGTCAAGATTGCACCGCCGCTTGCCGGATCTACGCGGGCAAGAAGGTCTATGACAATCTGGTGGCCGATCTGACTTCGGCTGTGTCTTCGATAGCCCTTGGAAACGATGACGACACCACCAACGAAATCGGCCCGCTCATCAGCCTGCGCCAGCGCGACCGAGTGGCAAGTTTCGTGAACCGCGCGCGCGAGCTTGGCCATATTGAGGTGACAACGGGCGGTGCCGCGATGGATCAGGGCTTTTACTATCGCCCCACCGTTGTTGCCGGCGCGAAGCAGGAAGACGAGATCGTGCGGCGCGAGGTGTTTGGCCCGGTGGTCTCGATCACCCCGTTTTCGGATGTCGAAGAGGCGATCGGCTGGGCGAATGACAGCGACTACGGCCTTGCCTCATCGGTCTGGACCCGTGATGTGGGCCGCGCCATGTCCTCTGCTGCGCAGCTGCGCTATGGCTGCACATGGGTGAATACGCATTTCATGCTGGTCAATGAAATGCCCCACGGTGGCCTCAAGCAAAGCGGCTATGGCAAGGATATGAGCAGCTACGCGCTGGAAGACTACACCGTCGTGCGCCACGTGATGGTAAAGCACGGCTAGGGGGCCACGCCCCTTGCGCAAGCACGGGGCAGGATGTTGGGGCGGTTGCCGCAAGTCTGGCACGGGACCCCACCGGCGCGCATGAAGGCAGCTTAAGGCAGGCTCCGGCTGTGCCTAAGGCTTTGCCTTCACTGCGCCGCCGCCTGCCCGGAATAGAGCTGAAGCGCGGCTCTCGTGCCCTTTTGCCAGATCATCCCCAGCCAACGATCAAAGGCCGCCGCAAATCGCGCATCTTGCGCGAGGCTGCCATAGTATTCGCGCTGCTCGAGCCACGCAGAGGGGCGCGTTTTCGCGGCCATGGCCGCGGCTTGCAGGGCGTTCCAGTTTGGATCGTTGGGGGTGATTGCGGTTCCGTCTTCGCGGGTGCCTGCGCACATTCGGGCCCAGAGCGCTTCTACAAGGCTCAGCCCCTCGACGGACATATCGGCGGCCAGTGCATCGCGCAGGATCGGCAAGACGAAACCGGTATGGCGGGACGAGCCGTCAAAGGCGACACGGCGCGTGGTATCGCGGATCGCTGGGTTGGCGAAGCGCGTCTCGATCAACGCCACATAGTCGAGTGGGGTCATGCCCGGAACAGGGGCCACGTGGGGGACGATCTCCTCGCGCTGAACCTTGTGAAAAAGGGCAGATATTTCGCGGTGCGCCATGCAATCTGCGATCGTTTCGACCGACAATATTTCGCCCGCGTTGGCGAGTATCTGATGGCCAGCATTCAGAATACGTATCTTCATGGTCTCGTAGTCATGCACCCGGTTGGTGAAGGTTGCGCCGACGCGGTCCCAATCCGGGCGGCCTGCGCAGAAAGCATCTTCGATGACCCATTGGCGGAAGTTTTCGTGCGTGACTGGGGCTGCATCGATGATCCCCAACTCACGCGCCTTTGCAATCTCGGTGGCGCCGGTGGCGGGAACGATGCAATCGACCATAGAATTGGGAAAGGTGCACCGCGCCTCGATCCAGTCGGCAAGGGATGGATCGCTGAGACGAGCGAGCGATACGACCGCGTCATGCGTTATGTCACCGTTGTGACGCAGGTTGTCGCAGCTTTGCACGGTGAAGGGGCCGTGGCCTGCGGCCCTTCTGCGCCCGAGCGCCGCGACGATGGCGCCGAACGCGGTTCTTGGCCTATCGGGGTGGCTTGCGTCAAAGACGATATCCGCGTGCTCTGCGTCGAATGCACCGGTGCTTGGGTTCACGAAATAGCCACCCTCGGTGACTGTAAGCGACACGATCCGAATGGCCGGATCGGCCATTTGCGCGATCAGCGCGGCGTTGTCCGGCTCGACCGGTAGAAACCCGACCATCGCACCACAAACCTCGGCAGAGGTGCCGTCGGGGCGCAATTCGATCAGTGTGGTAAGGCAGTCTTGTGCGAGCAGCTTTTCACGCATGGCAGCGTCGCTTGCCCGCACCCCCGCGCCGATGATCGCCCAATCGCGCGCAATCCCCTCTTGCAAGAGCCGGTGCAAATACCACGCCTGATGCGCACGGTGAAAATTGCCAACCCCGATGTGAACGATGCCGGGTGCAAGGTCTTGGACATCGTAGGTCGGTGTCAGCACGTTTTCGGGCAGCACGTCGAGGTTCGCGCGGCGAAGTTTTACGGGTTTCTGGTCCATCAGCTCATCCATTGCCCGCCATCTACGTTGTAGGTTTGCGCCACGATATAGCGGGCCTCGTCGGTGGCGAGGAAGATCGCCATTCCGGTCAGGTCTTCGGGCGTTCCCATGCGACCAAAGGGGACGTTTGCGCCCACCTCTGCTTTCTTCTGGCCGGACGCCTTGCCTTCGTATTTGGCGAAAAGGGCATCGACTCCGTTCCAGTGTTCGCCGTCCACGACCCCGGGCGAGATCGCGTTCACATTGATGCCATGCCGGATAAGATTCAGCCCGGCAGACTGGGTCAGGCTGATGACGGCAGATTTCGTTGCGCAATAGACCGCGACAAGCGGCTCGCCGCGGCGTCCGGCTTGGCTTGCCATGTTGATGATGCGCCCTTCAATACGCTCGGCGATCATGTGCCGGGCAACGGCCTGAAGCGTGAAGAGAGTGCCGGCGACGTTGATTTCGAAGGCGCGGGTGTAATCGGCGCGGGTGATTTCGGTTATCGGCGCGGCGGTGAAAATGGCGGCGTTGTTTATAAGGATGTCGATCCGGCCAAGCGCGCCAATAGCCGCAGCAACGCCTGCATCGATTGAAGCTTGGTCCGAGACGTCCAATTCTATTGCGGTCGCGGCATCGCCGATTTCTGCCGCCGCAGCGCGTGCGCGCGAGATGTCGATATCGGCCAGTGCCACTTTCGCACCTTCGTTGACATAGGCGCGCGCGAAGGCAAGCCCGATGCCGCGGGCCGCCCCTGTTATCAGCGCCGTCTTGCCTTGAAGCCGCATCACGCGACTCGCAGGCCAGAGGTGTCAAAGCGATGGATCTGATCGGCGCGCGGCTTTAGCTTGACCTCGTCGCCGTGGCGTACCGCTACCTCGCCGGTTGCGCGCACCGTCAGTGTCTCGGCAAGCCCGGTGCCGTGCACGTGCAGGAAGGTGTCAGACCCCAGATGCTCGGCCACACCCACGACGCCCTGCCACGGGCCGTCTTCGCTCATGTCGATATGTTCGGGGCGCACACCGATCGTGTGCGCGTCATGCTTGGCGGCCTCGTCGCCCTCGATCAGGTTCATCTTGGGGCTGCCGATGAAGCCCGCAACGAAAAGGTTGCGGGGTGAGTGGTAAAGCTCTAGCGGCGTGCCGACCTGTTCGATATGGCCCGCGCGCAGCACGACGATCTTGTCGGCCATCGTCATGGCTTCAACCTGATCGTGGGTGACATAGATCATCGTGGTCTTGAGCCGCTCGTGCAGTTCGCTGATTTCCAGTCGCATCCCCACCCGTAGGGCGGCGTCGAGGTTTGAAAGTGGCTCGTCGAAAAGAAACGCCGCAGGCTCGCGCACAATGGCGCGCCCGATCGCGACACGCTGGCGCTGCCCGCCGGAAAGCTGACCGGGGCGGCGGTCCAGATAATCTGTCAGGTTTAGCGCCTTCGCTGCGGCCTCGATGCGACGCGCCTGTTCTTCCTGCGAAAGGCCCGCCATGCGCATGGGAAAGGCGATGTTCTTGCGCACGCTCATATGCGGATAAAGCGCGTAGGATTGGAACACCATCGCCAGCCCGCGCTTGGCGGGTGGCACCTTCGAGGCGTCGGCACCATCGATGCGGATGCTGCCAGAAGTGATGTCCTCCAGCCCGGCGATCATGCGCAAAAGCGTAGATTTGCCGCAGCCGGACGGGCCCACAAAGACACAGAACTCGCCGTCTTCGATGGTCAGGTTCAAAGGCGGGATGACCTCAACCTCGCCAAAGCTCTTTGTTACCTTATCAAGCGTGATCTTTCCCATAGGTCTGCTCCCTTACTTGACCGCGCCGAAGGTCAGGCCGCGCACGAGTTGCTTCTGGCTGAACCAGCCAAGGATGAGGATGGGTGCGATGGCCATGGTCGAGGCCGCCGACAGTTTGGCGAAGAACAGACCCTCGGGGCTGGAGTAGCTGGCGATGAACGCGGTCAGCGGCGCGGCATTGACCGCGGTGAGGTTCAGCGTCCAAAACGCCTCGTTCCAAGCGAGGATGAAGTTCAGAAGGATGGTCGAGGCGATGCCGGGCACCGCCATTGGGGTCAGCACATAAAGGATTTCCTCGCGCAGACCGGCGCCGTCCATCCGCGCAGCTTCAAGAATCTCGCCCGGGATTTCCCGGAAATAGGTGTAGAGCATCCAGACGATGATCGGCAGGTTGATTAGCATCAGGATCACCACCAGTGCTGCGCGGCTGTCGAGAATGCCAAGCCGGATGCAGATCAGATAGATCGGATAGAGCACGCCGACCGCGGGCAACATCTTGGTGGACAGCATCCAAAGCAGGATGTCCTTGGTGCGCACAGAGGGCACGAAGGCCATGGACCATGCTGCCGGCACCGCCACAAGCACGCCCAGAAGCGTCGAGCCGCCTGCAATGATGACCGAGTTCCACAGATACCGCAGGTAATCCGACCGTTCCTGCACGACTGCGTAATTTTCTAACGTCCAGCTGAAGTTCAGAAACAGCGGCGGGCTTGCGATGGCCTCGGCCTCGGTCTTGAAGCTCGTCAAGATCGTCCAGAGGATCGGAAAGAAGATCAAGAGACCAACAATCCAAGCGAAGGTTGTATTCAGAGCTTTTCGCTGCGGGGTTACTGTGCGTGCCATTGAAGCCTCCTCAGCGATCCAGGTTCTTGCCAACGATGCGCATCAGAAAGATGGCGACGATATTGGCGAGGATGATGGCGTAAACGCCGCCCGCACTGCCCAGACCCACGTTCTGGCTTTCGAGAACCCGCTGATAGATAAGATAGGTCAGCGTCCTTGTGCCGAATGCACCGCCGGTCGTGACGAAAATCTCGGCGAAAATCGACAGCAGGAAGATCGTCTGGATCAGCACGACGATTGTGATCGCCCGTGCCAGATGCGGCAGAATGATATAGCCGAAGCGCGAAATCTTCGAAGCGCCGTCCATCTCGGCGGCTTCAAGCTGCTCGCTATCGAGTGATTGGACAGCCGTCAGCAGGATGAGCGTGGCAAAGGGCAGCCATTGCCACGAAACGATCATGACAATAGATCCCAGCGGCATATCGGTCAGCCAAGACACCGGTTCGGCCCCGAACAGGCGCCACAGATGAGCGAACAGCCCGTTGACCGGGTCCATGAACATGTTTTTCCACACCAGCGCCGAGACTGTGGGCATCACGAAGAACGGCGCGATGACGAGAATGCGCACGATACCTTGGCCCCACATTGGCTGATCGAGCAAAAGCGCCAGCAGAACACCAAGTACGATGGTGATAATCAAAACGCCGCCGACGATAATCAGCGTGGTCTGAACGCTGGGCCAGAAAGAGCTTGATGTGACAAAGCGCACATAATTGCCAAAGCCTGCCCAGCCCAGATCACCGCCGCGCAGCGGCAGATATTGGCGAAACGAGAACCACAGGGTCATCGTCAGTGGCACCAGCATCCATCCCAGAAGGAGGATCACGGCAGGGGCCATCATTAGGCGCGCGGCGGATCGAGAGTGCTGGGTTGCCATGAGCTAATGCCTTTCCTGTCAGGCCCTACTAGGGGCGGCGTGGCAGATCGTAGCGGAAGAAGCGGTGGCATACGGGCGGCGGCGAAACCGCCGCCCGAGTGGAACTGCGCGGCTTAGTAGCCCGCGGCTTCCATTTCCTCGCTGACAATTGCTTGCGCTTTTGCGAGGGCGCGTTCGGCCGTTTCTTGGCCTGCAAGAGCGGCAGAAAACTCTTGCCCCACTTGGCTTGCGATGCCCGCAAACTCCGGGATCGCAGCGAACTGGACGCCTACGTAAGGCACCGGATCGACCGTCGGGTTAAGCGGATCTGCCGACAGGATCGACCGCAGCGTCATTTCGGCAAACGGCACCGCCTGATAGTCGGGGTTCTCATAGAGCGAGGTGCGCGCACCCGGCGGCACGTTGGCCCAGCCCTCGTTTGCGGCTACCAGCGCTGTATATTCGCGAGAGGTTGCCCATTCGATGAATTGAAGCGCCTCATCGGCCTGATCGGTACCCGCCGGGATCGCCAGCGCCCAAGCCCAGAGCCAGTTGGCATTGCGCCCCAAACCTGTATTCGGTGCCAATGCGAAGCCGACCTTGTCGGCCACGGCAGAGTCATCAGGATTGGTCACGAAGGACGCCGCAACAGTGGCGTCGATCCACATGCCGCACTTGCCCTGCTGGAACAGCGACAGGTTCTCGTTGAACCCGTTGTTCGACGCGCCCGGAGGACCGGCTTCGTTCATCAGATCAATGTAGAAGTTGAGCGTGTTCGCCCATGCCTCTGTGTCGAACTGCGGCTGCCAGTTCTCGTCGAACCAGCGCGCGCCGAAGGAATTGGACATCGCGGTCAGGAAGGCCATGTTTTCGCCCCATCCCGCCTTGCCGCGCAGGCAGATGCCATAGACCTCATTGCCCCGATCCGTCATTGCGATGGCGGCCTCGCGGATGAAATCCCAAGTGGGTGCTTCGGGCATCGTCAGCCCGGCGGCTTCCATCAGATCGGTGCGATACATGATCATAGAGCTCTCGCCGTAGAACGGCGCGGCATAAAGTGTGCCGTCATAGCTCAGGCCCCCGGCCATCGCGGGCAGGATATCGCCCACATCGTATTCGGCCGACAAATTGTCAAGCGGCACGAGCCAGCCATTGGCGGCCCAGATTGGGGTTTCGTACATGCCGATGGTCATGATGTCGAACTGACCACCGCTTGTCGTGATGTCTGTCGTCACGCGTTGGCGCAGGACGTTTTCTTCGAGCGTCACCCACTCGACACTGATGCCGGTCTTCGCGGTGAACTGCTCTGTGTAACCCTGCATACGGATCATGTCGCCGTTGTTGACTGTGGCGATGGTGATGCTGGCGCCCTGAGCGAAGGCCGTTGCAGTGCAGAACGTAAGCGCCGTGCTGGCGCCAAGAATGCGCTTGAGTAACATCCGTATCCTCCCTGAACTTGGATGTGGCCGGATGACTCTAGGTCAAGCGCTGCTCTCGCGTCAATCTTTTTCTTTACACGCGTAATGTTTCTAGGCTGACTTCCGCAAAACCAAGGCGCCATTGAACAGCGAGGAAGCCTTTGAATCCGGGCGCTGGCCAGAGTCGATGATCGACAAAAGCTGGTCCATGCTGCCTTTTGAAATGGAGTCGTAGTCTTGTGAAACCGTTGTCAGGGATGGGCAGGAAAACCTTGCATAAGGGTGGTCGTCGTGGCCCGCGACGCGCAGCGCATGGCCGTGGCCGATACCTACCCTGAAGCCGTGTTCATAGGCTGCGGCCAGAAACCCGATGGCAAGGCGATCATTGCTGCACAAGACCGTATCGGTCGGCAGCCGACGCTCTGCCATCATACGTCCGGCCCCGGTGTAAGCGACCTCCTCAAAGTTCCAATCAGAGCCTTCTGCAACGAGAATCATGGGTTCTTGCCCCAGTTTGCGCATCGCCGCCTCGTAGGCTGCGCGTCGCTTGTTGGCATTGGGGTTTGGTGCGTCTCGCATCTCGAAAAACGCAGGTGGTTGGCCTGTTCGGCTTAGATATTCTACAATTAACCCAATACTTTGCGCATTGTTCGAGCCATAGAACGCATCCCCCGCGCCCTCTACGTCGCAGTCGAAGAGCACGGTCGGAATATCGCGGCAGAACGCTTCGAGACCGTCAATTTTTGAGCGGCGCCCGAGCGGGGCAAGCAAGACGCCCGCTGGCCTGATCGCCCTGAGACTTTCAAGGTTCGCGATCTCTCGGTCCGGGTCTCCGTGCGAGCTTAGCAAGATGGGATTAAAGCTCGACTGCGCGCAAAGCGGCTCGATCTTTCGTGCGACTTCGGCAAAGAACGGGTCGGCGAGGTAGGGCACGACGATGCCGATGTTCCGCGTCAATTGGCGGTTCTGATTGATAGCATAGACATTCGGGGTGTAGTTGTAGCGCGCCAGCGCGGCCTCTATCCGCCCCCGTGTCGATTGGCGCACGGAGTTCGGGTCATTGAAGTATTTGGAGAGGGTTGGTCGCGAGATGCCGCTAAGCGAGGCAAACTCCTCCATCGTTCTCACCCGGTCGTGTCGCATTGCCTCGCCTCTTGCCTCATCGTTGGGGCGCACAAATACATTGCCACGCGTAAAGATACTATTCGGCATCTATACCGCTTGTGTCAAGTTTCGCCACGCGCACTAGATGCTGGTCTACCAGAAACCGAACAGAACCAAGCCCGTCAAGTACCGCAAGAACTTATCCAATCGGACGGGCTGGAAAAGCGCGGTGCCACTGATCCGCGTGCAGTATCGGGCATCGCGAACGCGCGGATGCAGCGGGGCAGACGCTTGGTGCCGGAAGTGGCGCGCGCAGCTTTCGCCCCCCGAAGCCCCGGGCAGGAACGGCCGTGTTTTTTACGGTTTTCGTCGATGTCTTGCAGCGATCGATTTCCGAGGGGTTTGCCAATGCGCGACGCGCGTCAGGGGGCAGTTGTTGCGCCGTCTGGCTGTAGTATTGCCGCACCAAAAATACTCTACCTTTGGGCGAAGCAAAGCGCATCGTTGCGCCACGCCGGTGCGCCGTGGTGTAGTGCTTTAATTAAGTGAACGCGGTGGCGCGCGAAGTCCCGAGGCGGCAAGGGCAGGGCACGCAATGCAGAGATATTCAACCAGTCACTTCTGGGGCATTGTCTACACACTACTGATAGCGTTGATTTTATTAATCGCGACATTCGTGTGGGGAAGTGTCCAGCGCGCGATGACTTCTGATTTTCATGATGAAAATCATCGTGCAGTCGCGACCGAAGTTCAGCAGGCTAAAATTGCCCTTGAGAAGATGTTTGCCGAAATATTTTCAGAAATCGCGCACCACTCCGCTGAGGTCGCGTCTGGGCTGGATCCATCAGACCCATCCGCCACCGCCATCAAGGTAGAGATTCCCCACTTTGATCCGTGGTCGCTGGACGTGGCGTTTTTACGTGCCGCCCCGTTACTCCGTAGCGGACTGCCGACGGAAGGTGTTCCCCTGATCTATCTACCGGATTGGGTTATTCAAGACGCTGCCTTTGCCGCCCAATTTGCAATTGCCTCACGTCAGAATGTGCTTGTTGGTCCTGTCGAGTTTGAAGGCAAGGCTGATGCCTTCTTGGCTATCGTGCCAATTTTCGAGAGCGCCGCATCAAGTCAGTCTGCGGGCTTAATCGGCGTCGCCACGTCTACTTTCTCGACAGATGACATCTTTGGCAAAGAGTCGTTCCTCGAACATGTCTCAGACGTTGATATTGCTGTCCGGGCCACAAATCCTGCCGAGGCGGCAGACGCGCAGGGCGCGATGCTCTACGGGGACATGGCTGTATTCAACTCTGCGCCCGTGGTGATGGCCTTAAGTATGCCGGGAACTGCATTGGAAATAGCTGGCACGCCAAAGGGCGGCTGGCCGACAGATCCACCGCACGTGTCGGAAATACGATTTTTCTTCGCGCTCGGGATCGTGTTGATAAGCGCCTCGCTGGTCTTTGCGGCGCGATATTTGCAGAAGTCAGTATCCTCAGATCGTCGGCTTCGCGAGGCGCTCGAGGCGATGAACGGCGCGTTTGCATTCTATGACCACAATGACAGGCTATCGATCTGCAATACCGAGTATCTGAGGTTCTACTCCATACCGCCCGAAGCCCTGAAGCAACGCTGGTCTTTCGAGAGAATCTTGGGGAAACTCGTTGATGCGGGAACCGCCAAGGATGCCCATGGGCGGGAACAGGAATGGATTGCGGCTCGTCTTAGGCGACATCGCGAAGGCAGCATGACCGCCGTTCAGCCAACGAGCGATGGTCGATGGATCAAGGTTTCGGAAACACGCACGTCTGAGGGTGAGACGATCGGGTTTCTGGTGGACGTTACCGACCTCGTCAAGGCAACGGAAAAGTCAGAGGCAGCAAATCACGCAAAATCGGAGTTTTTAAATATTGTAAGCCACGAGCTCAAGACACCGCTCACAATTGTTCTGGGATACCTGCGGTTTCTTGCCCATCCGCGCATCTTGCCATCTGTCCAAAATCTTGTTGCGGCCAATGAAGGCTCTGCCGATAGCGCGAAAGTCGCGCTTCAGCTGGATGAAGTGCTATCGGAACTGCAAGGATATGCCGCAAGGGCGGGTGCTTCGGCCAAAAGTTTGCAAGACATGATACAAAGCATTCTTGACCTTTCTGCTTTGGATGCCGGGAAGATTGGCAATACCGCAGAAAAAATTGATCTCGCGGCGTTGGTTGCCTCGGTGGCAGAAGATTTCAAGGCACGTGCCGAGGAAAAAAAGCTGGTGCTGGGAACGGATATCCACCCGGTGACGGTATCTGGCAACCGGCATGGCCTTCGCAGGATATTGGCCAACCTCGTCGATAACGCGATCAAGTTTACCGAGGCTGGGCGCGTCGATATCGCCATCGAGCAGGGCGATCAATGTATAGAGCTGATTGTTTCAGACACTGGGCCTGGTATTTCAGCCGAGTTCCAGCAGAGGGTGTTCGATCCATTCTTGCAGGTGGAAGAATCGTTGACCCGAAAATCCGGCGGGTTGGGGTTGGGCCTGGCGGTCGCCCATCGGTTCTCAGAGTATTTGGGGCTGCATATTAAGGTTTCGTCAAACCTTGGTGTTGGTACGACGTTCCGGGTAACCATACCCGTTCAGGCAGAGGCAACCGAGGGTTGAGCATGCCCGCGTCGGGCAACTTCTGGCGCTTTGGCCAAGTGCCGCAGCTATGCAGGGGTTTGCCCCGGTCGATCAACCCGTCGCGGTGGCGCGGTTTTCGCGCAGCCTGCGCCACGCCAAGGCGATCAGGAACATTCCCGTCATGATCAGCACAATAGTTGGTGCCGGTGCCGCATCGATCCAGAAGGAAGCATAGATGCCAGTCAATCCCGCCACGAGCGCCACGCCGACGGCCACGCCCAGCATCGCTGCAAAGCGACGCGTCAGCAAAAAGGCTATGGCTCCGGGTGCGATCAGATAAGCAACCGAAAGGATAATGCCGACCGAGGAGAGCATCGCAACGATGGTCGCCGAAAGAATGGCAAGCAATCCGTAGTGCAGCCACGCGACCGGAAGCCCGATCATCTTCGCCTGTATCGGATCGAAGCTCTCCGCAAGAAAATCGCGCCACTTCAACCCAAGGATCAGCGCGACGCCGCCCGAGATCAACCCGGCGGTCCACAACTCTTCACCCCCGACGCCCAGCATGTTGCCAAACAGGATGTGGTCAAGGTGGAGCGTTGTCTCGATCTGCGTGTAGATCACGATCCCCAATCCAAACATGCCCGAGAATACAACGCCCAAGACGGTATCCTGCTTGATCCGCGAATTGTCCTTGATGAACCCGGTGCCAAGCGCGCAGACGAGCCCGGCCAGAAATGCGCCGATAATCAACGGAATACCCGCAAGATAGGCAAGAACCACGCCGGGCAGCACCGCGTGGCTGGTCGCGTCGCCCATCAAGGACCAGCCCTTGAGCACGAGAAAGGCGCTCAGCATCGCGGCTGCGGGGGCGATCAGCGCCACGATCAACATCGCATTCTGCATGAACGGAAACTGGAACGGCATCAGCAGATCAGCCATCACGCGACCTCGCTCAACGCGGCTTTGGCGCGTGCGCGCGCGGCCAACATTCCGTGCTTTGGCGCAAAGACCAATGCGATCAGAAACAATGCCGTTTGCAGGCACACGATCACGCCGCCGGTCGCGCCATCTAGGAAATAGCTCAGATAAGCGCCGAATGCCGAAGTGGTCGAGCCGATTGCGACCGAAAGCAACAGCAACTTCGGAAAGCGGTCGGTTAGCAGGTAGGCGGTAGCCCCCGGCGTTACGACGAGCGCAATCACAAGGAAGGCCCCGACTGTTTGCATCGCCGCCACGGTCGAGGCAGACAGAAGCGTAAAGAAGATCAACCGCAGCGCGGTCACCTTTAGCCCGATAGAGCGCGCGTGGGCCTCATCGAAAAAGACAGCCAGCAGATCGCGCCATTTTGCCAGCAGCACAACTAGCGACACCCCGCCGATAATGGCGAGTTGCAATGTGTCGCCCGGCGAGATCGCAAGGATGTTGCCCATGATGATGGTCTGAATCGACACCGCCATCGGGTTGAGCGATACCATGAACAGGCCCAGCCCGAAAAAGGCGGTGAAGATCAACCCGATCACCACGTCTTCCTTCAGACCGGAGGTCTGGCGTAGAAACAGCATCGCCAGCGCCGCAAGGCCGCCTGACAGAAAGGCACCGATCGCAAAGGGAAGCCCGAGCATGTAGGCGCCAGCCACACCCGGCACCACCGAATGCGCCAAAGCATCGCCGATCAGCGACCAGCCCTTGAGCATCAGATAGGCTGAAAGAAACGCACAAACCGCGCCGACCAGCGCCGAAACCCAGATCGCGTTGGTCATGTAGCTGTAGGCAAGGGGTTCTAGCAAAATCATGATCGCCCCTTCACGGTGCGTGCACGATCGTCGTAGATCACCAGCGGGCGCTCATCATCGGTGAAGATGTCAAGCTTGCGCGGGTCTTCGTCGGCATGCAATCGCTGCCCTTCAAGCAGGAAGTGCCGCAGCACCCCGCCAAAGGCTTCGCGCAGATGTTCGGGTGTGAATATCTCTTCCGTGGGGCCGTAAGCCAGCACAGTGCCCTTTACCAGCACGACGTGATCGCAGAACTCTGGAACCGATCCGAGGTTGTGCGTGGCAACCAACATCACCCGCCCTTCATCGCGCAGATCACGAAGAAGGCCGACAATCTGTTCTTCGGTCTTAACATCGACGCCCGTGAACGGTTCATCCAGCAAGATGACCTGCGCGTCTTGTGCCAGTGCCCGCGCCAGAAAGACGCGCTTTTTCTGCCCGCCTGACAGCTCGCCAATCTGGCGGTTGCGAAAGTCGCTCATGCTGACGCGCGCCAGTGCGACGGAGACGGCCTCGTGGTCGGCGGCGCGCGGGCGGCGGAAAAACCCCATATGCCCATAGCGCCCCATCATCACGACATCTTCCACCAGAACCGGGAAAGTCCAGTCAACCTCTTCGGCCTGCGGAACGTAGGCGACTGCCTGCTGCTTTAGGACCTTTGCGACGGGTTGCCCAAGGATCTCGATCCGGCCAGCCGAAACGGGCACGAAGCCCATCAGCGCCTTGAACAACGTCGATTTTCCCGACCCGTTCACACCGACCAGTGCGGTGATAGTGCCGCGTGGGACCGTAAAGCTGGCATTGCGCAGGGCCGTGTGCCCATTGCGATACGTAACGGTCAACCCCTCGGTGCGAATGCCGTCATCGCTCATTCCTGCAACCCCTTGAGAATGGTTTCCGAGGTCACGCGCAGCAGGTCAAGATAGCTCGGAACCGGGCCATCGGGTTCCGAGATGCTGTCAACGTAAAGGACACCGCCATAGGCCGCGCCGGTTTCACGCGCGACTTGTTTTGCGGGTTTGTCCGAAACGGTGCTTTCAGAAAACACCACGGGGATGCCATGCGTTCGCACCGTATCGATCACCATGCGCACTTGCTGCGGTGTTCCTTGCGCATCGGCGTTGATCGGCCAGAGAAAGACCTCTTGCAGGCCGAAATCGCGCGCGAGATACGAGAATGCCCCTTCGGATGTCACCAGCCAACGGCGGTTTTCGGGCAGGGCGCGTGCGGCATCGCGCAACGGGCCGATGACCTCGGCCAGCTTTGCCTTGTAGGCTTCGGCATTCGCGGCATAGGTTTGGGCATTCGCGGGGTCTGCCGCACTGAGCGCGTCGCGGATATTGTCGATATAGATCTCGGCGGAATCGAGCGCCATCCAAGCATGCGGGTTGGGTTTGCCCGCGTATTCCCCACCCATGATCGCGATCGGCTGCACACCATCGGAAACCGTGGCAGAAGGCACATCGCGAAGGTTAGAGAAGAACTGTTCGAACCAGCGTTCCAGATTCAGCCCGTTCCACAAGATCAGGTCCGCGCCCTGCGCCCTGACCAGATCGCGCGGGGTCGGATCGTATCCATGAATCTCGGCTCCGGGGCGGGTAATCGAGACGACCTCTGCCGCATCCCCCGCCACATTCCGTGCCATGTCGGCAATGACCGTGAATGTCGTCACGACCTTGAGCTTGTCCTGTGCCGCGGCGGCCCCGGCACCCCCAAAGAGCGAAAGTCCTGCGACCAATCCCAAAACCGCTCTTCTACCGATCATCAAGCCTACCTCTTCAAGTTGTTCCCTGAATGCATTTAGGAATGATTTGCAACTGTCAAGGTAAATGCAAATCATTTGCATCTGGGGCTTGCGCATTTCAGCACATTTGCGCGAAAAGAAGGGTATGCCCGAGATCAGACGCCGAACCGAAAACCTGACCAAAGCCCTGCGACGCGCTGGCGTTCGCATCACCCGCCAGCGGGCTGCGCTTTTGTCGGTACTGGCCGAGGCGGAAGATCATCCCGAGGCTGTCGAATTGCAGCGCCGTGCCGAAGAGGCGGTTCCGGGTATTTCGCTTTCGACGGTATATCGCACGCTGACCGAGTTGGAGACGCAGGGCGTGATCTTGCGCCACCAGTTCGCGGGCACGCCTGCGCGGTTCGAACATACCGAAACCCAGCATCATGACCACATGATCGATGTCGACTCTGGCGAGGTGGTCGAGTTCGCCAACGACCGGATCGAGAAGCTACAGGCCGAGATCGCCGATGCGCTGGGCTATGAAATCGTCCACCATCGGCTGGAACTCTATGTGCGCAAAAAGCGTGCCAAAGACCCGCAGGGCTGATGCCGTTTGACGGTTTCGGGGTGCCCGCTTATGCCCGGCGCGCGGAACTGAAACCAATTCCATCCCACGCCGCCGACTACGTGCAAAAAACGACAAGGGTCGCGCAAAGCGCGACCCTTGCAAACGTCCTTGGACTCGTGGGGGAAAGTTACACGAGGTCTAGGCCGCTTCGACTGTGATCTTACCCGCGCCCTTGATCGCCGTGGCAAACTTGGGCGCGCGAACCTGAACACCTCCTCGTCAAACTTCGCGTCGAGCATAAGGGTGCCCAAACTGCGCAGTCGGGTCATTGATGGTGGTCAACGGTTTGCTTCAACGGCCGCAATAGCAGGCTGGGTTGTGCGACGCCTGCATCGCCAATCGGTCGAGACGCTTGCGCCGTTCGACAAGTCCACGGGTCATCTTTTCGAATATCCCGTCGATATGCCCAAGTTCGATCAACTTCTTCAAATCGAGAACCCTGAATTGCGACGGATCCCTGATTTCGATAACCCCGGTCTTTGACAGCTTGTGGATCGTCCTGCTGATCGTC
>NZ_JBFHIA010000016.1:0-22434 GCF_041596715.1 Phaeovulum sp.
CTGGGTCATGGCCAAGGGTTCGGACAGCGCGCCCCAAGCATAGGCGAAAAATCGCAAGCGCCGCGATGCCGTGATTCGCGCATCAAGTTGGCGCAGGCTGCCTGCGGCCGCGTTGCGCGGATTGGCGAATGTCTTATCGCCTGCCGCAGATTGCCGCGCGTTCAGCGCCATGAAATCCGCGTGGCTCATAAAGACTTCGCCGCGCACTTCAAGCAGCGCTGGCGCGCCTTCAAGGCGTTGCGGAATATCGGAAATGCTGCGCACGTTTTCTGTGACATTCTCGCCCACAGCACCATCGCCGCGCGTCGCCGCCTGCACGAGAACGCCGCGTTCGTATCGCAGGCTGAGCGAAAGCCCGTCGATCTTGGGTTCAGCGGTAAAGGCAAGGGGAGCGGCCTCGTCCATTCCCAAAAACCGGCGAATCCGCGTGACGAAATCTGCCACATCTGCCGCAGCGAAAGCGTTTTCAAGGCTCAGCATCGGCTCTGCATGGGTGACCTTGGCAAAACCCTCGGCGGGCGCGGCCCCCACCTGCGCGGTCGGGCTGTCTGGCAAAGCAAGCTCTGGGTATTCCGCCTCGATCTCGATCAGGCGGCGCTTGAGCGCATCGTATTCTGCGTCCGAGATTTCGGGCGCATCGCGGCGATGATAGGCGTCATTCGCGCGCGCGACTGCATCGCGCAGCGCCAAAGCCTCGGCGGCGGCCGCGCCGAAGCCCGGCTTATCCTCCACCTGATCCGATTTCTGATTTTCGGCCATGACCACCTCGCGCGCCCCACCCCTGATTTCTAGGGCCGGGGCGCGGCGCGGTCCAGTGCTCAGGCGTTCACCGCAATGCGCCGCTCGATCGAGGCCGCTGGCGGATCACGCAGCACATAGCCGCGCCCCCAGACGGTTTCGATGTAATTGTCGCCCTCTGTCACCTCGGCAAGTTTTTTGCGCAATTTGCAGATGAACACGTCGATGATCTTGAGTTCCGGCTCGTCCATGCCGCCGTAGAGGTGGTTCAGGAACATCTCCTTGGTCAAGGTGGTGCCTTTGCGCAGACTCAAAAGCTCGAGCATCTGGTATTCCTTGCCAGTCAGATGCACGGGCTTGCCATCGACATCGACGGTTTTCGCGTCGAGATTGACCGCAACCTTGCCGGTGCGAATGATCGATTGCGCATGACCCTTAGAGCGACGGATGATCGCATGAATGCGCGCCACCAGTTCTTCGCGGTGGAACGGTTTGGTCATGTAATCATCAGCGCCGAAGCCAAAGCCCTTGAGCTTGTTCTCGGTGTCATCGACGCCGGTAAGGATGAGAATGGGTGTTTCGACCCGCGCCAGACGCAACTGGCGCAACACCTCATGCCCGTTCATGTCAGGCAGGTTGAGGTCGAGCAGGATCAGGTCGTAGTCATATAGCTTGGCGAGGTCGATTCCTTCTTCGCCGAGGTCGGTGCAATAGACGTTCAGATTCGCGTGGGTCAGCATAAGTTCGATGCTGCGCGACGTGGTTGGATCGTCCTCAACCAGAAGAATCCGCATGCTCAGTTCTCCGCATTAATCCCTCGAACAAGGAAACTTTGGGGACAAATGGTTAACGCAGAGTTACTATCGTCAAAATTGTGGATTAATCTACCTTAAGTTGTCTATACTTTTGCAGTGCGGTGACTTTCAGCGCAACTTCTCCGTGCCGCGTGACTGCGTCGGCCCAGGCCCCGAACTCTTCTTCGCTCAAGTCATAGGTTTCAAGCACATCCTTCAGCGGAATCAGGCCACTGGCCACCGCTTTGACAAGCAGCGCCTTGCGGCTGGCTACCCAACGCCGGGTATTGCTTGGCGGCAGATCGGCACGGCTCAGGATCGTGCCATCGGGCAGAGTCACGGCGCGGGGACCGATGACTTTTTTCAAATACATGCGCTTACCCCTTCAGCGTTCTTGGGGCATGTTTGCCGAACGCCCTTAAAGAGCGGTGAAACGTGGGGTTGTGGTTACATTGCATTTTCCTATATTCCGGCAGACCCGGCCCCGGAGTAGCCATGACAACCCTCAATTCACTCGGCCTGCCCAAGGCCCCGGCCGACACCCGTGTGGTGGTGGCGATGTCTGGCGGCGTTGACTCGTCGGTCGTTGCGGCAATGCTGAAGGACGAAGGCTACGATGTCGTCGGCATCACGCTTCAGCTTTACGACCACGGCGCGGCGCTGGCGAAAAAGGGCGCGTGCTGTGCCGGGCAGGATATCCATGACGCGCGCCGCGTGGCCGAGGCGATGGGATTTGCGCATTATGTGCTCGATTACGAAAACACCTTCCGCGAAGCGGTGATTGACGAGTTCGCCGATGCCTATCTTGCGGGTGCCACCCCCGTGCCCTGCATCCGCTGCAACGAACGGGTGAAGTTCAAAGATCTGATGGCCACCGCGCGCGAGTTGGAGGCCGATTGCATGGCGACCGGCCATTACATCCAGCGCAAGATGGGGCCGCGCGGGCCAGAGCTGCACAGCGCCGCAGACCCCAACCGCGATCAGAGCTATTTCCTGTTCTCGACGACGCCCGCGCAGCTGGCCTTTCTGCGCTTTCCGCTGGGGCATCTCAGCTCCAAGTCCGAAACGCGGGCGCTGGCCGCGCGCTATGGGCTTAGCGTGGCCGACAAGCCCGACAGCCAAGACATCTGCTTTGTGCCCAACGGCAACTACGCCGCGGTCATCGAAAAGCTGCGCCCCGGTGCCGCAGACCCCGGCGAGATCGTCGATCTGGCGGGCAATGTGGTCGGCACGCATCGCGGTGTCATCCATTACACCGTGGGCCAGCGCCGCGGCATCGGTATCGGCGGGCTTGGAGAGCCGCTTTACGTGGTCAAGCTTGACCCAGAAACACGCCGCGTGATCGTGGGGCCCAAGGCAGAGCTTGCCGCGCGTTTTATTGCGCTGAAAGAGATCAACTGGCTTGGCGATGACCCGCTGGCCGAGGGGCAGCAGATCCCTGTCCGCGTGCGCGTTCGCTCTACCCGCCCACCGCGCGATGCATTGCTGCATGTGCGCTCCGGTGGCACCGTCGAGGTAGAATTGCACGAGCCGGAAGAAGGCGTCAGCCCCGGTCAGGCATGCGTTTTCTATGCGCCTGCCAGCAGCCGTGTTCTTGGCGGCGGCTGGATCGCGGGCGCGCGCTAACGCCTTTCAATCCTAAGGTTCCGCGGAGGCCAATTCTTGGTGATCCGGCACAGAAGTCGCACCGTCAAAGTGCGGCCAGAACCGCACGCGCCGCGCGCAGCCCGGGTGGCTCGCCGCCTTCGCCCAGTTGCTGCATCGTCAGATCCATCGCCGCCAATTGCTCGGCCCGCGCGCTTGCGTCTTCCAGCAGGTGCGAAAGCGCCGCAGCGATCGGGCCGGGGCGGCAATCTGCGCCGATGAACTCGGGCACAGCGCGGGTTTTTGAGACGAGGTTGACCAGCGTCACCGTATCGACGCGCAACAACATGCGGAAAATCGGGCGGCTAAGCCACGCCACGTCATAGGCGATCACCATGGGCACCCGTGACGCCGCAAGTTCCAAACTGACGGTGCCCGAGGCGGCAAGGGCCAGATCGGCTGCGGCAAAGGCTGCGCGTTTGTCTGCGGCTGTTTCCACCACGATCGGTGCCACCGGCCAGCGCGCCGCCATCGCGCGCACCATGCCCGCGACGCCCTGCACAGTGGGTAGCACCACGCGCAAAGCGGGTTCGCGGTCCCGCAGGCGCATCAGGGCCTCGTCAAAACGTGCGCCAAGCCGCGCCACCTCGGATCGGCGCGAACCGGGCAGGCAGAGCACCAGCGGTTGATCCGCGCCGATCATATGCGTTTCACGAAAGGCCGCGGCTTCGGCAGCCGTCGCGCGGGGGGCTGCCACAACCGGGTGGCCGACAAAATCGCAGCCAATCCCCGCGGCCTGCATATAGGGCGGTTCGAACGGCAGCAGCGCCAGCACATGGTCGATATCGGGTGCCATTTTCACGGCCCGGCCCGGCCGCCACGCCCAGACCGAGGGTGCCACATAGTGAATGGTGCGCAGCTTGGGGCGGCGGGCGCGCGCGGCATGTGCCACACGCAGGCAGAAGTCAGGGCTGTCGATGGTAATGAGCGCGTCCGGACCGCTTGCCGCCACCGCAGCCGCAGTTTCCGCGATCCGGCGTTTAAGCGCGCGGTAGCGCGGCAGCACCTCCCAGATGCCCATCACCGAAAGCTCTTCCATCGGAAAGCGGCTGCTCAGACCCTCGGCTTGCATCAAGGGGCCGCCGACGCCTTCAAATGTCACCCCCGGCACCAGCGTCTTCAAGCCCGCCATCAGTGCCGCACCGAGCGCATCGCCCGAGGGCTCGCCTGCGACGAGGAAAAACCTCATGGCGCGCGCGACCAGAGAAATAGGCCCGATGCCTCTGCCGCAGCGATAGTGGCGGCGCGGTCTAGCAGGATCAGCCCGCCCGCCTCCCAAACGATACCTGCCAACCCAGCGGTTGCCGCGCGGGCCACGGTTTCAGGGCCGATGGCGGGCAGATCGACACGGCGGTCCTGCCCCGGTTTTGGGGCCTTGTAGAGCAAACCGCGCGCGCGCGCCGGTTCGGGCAAAACGCCACGATGCTGGCGCGCAAACTCTAGCATCGCATCGGTGCCGGGCAGCGATTCAAGCGCGAGGCACAGGCCAGCGGCCACAACCGCCCCCTGCCCCAAATCTTGCGCACCCAGTGCCGCAACGATCCGGGCGGCGTATTCGGCATCGGTTGCATCTTGCGGCGTAACAGCTCCGGTCAAGACACCTTCGCCCGGCACCATTTGCGGCGCGATGCTATCGGGGCCTACCACCTCAAAGCCCCATTCCTCGAAAAGCGAAATCATCGTGCGCAGTGCGGCATCATCGCCCCCCTGCATCGCCGCCAAAAGCCGCGGCACCAAGGCTGCGGTGCGCGCGTCGAACAGCTCTGGGTCAAGGCGCGGGCGGCGCATGGCACCGGCCATCACCACGCGCTCTACCCCCTCTGTCAGCAAATGGTCGAGGAAAGGCACCAGACGCTCGAACCGGAACTTCAGCGCCTCTTTAGCTACATCGCTTGGCTGCCCCTCCAACTCGGCCAGCACAAAGTCTTGACCAAGCCCCTCGACCAGCAAGCGCGGCAAAGCCCCCGCCCCGGCAATGAGCGCGATGCGGCTCATTGCGGCGAAAGAAAGCTGCGATCAGAAGGGCCGAGAATGAAGTCGAGCACCTCGCGCGCCTTCGGCCCAACTGCATCGCCCTCAGCAGCCTTGCGCGCGGTCTCGCGAAGCGTGCCGGCACCCAGTGCCGCGTAAAGCGCGCGCAATTCCGAAATCTCCTCACGCGAAGCGCCGCGGCGCTTCAGCCCGATAAGGTTCAACCCTTCCAGTGCGCCGCGTGGCCCCTGCACCAATCCGTAAGGAATGACATCTGCGGTGACCATGGTCAGCCCGCCGATAATCGCACCACGGCCTATGCGCACGAACTGGTGCACGCCCGAAAGCCCGCCCACCAACACGTCGTCCTCGATGATGCAATGCCCCGCTATTGCCACGCCATTGACCAGAATCACGCGATTTCCGATCTGCGCATCATGCGCGACATGCGAAGATGCCATGAACAGGCAATCATCGCCCACCCGCGTTATCAACCCGCCGCCTTCGGTGCCGGGGTTCATCGTCACATATTCGCGGATACGGTTGCGCGCGCCGATTTGCAGCCGGCTCATCTCGCCGCGGTATTTCAGATCTTGCGGTGCCTCGCCGATGCAGGCGAAAGGATAGACCACCGTGTCTTCGCCAATCTCGGTATCGCCCGCCACCACCACATGCGATTTGAGCACGACCCGCGCCGCCAGCACCACCTTGGGCCCGACAACGCAGAATGGCCCCACGCGCACATCCGCGCCCAGCACGGCGCCCGGCTCGATCACGGCCGAGGGGTGCACCACTGCGGATGCGTCAATGCTCATGCTCAGCCCTTCAGGTCCATCATCGCCGTGAACTCGGCCTCGGCGGCAAGCTGCCCGTCAACTCGCGCTTCGCCAACGAATTTCCAGATCTTGCCGCCACCACGCTTCACCGTGACATGCAGCTCCAGCACATCGCCGGGGCTGACCTTGCGGCGGAACTTGCAACCGTCGATCGCCATGAAATAGGTCAGCAGGGGCTTGTCGATCACATCGAGGCTGATCCCCACCACCACCGCCGCAGTCTGCGCCATCGCCTCGATCACCAGCACGCCCGGCATCACCGGTTCGGCAGGGAAATGCCCCTGAAAATGCGGCTCGTTGAAGGTCACGTTCTTGATGCCGACAGCGCCCTTGAAGGGCACGACGTCGCGCACCCGGTCGATCAGCAGAAACGGATAGCGATGCGGAATGATCCGCTGAATCAGCAGGATATCGGCCTCGGTATGGGGGGCTGGGTCAGGCATCGCGGCTCCTGCGCTGGTCGGCGTTGTTCCCTGTGGTGCAGCCTTGCTAGCAACGACGCCCGGGAATGGCAAGCGGGCGGGTCAGTTTCCCGCCTCGGGAGTGGGGGTCGCAGGCGCATCGGTCGTGTCGGTCACCTCTGGTTGGGCCGATACGGGCGCATCGGTCGTGTCGGTTGCCTCAGCAGGCTCGGTTGGCAAGGGCCCTGCCCCCAGCAAGGCGTCTGCGCGCGCGATCACCTCGTCGGTGACATCGATGATATCAGCCGCCAGAAAGATCGCCGCACGGTCAAGAATCGCCACCGCACCGCGCGCCTGCAAGACCTCGCTCAGCGGCTGTAGCAACGCCTGATAGTAGGCAAGCTTTTCGGCGTCGGCGCGTTTGGATATTTCGCGAGACTTGGCGTCTTGGGTGCGGCGGATTTCGGTCACTTTGACATCGAATGCATCAGCCGCCGCCCGAAACTCCTCGGGGGGCATGCTGGCGCGACGATCGGTCAGATCACGTTCTTCAACGGTCAATTCCTCGGCTATCCGATCGTTTTCGGCGCCGAGTGCGGCCAGTTCATCGTTGATCTGCGCCGTCACCCGCTTGCCCCAAAGCGAGTCGGAATACACCCGGTCCGAATCGAGCGTCAGCACCGGGCTCGGCACCGACAAGGCGCTACGCGAAGCCTCTTGCGCTGTTGCGCCGCCCAAGCCCAAGGCAAGGGCGAACGCTACAGCAAGACTGGCCAGACGCGTGCAGCGCATAGCGGGTTCAGAACTTGGTCGAGATCGTGAAATCGAAGCTCTGCTCGATGTCGTAGTCTTCCTTCAGGATCGCCTTCGAGAAGTTGAAGCGCAGCGGCCCGATTACCGTATCCCAGAACAGCGAAACCCCGATCGACGAACGCAGTTGCATTTCGTCGCTGCCTCCAAGGTCGCTCGCTGCCGAGGTGTCGTCTAGGCCCCAGAGCGAACCGACATCGAAGAAAACGCCGCCGGTGATGCCGTATTCTTCCGGCAGGCCAAGCGGGAACTGCGCTTCAAGCCGCAGCACCGAATAGAAGTTACCGCCAAGCGCGTCTTCGTTGGTCGCATCGATGTCGCGCGGGCCATAACCGTTGGTCTCGAAACCGCGCACCTTGCCGTTGCCGGAAAACCGGGTGAGCACGGTGCTGCTTTGGCCGCCAAGCATGCTTATCGCGCCGCCTTCGAGTTCGGCGCGCAGCGTCACCGCCTCGCGGAACACCTTGGTTTGCGCGGTCAGCATGGCCGTGGTGCGAATGGCTTGCACGTCGCCGCCAAGACCCAAGAAATCCTGCCCGAAACGCAACTGCACCGCCGATTTCGGGTTCAGCCCGATCAACCGCGTGTCATAGGTGTAGGTATACCCCAACCCGCTCGAAATCTGCGCGCCCGCGCTCTCTTCATTTTGCAGGACCATGGAGGAGTCGGTGCTGACGTCGTAAAGCTCGTCACGCGATGCAAGGTAACGCACTTCAAGCCGACTAGCGCTTGAAAGCGGGAAATCCAGCCCCAGCGAAAGCCCGATCTTGTCAGTGCTGTAATCGGAATAGTCGTATTCCGAGATATACTGGTATCCGTTAAGCTTGAACTTCAGATCGCGGCCAAGCACTTGCGGCTCGATGAAGGTGACCACCGTGTCCGAGGTGCTCGACGCTGTCGAGAAGCTCAGCGCAACATATTGCCCACGCCCAAGAAAATTGGACTCGCTCAATGAGACGCTGCCGCCAAGACCGTCCGAGGCACCATAGGTTGCGCCAAACGACAGCGACCCGGTGGGTTGTTCCGTCACGTTCACATCGACCACGACCTGATCGGATGCGCTGCCTTGCCGGGTGTTGACGTCCGCGCTGGAAAAGAACCCAAGCGCGCGGATACGTTCAGCCGCGTTGCGGATTTCGCGCGCGTTGAAGGGGTCGCCTTCGACCGCTCTGAACTGACGCCGCACCACTTGGTCAAGCGTGGTGGTGTTACCCTCGATATCGATCCGCTCGATAAAGACCCGCGGCCCGCGCACCAGCGCCAGCGTCAGATCAACGGTGAGGTCGCGGTCATTGCGGGTGATGCGCGGATCGATCTGCACAAAGGTCAGGCCTTTGTTCAGCGCCAGCGCTTCCATCCGCGAAATTGTGGTGTCAATGTCCGAGGGGGAATAGGTCGACCCTGACTTCACCCTGACTTCACGCTGAAACTCGGCTGCATCGACGCCTGCCACTTCGCTGATCGTCGTGATGTTGGCAAAGCTGTAGCTTTGGCCTTCGTAGAGGTTGAAGGTCATGAAGAACGCGTCACGCTCGCGCGAAAACTCGTTGGCCACGCCTAGAACCTGAAAGTCGATATAACCGCGCGAGCGGTAGAAATCGGTCAGAAGCTGTTTGTCATACTCGACCCGCTCGGGCACGAAACTGTCGGACTGGATCAGGCGGCGGAAAATGCCCGCCTGCTTGGATTCCAGCACTTGGCGCAGCCGCGCATCAGAAAACGCCTGGTTGCCGGTGAACGAGAGCCGCTCAACCTCGGTTACCGAGCCTTCCACGATTTCGAAAGCGATATCGACGCGGTTTCCATCAAGCCGGATCAGCTTGGGATTCACGCTCGCGGCAAGGCGGCCACGCGCGGCGTAAAGTTCGGCGATGCGCTGCGCATCGGCCTCGGCGGTCGCGGGCGAATAGACGCGGCGCGACTGCGAACTCACCAGCGAAGCAAGATCTTCATCCTTGATGGTCTTGTTGCCTTCAAAGTTGATGACGTTGATCGTCGGGTACTCGCGCACGCGGATCAACAAACTTTCGCCCTGTGGCACGATCTCCACGCTTTCGAACAGACCCGAGCCTTGAATCCGCTGGTAGGCGTCGTTCAGCTCGCCCGCAGTCACGGCGCTGCCGCGCCCGATTCCTGCCAGCTTCAGAACGGTTGCAGTCTCGATCCGCTCTAGGCCGCTGACCTGAATGGAAGAGAAGGTGTAGCTTTGCGCCAAAGCCGCATCGGGCAGCGCGCCGCAAGCCATTGCCAATACAAGATAAAGGAGGCCAGTTCGCGCGGGCCGCAATATGCGTGCACCAACTCCGCAGCCAATTTGCCGCAAGCTCGTCATCGTGATCTCCCACCCAGGTATAGATCTAATACCTGTGACTAGCCCGAATGCGCAGGCTTGTCAAAAGCCCCAGAGAGCAATTATCGCTTACGGTTGATGCATGTAGACAGGTGCGGGCTCGCTTTGCTCATAGAGCATCGAGCCGATCATCGCGGTGCCTGTCATCACCACTATCAGCGCCAGTGGCACCAGCAGACGGTCGAGATTTATCTCGAACATAAGCGACATTCCGCGATAGCTTTCCGCGATCATTTGCATGGCTATGCCCTCGCTGCACCGTCAGCAAGGATGCGCGGGTTTTATGGCGAAAATTGGGCGCGCGATGCTCAGGGGCAGAAAATATCGTTGTTCAGCCCGAAAATCATCAGCCCCACAACGATAATCAGCCCCAGCGTCATCAGCACATTCAGCACCCGTTCAGCCGGTGGTTTGCCGGTGATCGCTTCCCATGCATGAAACACCAGATGCCCGCCATCAAGCACCGGAATCGGGAACAGATTGAGCAACCCGACCGCCGTCGAAAGCACCGCGACGAACCAGATGAAGCTGCTCAACCCAGCCGAAGCCGCCTGCCCCGACGTTTCAGCAATGCCAAGCGGGCCGCGCAGGTTGCAGCTGGAAATCGAGCCGATCAGCATGTTCCACATGCCCGAAAGCGACGAGCGCGCAATGAACCATGTGGTATCGGCACCTCCTTCGATCGCCTCCCATAGCCCGGTGCTGCGGGTTTCGGGGGTAAAGAACAGGCTACCCGTCGCGCCGATCAGCCAGCGCGTTTCAAACCCGCCTTCGCGCAGCGGCAGATCGGTGCGGCGCGGCGTCAGGGTTACAGAAAGGCTTTCGTCCGATGCCATGCCGGGGCGCCAGATCGCCAGATCAAGCGGCGCGCCCTCGACCGCCAACACCGCCGCCTGCAAATCGGAAAACCGCACCAGCGGGGTGCCCGACGCGCTTAGCACCACGTCGCCGGGTTTCAGCCCTGCATCGCCCGCCGCACTGCCCGCGCCGATCCCGTCAAGCCGCGCGGGAAACAGCGTGGGCCCACGTGCCGTCACCACCTCGCCGTCACGCTCGACCTCATAGGTCAACATCGGATCGGCCGGAACTGCCGCCACCGCCGCATCGATCGCCGGGTAATCGGGGGTCGCCAAGCCTGCAACGGATACGATGCGATCGCCGGCGCGAATCTCGCCCGCGCCGCCCGGCAATTCCACAACCGCGCCCACCGTGGGCACATCTGTGGCGGTGCCAGACCACAAAAACACGCCGCCGAAGATGAAAATCGACAGGATGAAGTTGAACACTGGCCCCGCCGCAACCGTGGCCGCGCGCGCCCAAACCGGCGCGCCGTGCATGGTGTGGCGCCGATCTGCGTCGCTCATCTGTTCCAGTGCTTCTGTATCGGCCCCAGCCGAAGCGGCATTGGCATCGCCCAGAAACTTCACATAACCGCCCAGCGGAATCGCCGCGATCTGCCAACGCGTTCCGTGCAGATCGACACGGCTGATCAGCCGCGGCCCAAAACCGATCGAAAACACCTCTGCCCGAATGCCCGTCGCGCGCCCGATGATGTAATGGCCGAACTCATGCACCGTTACGATGATCAGCAGCGCCACCACGAAAGCCGCGAAGGTATAAAGCAGGTTGCCGAAGTCGGGCAGCAGCGAAATGAAATCCACGCCTCAATCCTTGTTATGGCCAATCAGCAGCCGCGCTTGCGCACGGGCTTCGGCATCGGTTTGCAGTATCATATCGAGGCTTTCGACGGCTTTTCCAAGGCCAACTTGTGCTTCCATCTGCGCCAAGGTCCGCTCGACCAGCGTGCTCATGCCCAGAAACCCGATCTGCCCGGCAATGAAAGCATCCAGCGCCACTTCCTTTGCGGCGTTGAAAACCGTCCCCGCGATGCCCTGTGCGGCCATCACTTCGCGCGCAATGCGCAACGCAGGCCAGCGCACCTCATCCGGTGCGGCAAAGCTGAGCTTTCCCAGCGCCGCAAGGTCCAGCCGCGCCACCGGCAGCGCGGTGCGCTGGGGCCAGTTCAACGCGTAGCCGATTGCGTGGCGCATGTCGGGCGCGCCCATATGCGCCATCAACGCACCATCCCTGAACCCCACCAGCGCGTGCACGATGCTTTCAGGATGCACCAGCACCTCGATCTTGCCGGGCTCAACGCCGAAGTATTCGCGGGTTTCGATCAGTTCCATCGCCTTGTTGAACATCGAGGCGGAATCGATGGTGATGCGCTGCCCCATCGACCAATTGGGATGGCGCGAGGCATCAGCAACGCTGGCCTGCGCCAGTTGATCCAGCGGCCAATCGCGCAGGGCACCGCCCGAGGCGGTGATGATGATACGCTCGACCGCCGCCATATCCTCGCCCACCAGCGCTTGAAACACCGCCGAATGTTCGCTGTCCACCGGCAAGATGCGCGCGCCGTGCCGCGCCGACTCGGCCAGCAGCAGCGGCCCGGCAGTGACAAGGCTTTCCTTGTTGGCCAAAGCGAGCGTTGCGCCCTGCGCCAAAGCGCGAAACCCCGGTGCAAGGCCCGCCGCACCGACGATGGCGCTCATCACCCAATCCGCAGGCCGGTCTGCGGCTTCAAGCAGCGCTTCGGCCCCCGCCGCAGCCTCGATGCCTGACCCGGCAAGGGCTGCGCGCAACTCGGCCAAGCAATCTTCATGCGCGGTTACAGCGACCTCGGCCCCAAGCGCGCGCGCCTGTGCCGCCAGTCGCGCCACATTGCGCCCACCGGTAAGCGCCACCGTGCAAAACGCCTCGCGCCCGCCCTGCCGCTGCAACAGATCAAAGGTGTTCTCACCGATCGAGCCGGTTGCACCAAACACCGAAACCTTGCGCATCATCAGCCCCCGATTGCCGGCATCAGCTGCAAAAGCCCGAGCAACAGCACCGCCAGCACCGCCCCCGTCAGCGCATCAAACCGGTCAAGCGCGCCACCGTGGCCGGGGATCAGGTGCGAGCTGTCCTTGACGCCGGCGCGCCGCTTGATCCAGCTTTCGCCGATATCACCCATCTGCCCGGCCAAGGCGACAAGCGGCGATACCGCCACCAGCGCCCAAGGCCCCTGCCCGGCCAGCACGAACGCCGCCCCAACCGCTGCGGCGGCAACCCAACCGGCCGCGGTGCCGGACCATGTCTTTTTCGGGCTGATCGCGGGCCAGAACTTCGGCCCGCCGACTGCCTTTCCGACGAAATATCCTGCAAGGTCAGAGGCGATCACCACCCCCAGCACCCATATGATTAGTGTGAGGCCGGACGTCTCGCGCAACGCAACCATGCCGTAACCCGACATCATCAGAAGCGTAGCATAAACCGCAACGGCGACAGGGTGCAGCCGCGGGCGCACAAAGCTCGCAAGCCCCGGTGCCAGCAAAGCCGCAAGCGCAAGCGGCGAATGCAACAGCAGCACAAGCGTCAGCGCACCCGCGCCCAGCCCGGCCAGCATCAAGGCGCCGCGCTTGCGCTTGGGCGCGCTCATGCGCATCAACTCCCACACCATCACCGCGGTCACCAAGATGACCAGCACCGCAAACCAGCGGCCACCGGCCCAGATCAGTGCACCACCAACCGCCGCCATCACCAGCGCCGAAATCAGCCGCGCGGGAAGGTCACGCCAGACACCCGGCGCGCTCATGCTTTGGCCCCGCCAAAGCGACGCTCGCGCAGCGCGTAACGGTCCAGAATTGCAGCAAATTCAGTGCGGGTGAAATCCGGCCAAAGCGTGGGGGTGAACTCATATTCGGCATAGGCAGCCTGCCACGGAAGAAAGTTCGACGTGCGCATCTCGCCCGAGGTGCGGATCACCAAGTCCGGGTCCGGCAAATCGGCGGTATCAAGCCGCGCGGCCAGTGCCGCTTCGCCCGCGTCGTCCAGCGCAAGGCGCCCCGCCGCCACGTCGCCAGCCAGCCGGGCTGCGGCGCGCGCCAGTTCATCGCGCCCGCCGTAGTTGATGGCCACGGTCAGATTGAGCAGCGTGTTCGGCGCGGTGCGCGACTCGATCGCCGCCATCAGGTCTTGCAAGCGCGGCTCCAGCCGCGCCCTGCCACCGATAAAGCGCAGCCGCACCCCTTGCGCACTTAGCCGATCCGCCTCGCTTTCGATGTAGCGACCGAAAAGCGTCATGAGGCCGATCACCTCTTCGGTCGATCGCTTCCAGTTTTCAGTCGAGAAGGCGTAGATCGTCAGCCAACGCACGCCGAGTTCAGGGCAAGCCGCAACGATTTCGCGCACCCGTTCAGCACCGCGGCGATGCCCGACCAGCCGCGGCCAACCGCGCGAGGTGGCCCACCGACCGTTGCCATCCATGATGATCGCCACATGGCTGGCCCGCGGGCCCGCGGGCACGGCAACGTCTTGAACCTTACTGCTGGCCATTGGGCCGCCCTTTCCCGGCTGCACGCGGGCCTAAACCTGCATGATCTCCGCCTGCTTTGCGTCAAGCGCGCGGTCGATTCCGGCGATTGCCTTGTCGGTCAGTTCCTGCACTTCGTCATGCCACATCTTCTGATCGTCTTCCGACATGCCCGCGGTCTTGGCCTTCTTGATCTGGTCCATACCGTCACGGCGCACGTTGCGCACCGCCACGCGGGCATTTTCAGCGTAATGCGCAGCAACCTTGGTAAGCTCGCGCCGCCGCTCCTCGTTCAGCTCCGGTATCGGCAACATCACGATGGTGCCGTTGATCTGCGGGTTGATGCCGATGCCGGAATCGCGGATCGCCTTGTCCACCTTGCTGACCAGCGCCTTGTCCCAGACGTTGATGGTAACCATCCGCGGCTCGGGCACGTTGATCGTGCCGACCTGATTGAGCGGCGTCAGCGAACCATAGGCATCAACCTGAATCGGGTCGAGAATCGCAGCCGAGGCACGCCCGGTGCGCAGGCTTGCAAACTCGTGGTGCAGCGCACCAAGCGCCCCATCCATCCGCCGCCCAAGGTCGTCTATGTCAATGTCTAGATCGTCTGGCATGGGTGTTCCCCCCCTTGTTGCAGGCACCATCGCCGTTCTAGCGGCTTCGCGCCCGATTGGAAAGTCAGCCTTGCACGCGGGTAAAGGTGGCTTCGCCACTCAGCACACCGCGAAAGCCGCCGGGCTCGTCGAGCGAAAAGACGATGATCGGCAAGTTGTTATCGCGCGCAAGGGCGATTGCAGAAGCATCCATGACGCCAAGGTGCTTTTGCAGCACCTCGTCATAGCTGACAGTTTCGTAGCGCTGCGCATCGGGGAACTTCTTGGGGTCTTTGTCATAGACGCCATCGACCTTGGTGCCTTTGAAGATCGCCTCGCAGCCCATTTCGTTGGCCCGCAGCGTCGCCGCCGTATCGGTGGTGAAATACGGGTTGCCAGTGCCCGCCGCAAAAATGCAGACGCGCTTTTTTTCAAGGTGACGAATGGCGCGGCGGCGAATGTAGGGCTCGCAGACCTGATCCATCGGAATCGCTGAAATGACGCGGGTAAAGATGCCCTCGGCCTCTAGTGCCGCCTGCATACCCAGCGCGTTCATCACGGTTGCAAGCATTCCCATATAGTCGGCAGTTGCCCGCTCCATCCCCTGCGCAGCGCCCTGTAGCCCGCGAAAGATGTTGCCGCCACCGATCACCATGCAGATCTCGACGCCCAGATCATGCACCGATTTCACCTCGCGTGCGATCCGCGCCATGGTGGGCGGGTGCAACCCATAGCCCTGATCACCCATCAGCGCCTCGCCCGATATCTTTAGCATCACCCGTTTGTATGGTATTTTCGGATCACTTTTCGCGCTCATGTCAGCCCCGCCGTGCCCAGTTGTCATTGGCGCGCAAATTGTCGCAAATGGCGCGCGGGTTCAACCGCAGCTTGGAGCGATTGCAAAAAACTTGGACCAGACCGCCGATCATTTCGACCCAGACCACATCGATCCTGCGCGCCACGTGTTGATCGCGGGGCCGACTGCCAGCGGAAAATCGGCGCTGGCACTGCGGTTAGCGGTGGCGCAGGGCGGCGTCGTGGTCAATGCCGATGCTTTGCAAGTCTGGTCGTGCTGGCGCGTGCTCAGCGCGCGCCCGAGTGCCGCCGACGAGGCGGCGGCACCCCATATGCTTTATGGCCACGTCGCCCCCGGCGCCGAATACTCGGTCGGCCATTGGCTGCGCGATGTGGCGGGTTTGCTGGCCACGGGGCAGCGGCTGATTATCGTCGGCGGCACCGGGCTTTACCTTTCGGCGCTGACCACCGGGTTGGCCGAGATCCCGCAAACACCACCGGAGCTGCGCGCCATGGCAACCGCGCGCGTGCAGCGCGAGGGATTCGCCGCGCTGTTGGCCGAGCTGGACCCCGCCACCGCAGCGCGGATCGATCGGCAAAACCCCGTGCGCGTGCAGCGCGCATGGGAGGTGCAGGCAGTAACCGGGCGCGGGCTGGCGGCATGGCAAGATGCGACCCCCGCCCCGCTCTTGCCACTTGCCCAATGCACCCCGCTGTTGATCGAGACGGACCGAGACCTGCTGGCCGCACGGATCGCGGTGCGCTTTGATGCGATGATTGCCGCAGGCGCATTGATGGAGGTGCGTTCGGTGCTGCCCTTTTGGGACCCCACCGCGCCTTGGGCGCAGGCGATTGGTGCGCCAGAACTTGTGGCATATTTGCGCGACGAGATGTCGCTGGCGGCCGCCACCGAGGCCGCCGTGATCGCCACGCAGCAGTATGCCAAGCGGCAGCGCACATGGTTTCGTGGTCGGATGCACGACTGGCACAAGATCAAGGGTGCCTGAGCAGGCACCGGAAGGTTTCCGCCTAGCCCAAGTATTTATCTTTCAAAATAGGCACTTCGCCGGTATTCTTCGCGCGATCCATGGCAAAGGGCTGCCTGCCTTGAAACTGTTTTCTGCAACTCCGCTGTCGCAACTCGACCTTGGCGGCACCATACCCGCCTCGGCGCAAACGCCCGGTGCCCGGGCGATTTCGTTGTTGGAACCGCCCAGCCAAGTGCGCTTGGTGCCGATCCAGCGGCTTGCCGCCGGGGGGCGCTGGCGCGTCGAAGCGATGCGCTCGCTTTCCGAACCGGTGCTGATGTGGTTCACGCGCGGGCAAGGCCGCATCACACTTGGCGGTGTCACGCGCGGCTACGGCACCCATAACGCGGTGTTCATTCCGGCCGGTGTGATGCACAGCTTCGACCTTGGTGCGCAGACTGCCGGTATCGCGCTTTACTTCGGGGCGAACAGCGATGTGACCTTGCCACATTCGATCCAGCACCTGCGGATCCGCGACAGCGCACCGCAAACCGAGATTGCCTCAATTCTTGAAAGTATCCAGCGCGAGTTGGAAAGCACCCGTCCCGGAGCCGAACGCGCCGCGCGCCACCACCTTGGCTTGCTCGGCGTATGGCTGGAGCGGCAGGCCGAAATCGCCGCCGCCGACGCCAAACGCCCACCCGCCGCGCGCCGCCTTGCTGCGCGCTATACCGCATTGCTGGAACGCGAGTTCCGCAGCGGGGTCGGCGTTGCCGAAATGGCCGCCGAATTGGGCGTGACGCCGACGCATCTCAGCCGCGCCTGCCGCGAGGCTTGCGGGCGACCGGCGCATGACCTGCTGGCAGACCGCCGCCTGTATGAAGCGCGCCGGCTTTTGGCCGAAACCCGCGAACCGGTAAAGGAAATCGCCACTGCGCTTGGCTTTACCAGCCCCGCTTATTTCACCCGCGCGTTCCACGCGAGCACCGGCAAAACCCCCACCGCTTTTCGCAAAGGTGCATGAGGCAAGGCTCGCTTAGCGCGCGCCGCGCGCTGGGCCAAGTTCGCCACGCCAGTTTTCGAGCGCCTCCAGAAGGCAGTTCGACTTTGCCAGCCAATCGCCTGCAAGCAGCGCCTCGGCCTCGGCCAGACGCCCATGCTCGACCAATTGCGCAATTTCGCCGGACGCTTGGTGAAACTCGTCATGCAGCCGATCGATCAGCCGAAAGGCCGGGGTGTCGCGAATAGCGGCATCGATCTCTGGGCCGTGCAGCCATGCGCCAAGAATGCAGGCATGGCTATCGGCCACATTTTGCACCGATTTGCCCATTTTCCCGGTGGTGATCGCGCGGCGCAATGCAAGCCGCCAACTGCCATGCGCATCGATCGCAAGGCTGATCCGGTCGTGTTTGCGATTGTGAAACATCTGCCCTCCCCCAAACTTGGCGAAAGCATCAGCGCAAAAGGTTAATTCCCGGTTTCGTCCGAAGCGCCCTCTTTGCGGCCGCGGAAACCTGTGGCGACCACGAACTTCTCGGCGCTGTCGGCCCGGCTTGCCGGCGGCTTCACGTTGGCAACCTTGGTAAAGTTCTTCTTCAGGCGGGTCTGCAACTCCAGCTCTGCCCCGCCCGCCAGCACCTTGGCGACAAAAGTGCCACCCTCGACCAGCACATCAAAGGCAAAATCCGCCGCCGCATCGCAGAGCGCAATGATGCGTAGATGGTCTGTTCCCGGGTGCCCCGACGCCGCCGCCGCCATATCTGACATCACCACATCGGCAGGGCCGCCCAGCCAAGCCTTGACCTGCGCATCGGCATCCTCGGCCAAAAAGTCGAGCTGATGTATCTGCGCCCCGGCGACAGGATCGACCGCTTGCAGATCAACGCCAAGCACGGTGCCAACCCGCTTGCCAGATTTTTCGCCAAGCGCATTCACCCGCGCCACAGCTACTTGGCACCAGCCGCCGGGCGCGCAGCCAAGATCGACCACCCGCGCACCGGGCACGAGAAAGCGATATTTGTCATCGAGTTCGAGAATCTTGTAGGCGGCGCGGCCGCGATAGCCCTCTTTCTTGGCGCGCTGCACATAGGGGTCGTTCAACTGCCGCTCCAACCAGCGGGTTGAGCTGAGCTTGCGCCCCTTGGCGGTTTTCACCCGCACCTTCAGATCGCGTTGCCCGCGCCCTGACGTGCCGCCTGTGCCCGCTGCCTTTGCCATCTCACATCATCCCGTCTTCGCTGAGAACCCCGTCGGCGGCCATCTGCGCGTAAAGCAGCCCCTCGCGCAACCCGCGATCGGCCACCGACATCTTGTCGGTCGGCCAGACCCGCATCAACGCCTGCAAGATCGCAGCGCCCGACATGATCAGCGTATGCCGGTCGCGCCCAATGCGCGGATCGCTGCGCCGCCCTTCCGGCCCCAGCGCCAGAAACCCGCGGATCACCGCGTCGATCTCGCTCGAGGTCATCTGCAAGCCATCCACCTTGTTGCGATCATAGCGGCGCAGCCCAAGGTGGCAGGCAGCAACCGTGGTTACAGTGCCCGATGTGCCGATGATCTGAAACCCCTCGCGCGGCGATCCGGCCAGATAGGGGGTAAAGGAGGCCAGTTTTTCCTCGAAATACCAGCTCATCAGCGCAAAGCGCGCAGCATCGTCATCGACGTCCGAGAACTGATCCTTCAGCGTCGCAACCCCCAGCGGCACCGAAATCCAGTCAACCACCCGCGCTGCGGCGCGCGTGCCCTGATCGGCATGAAACCCCGCCGAAAGCCGCATGATCGAGCGCGCGCGCTCTGGCCCCGGCACTTGCGTGAGGTCGATCCAGACCAGTTCGGTCGAACCGCCGCCGATATCAACCACCAGCAACTGTTCGGTCTTGTCACTGACCAGCGGCGCGCAGGAAATCACCGCCAGCCGCGCCTCCTCTTCGGGTTGGATGATTTCAAGCGGCAGTCCGGTTTCGCGCGAAACTGAGCGGATGAACTCCCGCGCATTGCGGGCGCGCCGACAGGCCTCGGTTGCCACCAACCGCATCCGCGTAACTTCGTGCTCTTCGATCTTGCGCCGACAGATTTGCAGCGCCTGCACGGTGCGCGACATCGAGGCACGGCCCAACCGCCCCGTGGCTTCCAGCCCGTAGCCAAGCTGCACTGCTTTGGAAAAACTGTCCACGACATGAAACTGCGCGCCCGCAGGGCGGGCGATCAGCATACGACAACTGTTTGTGCCAAGATCGAGCGCGGCATAAAGCTCGCCCGTCTCAGCGGGTCGGGTGCCGGCTGGCTCTACCGCCTTCGGGAACGCGCCCGCACCCCCGGGACGCCTGGGCGTCATCTCGAACGCCCTCCGATTTCAAGTTGCCTCCAAGCTACCGACGCAAGGCGCGCAGCGCAAGACCGCAATCGAATTGCGCGCGCTTCGGCGGCCCGTGCGGGGTTGACTTCGACGCGCCGCGTGAGGCTGATTACCGCAATCTTTGGAGGAACGATAATGAACGGATTTGAGCGCGAACTTGAAGAGCGGCTGGTACGATACGCAAGGGTCGATACCCAAAGCGACGAGCGCTCGCCAAGTTCGCCCAGCACCGCAATCCAGCTTGATCTCGCGCGGATGCTGGTCGCAGAATTGACCGAAATCGGTGCCGCTGAGGTGCAATTGACCGAGTATGGCGTGGTTCTGGCCACGGTGCCGGCCACGCGCGAAGGCGCGCCGGTGATCGGGTTTCTGGCGCATGTCGATACCGCGCCGCAGTTTCATGCGGTCGGGGTCAAGCCGGTGGTGCATCGCGGCTATAACGGCGGGCCTATCGCCTTTGCCGACGCGCCGGGGCTGACGCTTTCGCCCGAAAGTTCAAGCCACCTTGCCGAAAAGATCGGGCATGACATCATCACCGCCTCGGGCACGACGCTTTTGGGGGCCGACGACAAGGCAGGCGTGGCGGTCATCATGACCTTGGCACGGCACCTTCTGACCAACCCCGATCTGCCGCATGGCGCGATCCGCATTGCCTTTACCCCCGACGAAGAAATCGGGCGCGGTGTTGACAAACGCCTGCCCAAAGACCTTGGCGCAGACTTTGCCTATACGCTCGATGGTGGCGCGGTTGGCGAGATCGAGTATGAAAGCTTTTCGGCCGATGGCGCGAGCGTCAAGATCACCGGCGTTTCGGTGCACCCGGGGCTGGCCAAGGGCAAGATGGTCAACGCCCTGCATCTGGCCGCAAAAATCGTAACCGCCCTGCCGCAAGCCACGATGACCCCCGAAGTGACCGATGGCCGCGAAGGGTTCTTGCACCTTTACGAACAGCGCGGCAGCGCCGCCGAAGTCGAGTTGAACTTCATCCTGCGCGATTTCGAGCGTGACGGGCTTGCGGCCAAGGGCGAGCTTCTGCGCGCCGTCTGCGCCGCCGTGCAGGCGGGCGAGCCGCGCGCGACCATCAGCTGCGAAATCCGCCCGCAATACCGCAACATGCGCTATTGGCTGGAAAATGACATGGCACCGGTGGAACTGGCGCGCGCCGCCTGCCGCGCCGAGGGGATCGAGCCGGTCTCCGTGCCGATCCGTGGCGGCACCGATGGCTCTCGTCTGACAGAAATGGGCGTGCCCACGCCCAACATCTTTACCGGCATGCAGGAAATACACGGCCCCCTCGAATGGATTTCGGTGCAAGATATGGCCACCGCAACCCGTGTCTGCCTGCGCCTGACAGAGCTTGCCGCCACACCGGGATGACAGGTTACGGGCCGCCCCCTGCCCTGCCTTGGCCACCGGCGGCCCATGCACAAGGAGTTGAGCGATGAAGCGGTCCCGCATCAATCAGATCATGGCCGAGGCGGGCGAACTTATTGCCCGCCACGGCTTTGTGCTGCCGCCCTTCGCGCGCTGGACGCCAGAGGAGTTCATCGCCCGCAAAGATGCCACCCGCCGCATCATCGACGCGCGGCTTGGCTGGGACATCACCGATTACGGCGCGGGTCGGTTTGATGAAATGGGGCTGTTCCTCTTTACCCTGCGCAACGGCCGGCTGGCAGATCTGCAACGCGGCGGTGGTATGTGCTATGCCGAAAAGCTGCTGATCTCGCGGCAAGATCAGCTTTCACCCATGCACCGCCATGCGCTTAAGGCCGAAGACATCATCAATCGCGGCGGAGCCACTTTGGTGGTCGAGCTATACGGCTCTGACGATCAGGGCGGTTTTGCCGAAGACCGCGGCGGCACCGTCTGGTGCGACGGACAGCGGCGCGACTTTGCCCCCGGCGATAAGCTGCATCTGGCACCGGGCGAAAGCGTGACGCTGATGCCGGGCGACTGGCATGCCTTTTGGGGAATGGGCGGCGATGTGCTGATCGGCGAGGTCTCGACCGTAAACGACGACGAGACCGACAATATCTTCCGCGATCCTATCGGGCGCTTTGCCACGATCGAAGAGGATGTCGCGCCAACGCATCTTCTGGTCAGCGATTATCGCGCTTGGCTTGGCTGAGGTGCATCTGATGCGGCACGCCCCCTGCACAGCGCCCCGCCCCTTTTTGCGCGCGCTTTTCGACAGTGCGGTCGAAGCCGCCGACCCGATGCGCCGTCTGCCCGCTTTTCTGCCCGAAAAGCCGCCGGGGCGCGTGGTGGTGGTGGGCGCGGGCAAAGCCAGCGCCCGCATGGCCGAGGCGGTTGAGGCGCATTGGGGCCCTTGCGAGGGCTTGGTCATCACCCGTTACGGCCACAGTCGGCCCTGCCGGGGGATCGAAATTGTCGAGGCCGCGCATCCGGTGCCCGATGCGGCAGGTCTGGCCGCAAGCGCGCGGATGCTGGCCCTGCTTGAGGGTTTGGAAGAAGGCGACTTTGTGCTGGCGTTGATCTCGGGCGGTGCATCGGCGCTGCTTATGATGCCTGCCGAAGGGGTAAGCCTTGCTGAAAAGCGCGCGGTGAACGCCGCACTTCTGGCCTCTGGCGCTCCGATCGACCAGATGAACACGCTGCGCAAGCACCTTTCGCGCGTCAAAGGCGGCCAGCTTGCCGCTGCGGCCTATCCGGCCCGGATGCTGGCGCTGATGATTTCGGACGTGCCGGGTGACGAGCCGGCCTTCATCGGCTCTGGCCCCACGGTCGGCGACCGTTCAAGCGTGGACGACGCACGCGCCGTGCTGACGCGCTGGCAGATCGCAGCGCCCGCCAGCGTGCGC
>NZ_JBFHIA010000017.1:0-22149 GCF_041596715.1 Phaeovulum sp.
TGCAATGACGTAGGAAAGAGCCTTGCGCTAGGCAATCTTTGGCTGCGGAACTTCGGTGTTCCAAGCCGCCATTATCGCGTTGTGGCGGGCCAGAACTTCCGGCGGGAAGACATCCGCAGGAACGGGAAAGCGGCTGTTGGACGTGGGCCGAGAGGTCCACCAGATAAGAATCGGCGCAAGGATCATGGGCAGGGCCACGGGCAGCAGCCAAAGGGTCAGGACCGGAGCCAGAAATTGGGTGATTGCAATGCCCGCAATACCCCACAGGCTGATCCAACGCCCGGCGGCCCAGCTTTCGTTTCCGCTTAACCCGCCGTCGCCACGATTGTTGGGGGGCCAACCGCCATCACTGCCCATCAACACCTGAATCACCGACCGGCTTTGAAAAGCCAGAAGAATTGGGGCAAGTAGCGACGATAGGGCCAATTCTGCCAGAACCGCGCGCATGCCTTTGCCGACACCGCCAAAGCGCTGGATGCGGCCAGTCACAATCGCATCGAGGCCGATCAGAAACTTTGGCAATACGAGAAGACCGAAGATGCCGAGTGCAAGGCCGATCGCCTTTGCTGTCTGATCGTTCGGAAAGACGGGGAAGGGCCAATTTGCTTCGGGGAAGTAATTAAGCTCGCTAGCCAAAGGGATCGCTGCGATGGAGGCGGCAATAAAGGCCAGCCAAATCAAGGGCGCGGCATATGCGAAGATGCCCTGAAACAAGGCAAAACGGCTCCACGGCAACAATCCGGGCGCGCCAAGGACTTTGCTGTGCTGTAGGTTCCCTTGGCACCACCTGCGATCGCGTTTTGCGTGATCGATGATATTTTCGGGACCACCTTCAAAAGAGCCTTCAAGGTCATCATCCAGTCGCACCCGCCAGCCCGCGCGCGCCAGCAAGGCCGCCTCTACCGAGTCGTGGCTTAGGATGTAGCCGCCGAATGGCGGCGGGCCGGACAAGGCCGGAAGGCCGCAGCTTTCTGCCCAAGCTCGGACCCGCACAATGGCGTTATGGCCCCAGAATGGCCCAGACCGGCCTTGCATGGCGGCAAGGCCCCGCGCAAAGGCCGGGGAATGGAATGCCGCCGCAAACTGCATTGCCCTGCCAAAAATCGACCGGGCACCAATGACGCGCGGCAAGGTTTGCAACAATCCAAGGTCTGGATCCGCTTCCATCCGGCGGATCATTTCCAGAATGGTCGCGCCTTCCATCAGGCTATCCGCATCAAGAATGACGGCGTAATCCCATGCCCCGCCAGATTTCGAGATAAACTCTTCGATGTTGCCAGCCTTGCGGCCTGTGTTTTTGATGCGGTGGCGATAGAACATGCGCCCTTTCGCGGATTGACGCGCGAGCAGTCGCGCAAACCAATGGCGTTCCAAGGCGGTGATGGCATCGTCACGGGTGTCGGATAGAACCGCAAAATCAATCTGCGGAACGGGGCCGCAGGCAGAAAGGGAATCGTCCATCGCAGCGATCCGCGCAAAGGTTGCGATCGGGTCTTCGTTGTAGATGGGCACAATCACCACGGTCTTGCCGCGAATTGGGCTGCTGGTCTGCATTTCTACGCGGCGGCGAGAGGTAAGGCCAAGAAGCGCCGTTGCCGCGCCCCAAGCAAGCCACCACGTGGACAATACGATGAGCAACGCACGCACCACGTCGATCAATGTCAGGCCATCGACGGCACCATAGATGACAAAGGCCATTCCGGCAGCCGTCGCCGCCAAAAGGCTCGATGACAAGGCAAGCAGGCGCGGCACAGTTGATCGGTGCATAGTCAAAGGGTGGTGTGGCTCGATTGCCGGCGTCATGGATCAGCCAGAGCGACGAACGCTGTGTCTCAGCAAGGTCAGCCGCGCAACCAGTTGGACGGCAGCGCGTCGAACAAATCCATCGGTCGGCTGGATGACCTGCTTTGGCATCACCAAGGGTGCGTTTGGCGGGGCCATGAAACTGGGCAGGCGATCAATCCGCTTTGCCGGTTTGGCGCGCTTGGCTATTTTGGGCAACTTATTGGTCATGCCGCGACCCATTGATACAACCAATTCTCGGTCAACCTGCGCCCGTATCCCGCGACGTGAGCCCTGAGTTCCACAGCATCACCCGATTCCGCCAAAACATCGATCACAAGGCGCCAAACCTTCGCGTCCTCGATCTTTGACAAGGTCAGCACCGCGATTTTGCCCCCCGACACCGAAACCACAGGCTTCACTTCGGCGTCTTGCGGCAAAGACGCCAACATGCCGCCAGCAAAATCCACGACAAACTTGCGCGTGCCGTCGTTGTTCTCAACGCCCGAGACCCCGCCAAGACCTGTGCGGGTTTCCAGAACGAAGGCGATATCTGCCAAAGCGTCTACAGGTAGCGCGCCCCAATGCATGCGATAGGAGAACTCGCGCATCTCACCGGGGACGGCCTTACCTTCTGGCACCCAGAAAGCGACAATATTATCATTCACTTCATGCTGGGTAGGAAGCTCCACCAAGCGCACCGCGCCACGGCCCCAGTCCCCCATCGGCTCGATCAAAAGCGATGGCCTGCGTTCGTAATGCGCCGCCGCGTCTTGATAGCTTTCAAAATTGCGGTCGCGCTGCATCAGGCCGAAGGCTTTCGGGCTTTCCTCGGTAAACCAGCTCTCTGACAAGCGTACAGGGTTGTTTAGAGGGCGCCATATCGTGTCGCCATCTTGCCGGTGAATGATCAGACCATCGCTGTCATGGACATTGGGTCGGAAGTCATCAAAGTTCGCGCGGTTTTTCTCTGAAAAGAGGAACATCGAGGTCAAGGGGGCAATGCCCACCTGCTCAACCTCGGTCCGGAAGAACAGGCGCGCCGTTACGTCGATCACTGTGTCCGCGCCGGGCGTGATGACAAGGCGATAGGCACCTGTGCAACTCTCGCTTTCCAATGCGGCATAGACGGTGATCTGGCGGGCAAAGGGAACGGGCTTTTCGATCCAGAACCGCGAGAAGAGCGGAAACTCTTCTGCCCTGCCAAGACCGGTGTTGATGGCAAGGCCACGGGCCGAAAGACCATAGGTGTTCCCGCGCCCAACGGCCCGGAAATAACTGGCCCCCAGAAAGGCGATGACCTCGTCAAACTGATCCACACGGTTGAGCGGTGCGTTCAAGCGAAAGCCCGCCACGCCGGCCAGCGGTTCGTGTGGGGGGACACGGTCCTTGACCCGGTCGTAATAGAGAAAATCATCGGTCGAAAAGGCCATCGGCCGCGCGATGCCCCCATCCACCTCGAACAAGGTTACCGGTTCGGCGAAAAGCCAACCAAGGTGAAACGCATGGAGGTGAAAGCCTGCCTCTGGGCCCGCCCATCGGGCTTGCTTCGGGTTGAACTGAACGGCCTGGTAGTCGTCATAGTTGAAGTCCGAAAAGAAGCCTTCAGCCTTTGCCGCGGGGCTGTGATCCAGCTGAGCAAGCGCGCGCACTTCCTCGGTCAACACGTCAAAGTCAAAGGCCGAGCCGACCGGGGCCGCAGGGCCTGAAGCATCTGCATTCAGCGGCGCGGATTGGGCCAAGGCACTTCCCGACAGGGCCGTGCTGCAGTGCAGAATCACAATACCCCCTAGGCCAGCCATAAAGGCACGGCGGGGTAAACTGGCGTAAGAGCCAGGCTGGACCGACATGGAGACACCCAATTCTGATTCTAGAAAAACTCAATATATCTGGCAGATTGTCACGTATTCAGCCAGATGAGTTGAGATGCATTACATGCATGGCTGCTATGCACATAGCGCCGCCCCATCTTTCTGCGATGCGGCGTTCTCGCTACCATTATCCCGGTTTGGCAGGTGATCTGCCCTTGGCCGGGCGGCGCACCGACGATGAACGGCCCGGCGTGAATATGCGTGCATCGCTAGCCGCAGGTCCACTGGCATGAAGGCGTTTGAAGATGGTGGCCGATAGACAAGTGCGCGCAATGCAGGGCAGCGGCATAAAGATCAGACCCCGAAGCCCCGCACCAGCCTCGTTTGACAAACACCCACCGCCTTTGCCCAGGCCGCCGCCGCGCGACTAGGCCTGATGCCGCGCGATCTTCAAGCTCTGCGCCAGCCGCGTTGCGCCGCGCGCCTGATGGGCAAAGCCAAAAACCCGGAGTTTGCTTGCGATGGATAAAGGCTGGGTCAAGTGGCGGAGAGACAGTCCGTCGTTTCGACTTCGTCAGACTAAATTATAACATCAAATCAGCTACTTACAAAATTCGCGCGCCGCAAAATGTGTTGCAACTTGTGTTGCAAAATCTGGTGGCGATAGACCCGATTCCCGATAAACTCGGAAATGGAAACGCCCCCGGCTGGCTGACCGGGGGCGTGGAAGAAGTGCACCCTCATGCAGAGGCCCATAGGAAACCAAAAGATGCCTGATAAGAATACGAAATCTGCCGATGCACGGCAACCCCTGACGCTGACTCGCTTCCCGACACGCGGCGCTTTTCAGAAAAAGGAACTGACCCTCTCGCTGGCCGATCTGGCGCGCTGGATTGCGGACCAGCGGGCGGCCAGCAAGGACCGGCTGCCTTGGCTCAAGCTGGCGAAATTCGGCCCCGACCTGAGCCGCAACAATAGCCTTCGCCACAATGCCAATGTGCGCAGCGTGACCGGCCTTGAAGCGGACTATGACAAGGGGGAGATGACGCCCGAGGCGGCCCGCGATGCCCTGAAGGCGGCGGGCGTGGCCGCGCTGATCTATACGACTCCCAGCCATAGCCCCGAGAAGCCACGCTGGCGCGTTTTCACGCCGTTCAGTGGCCCGTTGCCGCCCGAGGCCCGCGAAGACCTCATGGCACGGCTCAATGGCGTCCTTGGGGGCGATCTGGACCCGGCCAGCTTCACCCTGTCGCAATCCTATTACGCGGGCAACGTGGAAGGCGGGACTCCTGTCGAAACCTTCCTTGTGGACGGGCAGCCGATTGACACGGTGGAAGGCTTGGCCCCGATCTACAAGGACGGCGGCAGCGTGAAGCGCGAGCGCCGGGCCGCTTCTGGTGAGGGCGAGGGGCTGGCCCTGAAGCACGTCCGGGAAGCCCTTCTGACGATCCCCAATGACGCGAGCAACCCGGACGCGGCAGAGCGTGGATGGTGGCTGCAAATGGGCATGGCGCTGCACCATGCGACGGGCGGCAGCGAAGACGGGCTGGTCCTGTTCCATGAGTGGAGCGAGCGGCACCCCAGCTATGGCCCCGACGAAACTGAAACCGTCTGGCATTCCTTCGGGGGCGGCGGCAAGAACCCTCGCACCTTCGCCACGATCCGCGCGGAAGCGGAGCGCCGGGGCTGGATCGACCTGTCCCCCTTTGATGACGTGATCCCCGCCGATGAACTGGCGGAGATTGAAGACCTGATCGGCTTGCCTGCGATCCCCGAAGGCCCGGATTGGGGCAGCGTGATCCGGGAACGGGGCAAGCCCGTGAACAACCTGAACAACGCGATTGTGTATCTGGGGCGGAACCTCGACTCGATCCTGCCCGGCCTTCGGCACAACCTTATGACCCGGCGGGATGAATGGTGCGACGGGCCGTTGAATGACGCGGCCCTTGCTCTGGCGCGGACGGGGCTGGAACGGCGCGGCTTGCGCACCGTCGGGAAGGAACTGGTGGCCGACGCCGCCCTGACCGTGGCCCGGCATTTGCAATACCACCCGATCCGGGACCAGTTGCGGAGCCTCCACCATGACGGGCGCGAGCGGCTGGACTCGTGGCTGGTGCGCCATGCCGGGGCGGCGGACACGCCCTATTCTCGGGCCGTCGGGCGCAAGTTTCTGATTCAGATGGTGGCCCGCGTCATGGAACCCGGCTGCAAGGCGGATCACACGCTTGTTCTGTCCGGGCCGCAGGGCCAGAACAAATCGACCGCCTGCCGTATCCTCGCCGGGGCGGAGTATTTCAGCGATACGCTGCCCAGCATCACCGGGGACAAGACGGACGCTATTCGCCACCTGCAAGGGAAATGGCTGGTGGAACTGGCCGAACTCGCACCGTCCCGCAAGAGCGAGGCCGAAGACCTGAAAGCCTTCCTCTCTGGCGCGATTGACCGGGTGCGGCTGCCCTACGCCAGATTCGACGAGTCGTTCCCCCGGCAATGCGTTTTCGTGGGCACGACTAATGACGACCAGTTCCTTCGGGACGCGACGGGCGGGCGGCGCTTCTGGCCGGTGGCCGTGGGGCAGGTGATCGACGTTGAAGCCCTCGCCAGTGAGCGGGACCAGCTTTTTGCCGAAGCCGTGGCCGCCTATGACGCGGGCGAACCGTGGTGGCTGGATCGGGACTTTGAGGCGGAACACGCGCGCCCGGTGCAAGAGGCCGCCCGCGAGTCCGATAGCTGGGCGGATGACGTGGCCGAATGGCTGGACAAACCCGAAGACGATTTCGACGGACCCGGCGAGGTGAAGACGGTTGTGACGCTTTCCGGGGTTATGAGCGCGCTTGGCCTCACCAGCGGGCAGCAAACGCGGGCGAACCAGAAGCGGGTGGCCGACATCCTGCGCACCCTTGGCTGGGCCAAGATTCATACGGAACATGGCAAGCGGTGGGCTAGGGCAGCATGATGACCACGGCGGCAACATATCACAGTCGGCTGACCCTTCCTGACCCTTGGGCTGACCCTTATGGGTCAGTCGTAAGGCCCTGTTTTCCCTTGGTGAATCCCTTGGCTGACCCTTCTGACCCTTATCAGGGCAAAAAGAGTGCTGGGGGACAGAAGCAGGGCCAACGCCACCAGTGGAGAGGGCAGCACGGGGGCTGGGGGCGTAACATAGGGGTTTTAAGGGTCAGTAGGGTCAGGATTGCCCATTTGTCCTTTAATACCAATGCTTTGAGGCTGACCCATGCAAGGGTCAGGAAGGGTCAGCAGATCATGGGCAGCCACGGCAGTCCGATGACCGCCACGGGTCCTTCCGGGGGCGTCGGGGTGCGGGGGACGCGGAGCCCCGGCTTTTCGCTCTGCACAAGAAAATTGAAATCGAAATTCCCTTTGCCGCCGTGGGTGGCTGACTAGGGCTGAGAGGCAGGAAACAATGCTGGAAAACATCGACGAAATCGAGATGGCCGAAATCGCCGCGCTGGTGGGCGACCCGGAAGACCCGTCCGAGACCGACGACATGGTGAACGCCGCCACGCTGGCCGACTGGCTGGGGCTGACCCCGAACCACGTTTCGGCACTGGCAAGGGAAGGCATTCTGCCCCGCACCCCGGCCAAGCTGTTCCCGCTCCGCCGGGCGATCCGCGCCTATTGCGGCCATGCCCGCACCGGGTCCGTGGGCCGCAAGGTGGACGCCGAGTTGGCCGCCGAGAAACTGCGCGCCGCGCGGGCCACCGCTGAGAAGCTGGAAATCGCCAACGCCAAGGCGCGGGGCGAGATCATCGCCGCCGCCGAGGTGGAACGCGCGTGGGCCGACGTGCTGCGCGGCCTTCGGGCGGGCTTCCTTTCGCTGCCGTCTCGCGCTGCCGCGAAGCTGGGGCACCTGACCCCGCACGACCTTGCCGCACTGGATGCCGAAGTCCGCGACGTTTTGATGGAGATTGCCGCCGATGACTGACACGCTTGCCCGCACCCGTCGCAACGCTCTGACCGCTCTGAAGCCCCCGCCGCGCCTGTCCCTGCCGGATTGGATCGAGTCGACTATGCGGCTTCCTGAAGGCGTGTCCGCTACGCCGGGCCGTGTCACCCTCTGGCCTTATCAGACGGGTATCGCAGAGGCCATTTCCGACCCGCTGGTGGAGCGTGTGACGGTGGTGAAGCCCGTCCGGGTGGGGCTTACCACGCTTCTGTCGGGCACGGTGGCCGCATACATCGCCAATGAGCCTTCGCCGATCATGGTCCTTCAGCCGACCGAGGCCGACGCCCGCGATTACGTCGTGAGCGACCTCGAACCGATCTTCGGGGCCACCCCCGAACTGCGGAACCTGCTTTCTGCGGAGGCCGACGAGTCCGGGCGCAACACCCTTCTGTCGCGCCGTTTCCCCGGTGGCAGCCTCAAAGTCGTGGCCGCGAAATCGCCCCGGAACCTGCGGCGGCACAACGTCCGCGTTCTCTTGATCGACGAAGCTGATGCGATGGAACCGGGGGCCGAGGGCAGCCCGATCACGCTTGCTGAACGCCGCACCCTGTCCTTCCCGAACCGCAAGATTGTGCTGGGCAGCACCCCCACGATGGAGGCCACCAGCAACGTCCTGCGCAGCTACGCCGCCAGCGATATGCGGGTGTTTGAGGTGCCTTGCCCGCATTGCGGGGAGTATCACGAAATCGCTTGGGCGGACATTCAATGGCCCGAGGGCGAGCCGCACCGCGCCGCCTATGTCTGCCCGCATTGCGGGGCCGTGACCGAGGAACGCCACAAGCCCGTGATGGTGACGGCGGGCCGCTGGCGGATCACCCGCCCGGAGGTGCAAGGCCATGCCGGGTTTCGGTTGAATGCGCTTGTCTCCACGCTGGCGAACGCCTCATGGGGGAAAATCGCCCAAGAGTTTCTGGAATCGAAAGACCACCCCGACAAATTGCAGGTCTGGACCAATACCCTCATGGGGCAGGGCTGGCGCGAGGCGGCGGAGGAAATCGACGAAGCGGCCTTGGCGGCCCGTGCCGAACCCTTCGCGCTGCCGGACGCGATCCCGCCCGAGGTGCTTTTCGTGACCGCCGGAATCGACGTGCAGCGCGACCGCTTGGAGATGGTTTTCCTTGGCTGGGGCCGGGATGAAATATTCATCTTGGGGCAATCGGTGATCTACGGGGACCCGATGGGGGACGACGTTTGGGCGGAACTCGACGACGCCTTGCGGACGGTTTGGAAGCACCGGAAGGGCGGCTTCCTGCGGATCGACGCGGCGGGCGTGGACGCGGGCGACGGGGTGACGATGGACCGAGTCCTGGGATTCTGCCGCCCGCGCATGTCGCGCCGCATTTATGCCGTGAAAGGGGCTTCCGGGAACCGCCCCACGATCCGCGCCAGCGACACCCGAGGCGCGCGGCTGTTTATCGTCGGGGTGGACTCGGTCAAGGGGCAGCTAATGAACCGCCTCGCCCGTGGCGGCTCTGTCCGCTTCAGCGACACTTTGGAAGGCCGTTTCTACGAAGAATTGGCCGCCGAACGGCTGGTGGTGCGCTATCGCAAGGGCGCTCCGCTGCGCCAGTGGGAGAGGGTGCCGGGCCGTCGGGCTGAGTCCCTTGACTGCGTGGTCTACGGCATGGCCGTGCGGGCACTGGTCAACGCGGACGTGGACCGACGCGAAGGTGAGGTGGAATCGAAGACAACGCCGAAAAAGCCCGCTACCGTGGTGAAAAGCCGTTGGTTAGAGGGGCCGTAAATTGAGAAGTTCATTCCTTGCCGTGGGCATTGCCGCCTGTTTTGCACTCGCTTCGGGACAGTCTCTTGCTTCGACCAAGGAACTTGAAAGCGCGATCTACAAAGTGATTCCGTTCGGCGGTGAACCCTACGTCTCGTTGGAAACGCGCAAGGCATATGTGACGGTGTTGCTCGCCTACTGGAACGACTTCGATAGCCGAGTCCCGCGCTTGTCGCCTTCTGAGAACGATTGGATCAAACAGGAAATGGGTGCGCAGGGTGCGCGCCTGACCCGTGCGCTAAACTCTCGGGAATACGCCTTGTTTTCCCTCTCGCTGGACGTTGATAAGTGCGTTTCGTCGCTCAACAAGCTGAATGACGCCTATGCAGATTCAGCCAAAGCACAAACCGAAATGTTCCTCTGGCTGGGCATGGTGAAATGCTACAGCAACATGGACGCGATGATGAGCAACTTGCAACGGGCAGAACTCTCGAACGGCAGATTCGATGGCCCGTTTTATGCCGTCGGTTCAAACCTGATAATGGGCGCTTTGCTGGATAAGGTGATCCCGTCAGCGATGGCCGACACGATGGGCTGGACTATCAGCGCGAATTGAAAAGCACTTAGGCGGGCAGCGGGCCACGACCGTCGCGCAGGGCAAGGACCCGATTCAGCATCGCCGTGAATCCCGTGTCGCGGGAGAAGTCGTCATCAATGGCGTCCGCGATCTGAGCATCATTCCAAGACAAGCTGGCGAACTCGCCAGAGCGAACGCACCAGTTGCCCACGATCCGCTGCGCCGCTGCGTGGCGGGCAGGGTGAATCTCGCCCGTGATGTAGGGCGCGAAAAGGCTGTGAGCGCTGCGAGTTTTGCGGTCCATCTGACGTTCCTTGGCGGTGGTTTGCGGCGGGCGGGGAGGTATCAAAACACCGCCCGCCGCATTGGCACGACATGGGTGGGGACCACCAATCCCCACGCCCCTAAATAACCGATTGCCGCGACCGGAGTCAACGCAGGAATTTCGACTGTCTAATCTTGTTTGACTGTCAAGAAGAATTTTACTATGCAAAAACAAAGGTTTGACTCCGGTCGTCGCAATCGGGTAATCAGGGAATCGCCAGTATGGAGGCCCTGACAATGACCCATGATTCCCGTGATCCCGAATATGGTGGCCCGCTCTGGGTGCCGCTCGACGCGCCCGACGAAGACGGCGTGACCACCGAACAGGCTGCGCGCGCGCTGGCCGATGGCCGCCGTTTCGACGAAGCGCAGGCGACCGCGTTTTTCCGCAATCGCCTGAAGGCGGGCAGCATCAAGCCCTATGGCCGTTCGACGACGGACGGGCGGCGACCCTACCTTTTCCGCAAGGAACAGGTCCTCGTGGCGGCGGTCCTGCGCCGTCTGACCGAACTCGGGCTGACCGGCATTCCCGTGGAAGTCGCCACCTCGCGCCTTCAGCATTGGCGCGCGGACAGCCGCAACCCGGGCCGCGCCGAGGTTGGCCCCGGCCTTCCGCCGCCCGCCGAGACGCCTGCCGCTCGTTTGTGGGCTGAGTTCGAGACTGGCCTTCCCTTCTATGTCGCTCTGCATCTGCGCTGGGTGGGGCGGCTGGGGGCGACGAATTGTCGGGCCTATCTCTCCCTTGGCGACGGCGAGTATTTCGGGCAGCGGCCCGAAGACGACACCAGCCCGGACCCTGAACAGCCGGTGGCTGACCTGATGGTGCCGATTTCGCCGCTTGCGCTGGTCCTCGTGTCGCGTCTGGCGAAGGCGGACTGATATGGCGTTCCCGTTCCTTTCCCGCGTCTTCACCCGGCCCGCCAAGGCGCAAGCCGTCCGTCGCTTTGATGGCGCGGCGGGCGGGCGGCGCGGGTTTGGGATGGGCACTTTCGGGCGCGTCAATTCGGAAACTGCCGCCGCGCCTGTCCTGCGGTCCCGTGGCGCATATCTCGCCAACAACAACCCGTGGGTGCGTAACGGCGTCGACAATTGGGCCGCCTCGCTGGTGGGGCCGGGTATCGTGCCGACGCCCAAGCATCCCGACGCTGCGACCCGTGCCGATCTGACGGCGGCCTTCGGGACGTGGGCTGACCATGCCGACGCGGACGGGCGGACGGATTTCTTCGGGCTTCAGGCGGATGTGGCGCGCGGACTGGTGATCGACGGCGAGTCCTTTGTGCAGGTCATCCCGACCGAAGACGGGCCGCGTCTCCGCTTGCTGCCGCCGGAACTGGTGGACGAAAGCCTGACTCGTGAGTTGGGCAACGGGGCCGTGATCGTGCAGGGCGTCGAGTTCGACGCTGAAGGCCGCCGGGTGGCCTACCACGTTCTCCCCTCGAAACTGACCGACGTTTTCGCCAATCACGCGCCGCCGGTCCGCGTTCCTGCCGACGAAATCCTTCATGTGATGAAGCCCTTGGCGGCTGGTCAGGTGCGCGGCGTCTCTTGGCTGGCCCCGGTCATCCTGAGCGCGTCCGATTTCGACCAGTTGACCGACGCCCTGCTGATGGGCGCGAAGGTCGCGGCGATGCACTCCGCCTTCCTGATCGACCTGAACGGGACGGGCGGCGAACCGTATGATGGCACGGGCGAGGGCGGCATTCTGGAAACCGGCTTGGAGCCGGGCACCATGAAGCGCCTTCCGACGGGTTACGATGTCAAGTTCAACACCCCCGGCCAGTTGACGGAGATTGGCGCTTTTCTACGCTTGCAGCTTCAGCAACTCGCGGCGGGCCTTGGGCTGCCCGATCACCTTCTGTCGGGCGATCTGAGCAACGCCAACTATTCGAGCCTTCGGGCCGGGCTTTTGCCGTTCCGGCAGCGGGTGGAACAGATTCAATACGGGGTCTTGGTCCCGCAGTTCCTTGCGCCGATCTGGCGGCAGGTCGTCGCCTTCGCGGTGCTTTCCGGCGATCTGGCCGCGCCCGACTTTGAGGCCGCGCCGCGCGCCTATGCCGCTGAATGGCTGCCGCCCGCTTTCATGCAGGTCGATCCGGCCAAACAGGTTCAGGCCGACGTGGCCGAACTCGAAGCGGGCCTCACGTCGCGCCGCAAGCTGGTGGCGCAACGCGGCTGGTCCCTCGAAGACCTCGACTCCGAAATCGCCGCCGATCCGCGCCAGAACGCCCAGAAGACGGAGTCGTCCGATGCCTGACTACGATTACGACGCATATTGCAAAAAGCTGGCCCGGAAGGCCGGGGCGTCTGACGAAATTCGCGGCCCCACGCTGACCCTCGACCCGAGGCGGGCGACGGTGATCGTCCTGCCGAAAGAGGGCCGCAAGCTGACCGCCAAAGACAAGGAATTTTCGGAATGGAAGCGCAAACTTTGCTGACCCGCCGGGCCGCCTTCGCGCCCGACACATTCAACGCAGACGCGGGGACGGTTGAGGCCGTTATCTCCACTTTCGCGCCCGTGCAGCGCAAGGGCTTCCTTGAACGCCTTGACCCGGCGGGGCTGGACCTCTCGCGCCTTATCGGTGCGCCGGTCCTTGACGGCCACCGCCAAGGGTCCGCCCGTGACGTTGTGGGGAGCGTTGCCGCTTATCGGATGGAGGAAGGCGCACTGGTGGCGACCATTCGCCTGTCTGGCGCGGCGGACGCGGCCCCTATCGTGGAGCGGATCAAGGAAGGGACGCTGAAAGGCGTGTCGATTGGCTACCGCGTCACCCGGTGGACCGAGTCCACGGACCCCAATTCCAAGACCCGCATTCGGACGGCGGCGGCTTGGTCGATTTCGGAAGTCAGCGCCGTCCCGATCCCTGCCGACCCCGGCAGCCAATTCAGGAGTCACGAAATGGAAGAAGACGACATCAAGACGGTGGAGAACCCCACCGCTGCCGAGACCCGCGCCGCGATCCGCCAGATTGCGCGTAGCGCGGGCCTGACCGCCGAATGGGCCGATGCCCAGATTGACGCGGAAGCCACGCTGACCGAGGCCCGCGCCGCCGCTTTCGACGAAATGCAGCGCCGGACGCCCGCGCGCATCCGCACCGCCGCCCCGGCCAACGCCGATCCGGCGGCGCTGCGCACCCGTCAGGCCGACGCCCTCGCGTTTCGCATGGCCGGGGGCGAACTGCCCGACGGCTCGCGCGAGTTCGTCAATATGTCGCTCCGCGATATGGCCGCCGATGCCCTGACGCGGGCGGGCGAGTCCACCCGTGGCCTGAGCGCCGATGAACTGTTCCAGCGCGCCGCCGCGCATGGCACCAGCGATTTCCCCCTGCTGGTCAGCAATGCGATGGGCAAGGTCGCGCTGGACAGCTACCGCGCCGCCGAGTCGCCGCTGAAGGCGCTCGCCCGGCAGCGGACCCTGCCGAACTTCAAGGAAAGCACCAGCAATCGCCTTGGCGAGATGGGCCGCCTTGAGGAAATGACCGAGCATGGCGAGTTCAAAGCGACCAGCCGCGCCGAGTCCGGTGAGAAGATGAGCCTGAAGACCTTCGGGCGGGCGATCAATGTCAGCCGCAGGCTGCTGATCGACGATGACCTGAACATGCTCGGGGACATGACCGCCGCCATTGGCGCGGCTGCGGCCCAGACCGAAGCCGACGAACTGGTCAGCACCTTCACCGGCAACCCGCTTCTGAGCGACGGCACGGCGGTCTTCGCCACCGGGCGCGGCAACATGGCGGCGGCGGGTGCTGACATCACCGAAACGTCGCTGGACGCGGCCCGCCTCGCCATGCGCGGGGTGAAGGGTCTCGACGGCAAGACCATCATCGGGGTCACGCCCCGTTATCTGGTGATCGGCCCCGAACTCGAAACCAAAGCCGAAAAGCTGTTTGCGGCGATCTATGCCGCGACGACTGACGACGTGCAGCCGATCAAGCTGAAGCTGGTGGTGGAACCCCGGATCACCGGCACCGGCTGGTTCGTGATGGCCGATCCGGCGGCGGTTCCGTCCTTGCAGTTCGCTTACCTGTCCAGCGCCCAAGGGGTGCAGATTCAGCGGCAAGAGGCGTGGACCACGCTGGGCCTTCAGTATCGCGCCTTCCTCGACTTCGGCACGGGCTGGGCTGACTGGCGCGGCGCTTACTTCAACGAAGGCGCGTAATATGGCGACCGTGGCCGAACTTCAGAAAATGCGGGCGGACCTCTTGGCCGCCCGCGCTGGCGGCGTCCGGCGCTTCCGGGACCAGAATGGCGAAGAGATCGAATATCGGTCTGACGCTGAGATGGCCCGCGCGCTGGCTGCGCTGGACGCGGAAATCTCCGCCCAGACGGCCCGGCCCGCCAACACCATCCTGTTCAAAACCTCGAAAGGAATCTGAGATGCGCAACTTTGTTCAACCCGGTGACAACATCACCATCACGGCGACCGCCACCGCCACGTCTGGCCAAGGCGTCCTTGTCGGCAACCTCTTTGGCATTGCTGCCGGGAATGCCGAGATCGGGGACTCCCTCGACCTTGTGACGGTGGGCGTCTTCACCATGCCGAAGGTCAGCACTGACGTTCTGGCCGTGGGCGATGCCGTCTTCTGGGACGACACGGCCAAGCTGGCGACCGCCGACGACGACACCGGCAACAATGCCGAGATCGGCCTTGCCGTCACCGCCGCCGCGAACCCCAGCGGGACCGTCAACGTCCGGCTGAACGGCTAAGACGATGCGGGCGGCCACCACCATGCAAACGGACTTGGAGCGCCTTCGGGCGGCTCTTGAGACCGTCGCCAAGCTGGTGGTGGCCGATCCCGTCTATGCGCCGATTTTCAGCCGCCTAGAGGCCGAAATCGCGCAAGAGGAAGCCTTGCTGGCGAATGACGTGGTGGCCCGCGCTCGCGCGGTTGCCGCTCAAAGCGCCACCCGCTGAATCAGGTCCCGAACGTGGGCCAGCGAAGCCCCCTTGCCGTAACGCTCCCGATCAAGGGCGTGGCCGAAAAGGTCGCGCCTGATCCGTTCATCTATGCCCGCTGCCAAGAGTCGATCCTCAAAGCTATGCCGCAACCCGTAGAGAGAATGTCCCGGCGTCTCCATGAGACCATTGGCGCGAAGGTATTTATTCACCGTCGCGGACAGGCTGGCGGACGTGGTGCGGTATTTGGGGAACCCCTTGGGGCAGGTTTTGAAGGCGTCCAGCGACACCCCCACCAGCGGAATGACGCGGCGGGCGTTACGGGTCTTCAACTGCCTGTCGACCGGCTCAATGGAGATATGGGGCACAGGGGCGTCCAGATGGATTTGCGCGCCCGTCAGGGACGCCAGTTCGCTGGGCCGCGCGCCCGTGTTCACCATCGCCAAGAGGATGCACCGGGCGTCCTTGTTCAGCCCGTCAAGCGCGCCGGGCTTCAAGAGGTGGTCCTTGATCCAGCTTTCCGAGAAGGGCGGGCGCTGGCGCGCTTCGCCTTCCTTGAAGGACAGATCGGACAGGGGCAGCACCAGCCCGAGGCGCTTCATCTTGTTGACCGTCTTCAACACGTCCCCGAGGTGAATCAGGTCCTTGTTGGCGCTGTTCGGGGTGAGGTTGTCGGACTCCAGCTTCTCAAGCCACCAGCCCCGGAAATCCAGCATGTCGTCGCCCGTAATGTCGGGCAGGGCCTTGTCCCCGACCACCTCTATGAAATTGCGCACGGCTTTCAGACGCGGATTTTTCCAGCGGCGAAGCTGGTCATCGCTCTTGCCAAGGGTCTTATCGGCAGCCAAGCCCCAATAGAGATCGAGCGCCCGAGAGACCGTTATTTGCGGTTCAGGGACGCCGCCCAGAACTGCCGCCGCCTCGCGCGGGTCCGGCTCACCGTCGCGCCCTTTGACGGCCTCCACGCGGGCCAGAAGGTCTTCGCGGGGCAGATCGGCCACGCGGGCCGCCGGAAGGTATCGGAAGCCCCGCACCGCCGCCAATTCCTTGGCCGCGTCAAAGCGCCGTTCCGCGTCCGCCGTGTCGCCCGCCAGCCGGGCTTCCCATGCCTCGACCAGATGTTGCCACGCGATAGGGGCCTTCTGTTTGGCAATGGTTTCGGAATCGGTGTGAAGGCTAATCCAGACGCTCTTGCGGTCATCAACCCGCTGGTATCGCGTCGGGACCCGCTTCCGCAGGTGGTAAGTGCTGCCGCGCTTCATAATGGTCATGGCCGGACTCCCGGTTTTGCCCCGTGCTGCGATTTGTGCGGCAAAATGTGTAGCAAATCAAGCCACAATAACGGACACGCCGGGCGGCGGTTTTCCGTAACGTCTTGTTTTGTCTTGGTAATTGCTGATTTCACGTTGGGGAAATCTGGCGGAGAGACAGGGATTCGAACCCTGGGTGGGCTTTCACCCACAACGGTTTTCGAGACCGCCGCATTCGACCACTCTGCCACCTCTCCGCGGTAGGGCCGTCATGGTGGCGGGATTTATCGTGCTGCGCGGGGGCTTGCAACCGCTATTTGTGCCGCGTCTGCGCGGGGCGTGCGATTGCGCTCAGCGCATCCGCAACGCACCGTCTAGGCGGATCACCTCGCCGTTCAGATAGCCGCATTCTAGGATGAAGCCGACCAGCGCTGCGTATTCGGCTGGGTCGCCCAAGCGGCGCGGAAAGGTGACTTCTGCGGCGAGGCTTTCTTGCACGTCGGCGGGCAGGCCAGCCAGCATTGGCGTGGCAAAGATACCGGGGGCGATGGCGCAGACGCGCACCTCTTGGCTGGCCAGATCGCGCGCAAGCGGCAGGGTCATGCCCGCGATACCGGCTTTGGAAGCGGCATAGGCGGCCTGACCCTTTTGCCCGTCAAAAGCGGCAATCGAGGCGGTGTTGACGATCACCCCGCGCTCGGGCCCGGCATTGGTGGCCATTTCGGCGGCGGCAAGGCGGATCATGTTGAAGCTGCCGATCAGGTTGATCTCGACGGTGCGCGCAAAGCTTTCAAGCTTGTGCGGGCCAGCGCGCCCCACCACGCGTTCGCCGGTTGCGATGCCCGCGCAGTTTACAAGCACGTTCAACCCGCCCATCGCCGCCTTGGCCGTGGCAATTGCCGCGCTGGCGCTTGCTTCGCTGATGACATCGACCTCTACAAATCCGGCACCGATCTCGGCCGCCAGTGCCTTGCCGCGCGCCGCGTCGCGGTCGGCGATCGTGACCTTTGCGCCAGCGCCGCGCAGATGCCGCGCGGTTGCGGCCCCAAGCCCCGAGGCCCCGCCGGTGACAATTGCCTTTACCTCGCCAAGTTGCATCGCATTGCCTCTAGATATAACTGAACGTTTGTTCAGAAACTAACGGGCACCTGCCTTGCGCGCAAGCCGCTACCATTTGCCGGATGCGCCGCCGCCAGAGGATGACCCGCCCCCGAAACTGCCGCCCGAGGAGGAAGAGGACGAGGTGTCGGGAATCGTATAGCTGGTCGTAACACTCCAACTGCAATGGTCGCAGTGTGTGAGTTTTTCACCTTGGCCGCGACTGGCGCTTGTTGGTTGCACCAGCACATGGCGTTCGGTGTGTAGGCCGCGTTGGCCGCATTGCGGGCAGCGGCGATAGCGGTCAATGAACTGGCCCAGCCTGCGCCGAAAGACCAGCGACAGTATACCGAGAGCAAAGAGAAACTCTGCCGCCACAACGGCAATTGTCAGCCCCGCACTGCCTGAACTGGGCGCACCGATCGGCACCTCGCCCTCGCGCGGTGCAAGCCCTGCAAAGCGGCGCGCGATATGCGCGATAACCGCTTGGGTTCCAGCGAGAATACCCTGATCATATTGTTCGGCGCGAAACGCGGGCAGCATCACGTTGTTGATGATGTCTTGCGCGGGCAGATCATATTCAGGGCTGTAGCCCGAGCCCAGTTCGATGCGCATTTCGCGGTCATCGCGCACTACCAGAATCAGAATACCGTCATTGCGCGCCGCATCGCCAATGCCCCAAGCGTTGAAAAGCCCTGTGGCGAATGCCTCGATCGAGGGCGAGGGGTCATAGCTCGCGCGGCTCTCGATGGTCAGCACCGTCAGTTCCACCCCCGTCTCAGCGCGCAGTGCTTCGATCTCGGCGATGACTTCGGCTTCGATATCGGGCGCCAAGAGGTCGGCGTAATCGTTGAGCGTGGTGGTCAAATGCTGCGGGTAGGGTTCTGCACCCACGGCCAAAGGCGCGAGCATCAGTGCAAGTGAAAGCAGCAGGCGTTTCATGGCAATAACTCCGATACGACCGTCGCGATCATCGCCACGTCCTCAGCGGTGCAGTCAAATTGGCCGACTTGAACGCGAATGGCGTAGCGCCCTGCGTGGCGGGTTTGGGTCAGATAGATACGACCGTCGGCGTTGATGCGCCCCAGTAACGCCTCGGTTGCGGCGTCGCCCGATGTCAGCGCAAAGCTGAACAGCGAAAGGGAAGGGGGCGTCACAGTCTCTACCCCCGGCAGTGCGGCAAGACTGGCCGCGGCCTCTTGCGCCCAAGTCACATGGTTACGGATGCGCGCGCGCAACCCCTCTAGCCCGTAGGCGCGCAGCAGGAACCAAAGTTTCAGCGCCCGAAAGCGGCGGCCGAGCGGCACGGTCCATTCGTTGAAATTGGTAATCTCTTCCTGCCCCGGCGTTTCCAGATAGGCGGGGCGCAGCCCCAGCGTGCGGATCTGCGGCCCCGGATCGGCCAGAAATTGCAACGAGCAGTCGAACTGCGCACCAAGCCATTTATGCGGGTTCATCACCACCGAGTCCGCCGCCTCGGCCCCCGCCCAAAGCGCGCGGTATTCGGTGCAGATCATCGCGCTGCCCGCCCATGCGGCATCGACATGGCTCATCAGCCCTTCGGCGCGCGCAACCGCCACCACCTCGCCGATGCGGTCAAAGGCACCAACCGATGTGCCGCCCGCGCAAGCCACAACCCCGATCGGCAACATTCCCGCCGCCCGGTCGGCCGCAATAGCGGCGCGAAGCGCATCGGCGCGCATTGCGCCGCTTGCATCGGTTACGATCTTGACGAGGTTCTCCTGCCCTATCCCGGCCAGCCGCGCCGCCTTATCGACCGAGGAATGGGTCTGATCCGAGGCGTAAAGCCGCAAGCGCGGTGCCCCTGAAAGCCCCTTGCTCAACCCCTCCCAACCCAGCGCGCGTTCGCGCATGGTCAGCACCGCTGAAAGCGTTGCGGTGGTGGCGCTGTCATGAATGACACCGCGCGTATGCGGCAGGCCCAGCGCCGCTGCCAGCCAGCGCAGCACCACCACCTCCATCTCGGTCGCGGCGGGCGAGGTTTGCCACAGCATCGCTTGTGCGGCCATCGCGTTGGCCAGTTGCTCTGCCAGCATCGAAGCAGGGGCGGCGTTGGCCGGAAAATAGGCGAAAAAGCGCGGGTGCTGCCAATGCGTCATCGCACCCGGCACAAGGCGAATGAAATCATCCCAGATCGTCTGCATCGGCTCTGCGGCCTCGGGTGCCAGATCTGGCAGCGCCTTGGCAAAGTCGCCGGGCGCGATGTCGGGGCGCACTGGGCGGTCGCGCAGACTTGCGTGGTAATCGGCGGCCCAGTCAGCCGCGTGCTTGGACCAATGGCGCAGATCTTCGTGGTTCATGATGCGACTCCTTTCGCCAAACAGTGCACGAGGCGGGCGCGGTTGCAAGGCGCGGTGTGGGATTGAGGCGTTGCGAAAGAGTGGATATATTGCGGAGATAAACGTTATTGGCAGGAATAAAAATGGCGCAAGACGATACAGACCGCAAGATCACCGCAATACTCGGCGATGACGCGCGTCAGCCTCTTGCCGCACTTGGCCGCGCGGTGGGGCTTTCGACCTCGGCGGTGAACGAGCGTGTCCGCCGCCTGAGCGAGGCAGGGGCCATTCGCGCGCTGCGCGCCGATGCCGACCCTGCGGCCTTCGGTCTGCCGGTGCGCGCCTTCGTTTGGCTGGCGCTCAACCCTTCGGCCTCCGAGCCCGCCTTTCGCGCCGCCATCGCCGCGCGGCACGAGGTGACCGCTTGCCACCACGTCACCGGCCCATGGTCCTATCTGCTGCAAATCCAACTGCCCGATCTGGCTGCGGTCGAGGCATTTCTTGGCAGCCTCAAGGAGGAAGGCTGGCTCGCGCGCAGCGAAACGATCCTAGCGCTTTCCGAGGTGGTGGCGCCGCCCTTTCGCTACCGCGGCGCGCCGTGATGCTGTTTCTCAAGGCGCTGGCAGTGGGGCTGGCGATCGCCGCACCGCTTGGCCCCATTGGGGCGCTGTGTATTCAGCGCACGCTGGCGCGCGGCTTCTGGGCGGGCGTGGCAGGCGGGTTTGGCACGGCGCTTGCTGATGCAAGCTACGCTGCACTGGCGGCAGCGGGGTTTGCCGCTTTTGCGGCGGTGCTGGCCTCGGTCTCGGTGCCGCTGGGGTTGGGGGGCGGCGGGTTCTTGCTCTGGCTCGCATGGCGCGGCTGGCCGCGCAGCGCGCCAAGTGCGCAGCCCGCCGCCGCACCTGCCGCGCGCGGCTTGCTTGCGACCACATTGGCAACCTATGCGCTTACCATAGCCAACCCGGCCACGATCCTGTCCTTTGCCGCGATTTTCGCGGGCCTCGGGCTTGCCGAAACCGCTGGTCTGGCCGCAGCAATTACCGTGGTGGCGGGCATCTTTTCGGGGTCAATGCTGTGGTGGGGCGCGCTTGCGGGCGGCATCGCGGCGGCGCATCATCGCCTGCCGGATGCCTTCGCGCTTTGGGTCGCGCGCCTCTCCAGCCTGATGATGGGCGGGTTCGGCCTCTGGTCGCTGGCGCGCGTGCTCGGCTGAGCCGAAGCGCGCCGCCTTAGGGCAGCAGCGCCTCGGCAAAGGCGCGCAAGCGACCGAGGGCATCTTCCAGCACCGCATCCTCTTGCGTCAGCGCAATGCGCAGATGCCCCGCTGCCGCCCCGCCAAAGCTTTCACCCGGCATCACCCCGATCCGCGCCTCGTCAAGCAACCGCCGCGCGAATGCATCACCCGAAAGCCCGGTGGCGCGGATGTCGGCCATCACATACATCGCCCCCGCCGGATGGATCAGCCGCACCGCTTGGCTGCCGCCCAACACGCGCGCTGCGATATCGCGCCGCCGCCGGTAGGGCGCGGCATTGCGCGCCTCGGCCTCGGCACCCTGCCGCAGGGCGAAGAGGGCCGCATCCTGCACAAAGCCGGGCACCCCGTAGGTGGTGTTGATCGCCAACTGGTGCGCCGCTTCCACGACAGCTTCCGGTGCCACGATCCAGCCGATCCGCGAACCTGTCATCGCATGGCTTTTCGACAGCGACCCCAGCACCAGCGTGCGCTCCTCCATCCCCGGCAAGGTGCGCGGGCTCACATGCCCGCCTTCCCAAACCTGGGTGTCATAGACCTCGTCCGAAATCAGCCACAGATCGCGGCGCTGGCAAACCTCTGCTACCCCGTCGAGCGTCGCGCGTGAATAGATCACGCCGGTCGGGTTGTTGGGGGTGTTGATCAGCAGGGATTTCGCCCCACTCGCGCGCGCCGCTGCATCAAGCGCCGCGACCTCGGGTTGAAAATTGTTCTCCGGCCGGGTCGGCACCGCCAACGCTTCGGCACCGCCCGCACGAATGGTGCCGGGGTAGGTGGGGTAGAAGGGTTCGATGTAAAGCCCGGTGTCACCTGCATCAAGTGTCAGCATATGTGCTGCAAAAAGCGCTGCCTGCCCGCCGGGGGTAACAATCACCTGCTCTGGTCGGGTAGCAACACCGGTGCGCGCCTGCACCCGTGCCGCGATTTCGCTGCGCAAGGATCGCTGCCCCTCGATGTCGGTATAGCCGGTATTGCCGCCGCGCGCCGATGCATCCATCGCCGCCAAAATTGCAGGATCGGTTTTCACATCGGGCTCGCCGATCGTCAGCATCGTGACCTGTTTTCCCGCCGCGATCATCTCGCGCGCCCGAAATAGAATTGCCCAGCCGTCGCCGGTTGCGCCCAACATATGCGCATAGCGCGCCGCAAGTTTCATCTTTCACCCTCCGCA
>NZ_JBFHIA010000018.1:0-22021 GCF_041596715.1 Phaeovulum sp.
GCCGCGACGATGACCATCGAGGTGGCCGATGAAAAGCCGCCCAGAAAGGCCAAAAGCGCCAGCTTGCCCGCGCCCTGCGACAGCGGAATCGTCAGCACGAAAAGATCGGGATTTGATCCTTCGGGCATGGTGCTTAGGCCCACAACGGCGATTGGCACCACGAACAGGCTCATCAGCATCAGATACAGCGGAAAGGCCCAACTGGCGGTGGCCACATGCCGCTCGTCCGCGTTTTCGACCACCATCACTTGGAACATGCGCGGCAGGGTCAGGATTGCAGCGGCGGAAACAAAGGTCAGCCCTGTCCAGCGGCCGGGTTTGAGTTCCCAATCGGCAATGGGCGAGGCGTCGATACGGGTCAGAATGTCTGCCACGCCCCCTGCCACGCCCCAGACCACGAACAGCCCGACCGCCAAAAGCGCGACCAGTTTCACCACCGCCTCGACTGCAATCGCCATGACAATGCCATGGTGGCGTTCATTGGCGTCAAGGTTGCGGGTGCCGAACAGGATGGTGAAAAGCGCCAGCCCCGCAGCCACCCACAGTGCTGTAGCGCCTTGATCGGGCATCGCCCACCCCTCGGGTGTGTCAGAAGCGAAAACCCCGAACGACAGCGTAACAGATTGCAATTGCAGCGCGATGTAGGGCGTGGCGGCCAACACCGCCATCAGCGTTACCACCACCCCGAGAAAGTTTGATTTGCCATAGCGGCTGGAAATGAGGTCAGCGATCGAGGTTACGCGCTGCGCGCGCCCGATCCGCACCAGTTTGCGCAGCGCCCACCACCAGCCGACAAAAACCAGCGTCGGACCAAGATAGATGGTCAGAAACTCCAGCCCGGAACGCGCCGCATAGCCCACCGCGCCGTAAAACGTCCATGCCGTGCAATAGATCGAAAGCGACAGCGTATAGACAAGCGGCAACCGCAGCCAACCCGCACGGCCACCGACCGCCCGCCGCTCGGCCACGAAGGCCACGCCAAAAAGCACCGCGACATAGGTAAGTGATACGGCGACGAGGATATTGAAAGGCATGGCTCAGCCCGCCCCGTCACGCGGTTCGGTTTCAGGGCCCGGACGGACGGGTTCCTCTGGGTCCAGCAACGCCGGGGCCAAGCCACGAGACAGCGCCAGCGCCGCGAGGATCAGCACCACCCAGATGGTGAAAAGGTAGATCAGCCCGCGCGCGGTATCGGGCTCGGGCGTCTCGGCCGGTCGCCAAAGCAGTGGCAAAAGCAGCAGCACCGTGCCGAAGGCTGGCAGCAAGCGCACGGCATCCATCATCCGCCGCCGACGGTAGGACCGGCGCGCCAGAAACAGCGGCTGGGTCTGCGGCATCAGGCCCCTCCCTCGGCAAGGGCGCGCACTTGCGCCAGCAGGTCGGCATTGGCGAAGGGTTTGGCCAGAAAGGCATTTGCACCCGCGCGCTCTGCCGCTTCGCGGTCGCGGTTTTTGCCGCGCGCGGTCAGCATCAGCACCGGCAGCATCGCCAATTCGGGAATGGCGCGGATTTCTGCAAGGATTTCAAGCCCGGAACGGTCTGGCAGCATCACATCAAGCACGAGGACATCAGGCTTTTCACGCATCAAGACTGCTGTGGAATCGGTGCCCGATGCCAGATGCGTTACCGCTGCCCCGTCTTGGGTCAGAATGAAGCGGATCGCCTCGGCGATGTTCAACTCGTCTTCGATCAGTACGACATGCCTGCCACGCATCCCGGATCGTGCCTCCCCGCCCGACCACACGGCCCGACTATTGCGGCTTGCCACACGAAAGTCAAAACGCGATGACCGACCTTAGGTGACAATCGAAGGTTCGCGTCTGGCAGGGCACGCGATGCGCGGGCAGATGCGGCAGGAAACACCGACCGCACGCTCGACCGCGCCACGCTCGGGCGGTGCTGGAAGGATCAGCATTGACGCCTCCAGCACCTGCGGGGCATCGAAGCCCGTGGGCTGCAAGGGCTGGCAAATCGCATAGGTCAGAAACCGCTGCGGCACGCGCGCCGCAAGTTCGATAACCGCGCGGATCGGCTGCATCTGTCGCCCGAGCGCCTCGTAAAGCGGCCAGAGCGGGCAGCCCGCGCCAAAGCGCGGCAACGCAAAGCCGGGCATCGGGCGGCGAAAGCTGAAGCTGCCAGAGCCATCGCAGATGACCAAGCCCACCTCTGTCAGCCCCGCCTCGGGTGGCAGGCTGGCAAGGCGACGAAACACCCGCGCCAAGGGTGCACCAAATCGGCCCGCCAGACGGGCCGGGTCTGGCCCGTCCTCTGCCAACGCGCGCAAGAACGGCTTGAGCGGCAGCGCCAGCGCATCGGCATGGGCGCGCACGATATGCTCGGCGGCCAATGTGCGGGCAGCAGAACTGGCAAGTTCCGCCACCCCCGCGGTCAGCGTTTCGGGGGCCGGGGCGCGTGGCCCCTCAAGTGCTGCCAGATGAAAATCATGCGTCGCCAGCCAAGCCTCGACCTCTTCCTGCGGCGACGAAAGGCCGGATTCGGCCTCATCAAGCGTGTCGAGATAGCCCACCAGCGCCTCGGCGGTATCGGAAAGACGCAGGCTTTCTTCGTGGATTGTGCGATGAAACCTCGCGCGCCATTCCGCGTCGATCGCATCGTTTTCAACCAGAATGGCCGCGGTCGAGCGCAGCGAAGTTACCGCCGAAAGCACCTCGTGCAGCGCGGTAGAAAGGAATGGGTCCTGCGCCATGCGTTCGGAAAACCCTTCCACGGTGCGCTCCAGCGCCGCAATGCGCGCCTGCCGTTCGGCCAGAACACCGGCCCAGCCGGGAAAACGGCCAACAAACTCTTCGATACGGTCGATTTCGGGCTGCGCGCCGCGCACGGTTTGCGCGCTTGCCGCCTCGCGCAGGCCATCGAACAAGGCACCCTCGGCCCCATCCGAAAGCGCGAATAGATCCAGCCCGATCGCCTCTGCCAGTCGCGCCAGCAGCGCGTCACTGACGCGGCGGCGATTGTGTTCGATCAGGTTAAGATAGGCGGGCGAGATTCCGGCGGTACGCGCCACATCGGCCTGCCGCAGCCCCTGCGCGGTGCGCCGCTCTCGTATTCTCGTGCCGGTCAGAAGACTGCGCGCCAAGGTAAATCCCCCTTGCCGAGCAGTTTACAGGTTTATTTAACCAACTCAATATCTTGGATTTGCATTCACAAGTTCAAGGCCTTCGGCGCCGCGCAGTCATGAACATAAGAGCGCGCGCCCTAACGAGCGCGCGCCCCGATTCCTACAAAATCACATTGCACACCCGGAAACGCTGACCGCGAACACGACCGCGGTTGCAACGCTGATGGCGCGCACGATCCTGCGGGAACCAAGTAGTTTTGTCATGCCTTCCCTCCTCGCTAGTCGTCCCACACCCCGGGGGACGTGCAAAGTATAGCACAGATCGAAGCATCCACCCACTGTTCTGCGCATCAGAATGAAAAAGGGCGCAGGCATTGCTGCCCGCGCCCCTCTGTCTGCCTTCCAGCCTTGGCTTACTGCAAAGCCAGATCCGTAATCATATGCGTCCACGCCCCTTCGGGAACCGAGGTGATGACCGGGTCCGAACCGCCTGCCATCAGCGTGGCCACGGTGCGCTCGTAATCGGCCGGGTCGAGCGCGCCGTTCGAGCCTGCGGTCAGCCGCGCCACTTCGGCCATCATCCGTTTCTGGTGGCCTTCGGTCTGCGCGCCCGTCTCGTCGTTGTCGAGCACGATCATCGCAGCTTCATCCGGGTTGGCTTCGGCGTATTTCCAGCCTTTCATCGAGGCACGCACGAAGCGCACCATCTTGTCGACAAAGGCCGGATCGGACAGGTTGGCTTCCATCACATAAAGCCCGTCTTCCAGCGTCGCCACGCCCTGATCTTCATACTTGAAGGTCACCAACTGCTCGGGCGCGATGCCCGCATCGATCACCTGCCAGTATTCGTTATAGGTCATGGTCGAGATGCAGTCGGCCTGCTTTTGCAGCAACGGATCGACGTTGAAGCCCTGCTTGAGCACCGTCACGCCATCCGCACCGCCTGCGGTGGAATAGCCAAGCGTGCTCATCCAGCTGAAGAACGGAAACTCGTTGCCAAAGAACCAGACGCCAAGCGTGCGGCCCTTGAGGTCCGCAGGTGTCTTGATGCCGGTTTCAGCAAGGCAGGTCAGCATCATGCCCGAAGACTTGAACGGTTGCGCGATGTTCACCAGCGGCAGGCCCTTTTCGCGTGCGGCAAGCGCCGGGGGCATCCAGTCGATCACCACATCGGCCCCGCCGCCTGCGATCACCTGCGTCGGCGCAATGTCGGGCCCGCCTGCGAGGATGGTGACATTCAGCCCTTCCTCATCGTAAAAGCCCATGTCCTGCGCCACGTAATAGCCCGCAAACTGCGCTTGCGTGACCCATTTCAGTTGCAAGGTCACATCGTCAGCCGCCTGCGCTGCCCCGGCCATTGCGGCCAGTGCCAGCGCGCTTGTCAGTAGTCTTTTCATTATCGTCTCCCTTGTTGAAGCGCCGGAGTTTGCCCCGGCCTTGGTATCGTTTACGCCCGTCCTCGCTGCGAGGGGTGCCAGAATGTGACCCCCTTCTCTATCAGTGCCACAAGCCCGTAGAAGGCCGAACCCGCCAGTGCCGCCACAGCAATCTCGGCCCAGACCAGCGGCAAATCAAGCTGTCCCACAGCGGTCGAGATGCGAAACCCCATACCGCGCGTCGGGCTGCCGAAAAACTCGGCAACAATTGCCCCGATCAACGCCAAAGTGGTCGCTATTTTCAAACCGTTGAACAAAAACGGCATGGCCGCCGGAATCCGCAGCTTGACCAACCCTTGCCAGTAACTCGCCGACCAAGTGGCGATCTGGTCGCGTTGCAGCGCATCGGTCGCCTTAAGCCCCGCGACCATGTTCACCAGCACCGGAAAGAACACCATGACAACCACCACCGCGGCCTTTGACTGCCAGTCAAAGCCGAACCACATCACAAGGATAGGGGCGATGCCCACAATCGGCAGGGCGGCCACAAAATTGCCCACCGGCAAAAGCCCGCGCTGCAAGAAGGGCGAGCGGTCCACCGCCACCGCCACCGCCACCGCCGCGCCGCAGCCGATCAGATAGCCGGAAAGCGCGCCTTTCAAGATGGTCTGGCTGAAGTCTGTCCAGAGCATCGGCAGGCTGCCCGCGATCCGCGCGCCGATCATCGAGGGCGGGGGCAGTATCACCGGGCTGACGGCAAGTCCGTTCACCAACCCCTCCCACAACACCAGCAGCGTTACCCCGAACAGCGCCGGAATAAACAACTTTACCAGCTGGTTATGGCTGAACCTCCGCGCGAGCCAGACATTCGTCAGCGTCGCCAGCGCCCAGAAAACCAAGGATCCCCAAGCACCAATCATGACCGCATCCCCATCCGGCCAAGCACCACCCGCTCGATCATCCCGACGATGACCACCAGCCCTGCTGCCAAGGCGGCGGCGGCCAGCAGCGCCGCCCAGATCTGGATCGTCTGGCCGTAATAGCTGCCAGAAAGTAGGCGCGCACCCAGCCCCGCCGAAGCCCCCGCAGGCAGTTCGCCCACGATCGTGCCCACCAGTGCCGCCGCGATGCCGACCTTGAGTGAGGCGAAAAGATAAGGGACCGACGAGGGCAACCGCAACCGCCAGAAGGTGCCAAACCGGCTGGCGTTATAGGTTTTCAACAGATCAAGCTGCATCCCGTCGGGCGCGCGAAAGCCTTTGACCATGCCCACCAGCACCGGGAAAAAGCTCAAGTATGCCGCAATAATCGCCTTTGGTATCAAGCCTTTAACGCCGATAGAGGCCAACACCACAATGACCATCGGCGCAATCGCCAAAATCGGCACCGTCTGGCTGGCAATCGCCCAGGGCATAAAGCTCATATCCATCGCCTTGCTGTGCACGATACCCACGGCCAGCAGGATGCCCAGCCCCGTGCCAAAGGCAAAACCGAGCATCGTGGCGCTAAGCGTGACCCAGCCATGATAGATCAGGCTACGGTTCGACAGGGTGCCGGTCGCCACGATTCCGCGCCGCCCGTTCACCTCTTCGTCCCAAGTGCTTTGGTAAAGTTCGACGGCAACCTGATGCGGCGCGGGCAGTTTGGGCCGCGCTTGGCTCAGGGTATCGCTCAAAATGTCGGAAAAGCTCACTTCCACACCGGCGCGGGCGGCCTGATCGCGGGTCCATTGCGCGTTCAGGCCAACTGCCGCGGCGTACCAGATCAGCACAAGCGCCAAAAGCACGGTCAGGATGGGCATTACGGATTTCATTCCCTGCCCCCCTTTTTCATCGCCTGTTTTCCGCCACGGGGTTTGCGGGGCATGGCGCCCCCGGCCAACACCGACAGTCCTGCCCGCTCAGTCATAGGCGTGCCCCGCGCGCAGCCCCTCGCGCACCCGGTGCGCAATTTCCAGAAACTCGGGTGAATCGCGGATGTCGAGCGGTCGTTCGCGCGGTAGCGGGCTTTCGATGACATCGGCAATACGCCCCGGTCGCGGCGACATCACCACGATCTTGGTCGACAGATACACCGCCTCGGGGATCGAGTGGGTGACAAAGCCGATGGTCTTGCCGGTCTCGTTCCAAAGTCTCAAAAGCTCTTCGTTCAGCCGGTCGCGCACGATCTCGTCCAGCGCGCCGAACGGTTCATCCATCAGCAGGATGTCGGCATCAAAGGCCAGCGCGCGGGCGATCGAAGCGCGCTGCTGCATGCCGCCCGATAGCTGCCAGGGAAACTTCTTTCCGAAACCGCCCAGATCGACAAGATCCAGCACTTTTCGTACCCGTTCGGCTCTATCGCTGCGCGAAAAACCCATAATTTCGAGCGGTAATTGCACATTTCCCGCAATTGTGCGCCAAGGGTAAAGCCCCGCGGCCTGAAACACATAGCCGTAAGCGCGGCTGCGACGTGCCTCTTCCGGGGTCATGCCGTTTACCGTCAGCGTGCCTGAAGTTGGGTGTTCCAGCGCCGCAATGGCACGCAGAAAGGTGGTCTTGCCGCAACCGGAAGGCCCGATAAAGCTGACAAACTCGCCCCGCCCTATGGTAAGCGAAATGTCCTTCAGCGCCTCTACCGGCCCGTCGTCGGTCTGAAATACCAGCCCGATGCCCTTTGCCTCGATCACGGGGGGGCTGCTCATGTCTTTCAACTCACACCCCGCTCGCCGGGATGCCCGACCGTTGCACCGGCCGCGGTGCGGTCAGTTCTTTCCATTGCGACAGCGCGCGGTTGACCGCTTGCCCCGGCGCACGCGGCACGAATTGCCCATGCCCCGCTTCGGTCTGCACCTTGCCCTCTGTCACGGCCACCTTGCCGCGTGTCAGCGTATAGCGCGGCAGGCCCATCACTTCCTTGCCCTCGAACACGTTGTAATCGATGGCGGATTGCTGCGTCTTCGCGCTGATCGTCTTGCCCGCCTTGGGGTCCCACACAACGATGTCAGCATCCGCGCCCACCAAGATCGCGCCTTTCTGCGGGTAGCAGTTCAGGATTTTGGCGATATTGGTCGAGGTGACGGCCACAAACTCGTTCATGGTGATCCGTCCGGTCGTTACGCCATAGGTCCACAGCATCGGCATACGGTCCTCTAGCCCACCGGTCCCGTTCGGGATCTTGGAGAAATCGCCTTTGCCGAACCGCTTTTGCTCGGTGGTAAAGGCACAGTGATCGGTGGCCACAACCGACAGGCTGCCCGATTGCAGACCGGCCCAGAGACTGTCCTGATGCTGCTTGTTGCGGAACGGAGGGCTCATCACCCGGCGCGCGGCGTGGTCCCAATCGGCGTTGAAATATTCACTCTCATCCAGCGTCAGGTGCTGGATCAAGGGCTCGCCCCAGACCCGCTTGCCCTGTTGGCGGGCGCGGCGAATGGCCTCGTGACTGTCTTCGCAAGAGGTGTGCACCACATAAAGCGGCACCCCGGCCATATCGGCGATCATGATCGCGCGGTTGGTCGCCTCGCCTTCCACTTGCGGCGGGCGGCTATAGGCATGTGCTTCAGGGCCGGTATTGCCAGCGGCAAGCAATTGCGCCGAAAGCTCGGCCACCACATCGCCGTTTTCGGCATGAACCAAGGGCAAGGCACCAAGGGCTGCACAACGGCGGAAGCTGGAATACAGCTCGTCGTCGTTGACCATCAGCGCGCCTTTATAGGCCATGAAATGCTTGAAGGTGGTGATCCCGCGGTCCACCACGTCAGCCATTTCGTTGAAGACCTGCTCGCCCCACCAGGTGATCGCCATATGGAAGGAATAGTCGCAATTGGCGCGGGTGGACTTGTTGTCCCACATCTTCAGCGCGTCCATCAGCCCCTGTCCCTGCCCCGGCAGCGCGAAATCGACCACCATGGTAGTGCCGCCCGCCAGCGCTGCGCGGGTGCCGGATTCGAAATCGTCGCTCGAATAGGTGCCCATGAAGGGCATTTCGAGGTGCGTGTGCGGGTCGATCCCGCCGGGCATCACGTAGCAGCCGGTGGCGTCCAGCACCGTGTCGCCCACCAGCCCCTGCCCGATCGCGGCGATCTTGCCGCCCTCGATCAGCACATCGGACTTGTAGGTAAGGTCAGCCGTAACGATGGTTCCGTTCTTGATGACAGTGCTCATCGGTTTCTCCCTGTTGCAGCGTGGCTGCTTTTTCATTGTTCAGATAGCGCAGAGGTCGGGGGCATACCCCCGAACGTCAGCTAACAACCTCCGCCGTTTCCAGCACCGCATGCAGCAGAACATCGGCACTTTTTGCAGCCCAGTCGGGGGTGATCTCTTCAGCCTCGTTATGGCTGAGGCCGTCGACGCAGGGGCACATGATCATCGTGGTCGGAAAGACCCGATTGATCCAGCAGGCATCGTGACCGGCACCCGAGATAATGTCCATGTGGCTGTAACCCAGCTTTTCGGCCGCCGCACGGACGCGGGCAACCAGCGTGGGGTCAAAAGCCGGCGGATCGAACTCGCCCACGACCTTGCTTTCGAAGCTGCACCCCAATGCCTCGCAAATGGCCGGTGCGCGTTCTTGCAACTCGGCCACCATGCCTTCCAGCGTGTCCAGCTCATGGCTGCGGAAATCGATGGTGAACACCACCTTCTCGGCGATGATGTTGCGCGAGTTTGGATACACGTCGATATGCCCGATGGCACCCACCGCGTTCGGCTGGTGCTTCATGGCGATCTCGTGCACGAGTTCGGTTATCTGCGCCAACCCGCGGCCAGCGTTACGGCGCATCCGCATGGGCGTGCTGCCGGTGTGCTGGCCTTTGCCGATCACGGTGCATTCAACCCAGCGCAGGCCCTGCCCATGCGTGACCACGCCGATGTCCTTGCCCTCGGCTTCCAGAATCGGCCCCTGCTCGATGTGCAATTCAAACATCGCATGCATCTTGCGCGCGCCGACCTTTTCTGTGCCGACCCATCCGATACGCTTGAGTTCGTCACCAAAGCTCAGGCCTTTGGCGTCTTTGCGGCTATAGGCGAAATCTTGGGTCAGAACACCTGCGAACACGCCCGAGGCAAGCATGGCGGGGGCAAATCGCGTGCCTTCTTCGTTGCTCCAGTTTGTCACCACGATCGGATGCCGGGTCTTGATCTTGAGGTCGTTGAGCGTGCGAACCACCTCGAGACCGCCAAGCACACCCAGCACACCGTCATACTTGCCGCCCGTTGGCTGCGTATCGAGGTGACTGCCGATGTAGACCGGAAGCGCATCGGGATCGGTGCCTTCTCGACGGGCAAACATGGTGCCCATTTCATCGACGCCCATGCTGAGGCCCGCGTCCTTGCACCAGCGTTGAAAAAGCGCGCGGCCTTCGGCGTCGGCGTCGGTCAGGGTCTGGCGGTTGTTGCCACCCGCCACACCGGGGCCGATCTTGGCCATATCCATCAAGCTTTCCCAAAGGCGGGTGCCATCTACCCGAAGGTTCTCACCCGGTGCTGTCATAGCCGTTCTCCCTGTGCTTGAGGGTCTTGGTGCCCTCGACTGCGAATCTTTTCTGACCGTTCGGTCAAGACAGAGCGCATCACGAATGACACCATGTGGTCAACGGATTTCTGGACAGTATAAAACAGTACCGCTATCGCGCCCAACGACGCCGCAGTGCAGCCGCAAAGCGCCCGAAACGGAGGCAGAGTCAGTCTGCCTCCAGAACCATGTCGATGGCCCCGCATGGGCATTCGGCAGCGCATATACCGCAGCCCTTGCAGTAATCGAGGTTGATTTCAAAGCGTTTACCGGGGCCAAGCTTGATCACCGCGTTGTCGGGGCAGACCCCGTAGCAGTTGTCACATTCAAAGCAGTTGCCGCAAGACAGACAGCGGCGCGCCTCGAACAGGGCGGTGTCTTCGGTCAAGCCGCCCTGAACCTCGTCAAAGCTCGAGGTGCGGCGCGCCATGTCGAGTTGCGGGCGCAGCGTCTTGGGCGCATCCGAATAGTACCAAGGGTTCAGCCGGTCGAACTCGGCAATCGGCTTTTGCGCTTTGGGTGCCAGCACCTTGCCATGCAGCCAAGCGTCGATATTGCGCGCGGCGCGTTTGCCGTGGCCTACCGCCACGGTCACATTGCGCTCGCCCGGTGCCATGTCACCCCCGGCGAAAAGGCCCGGATGCGCGGTCATCTGCGTCACCAGGTCAACCGCGACCATACCATCCGCGCCCACCAGCCCCGGCACCGCGGCCAAAAGCGATGTATCGACATCCTGTCCCACCGCCAGCACCAGCGAATCTGCGTCGAGCGTTTCAAACTCGCCCGTGGGCTGTGGTTTGCCATCAGCATCGAGCACCATCTTCTCGATCGTCAGCTTGCCTCCCTCGGCACCGGTGATGGTGGACAGCCACTTGACCTTGACGCCTTCCTCCAGCGCCTCTTCGAGTTCGAAATCATGTGCGGGCATACGTTCCCGCGTGCGCCGATACACGATGATCGCCTCGGTCGCACCCAAGCGGCGCGCGGTTCGCGCGACGTCGATCGCGGTATTGCCGCCGCCATAAACCACCACGCGACGCCCCAACATCGCCGGCGCTTCGCCCTCCATCGAGCGCAGCACCGCGACCGCATCGAGAATATGCGAGGAATCCTTGGCCGGAATGAAGGCGCGCTTTGCGATATGGGCACCGATAGCCAGATAGGCGGCGTCTGCCCCCTCATCGCGCATCGCGGCCAGAATATCGCTGACCTTCTCGCCGTAGCGGAAGGTTACGCCCATCGCCGCAATGCGCGCCACTTCACCGTCGAGCACATCGCGCGGCAGACGGTATTTCGGGATGCCAAAGCGCATCATGCCGCCCGGCGCTTCGCCCGCCTCAATCACCGTGACGCGGTGGCCAAGGCGACGCAGATGATAGGCCGCCGATAGCCCCGACGGCCCCGCCCCCACTACCAGCACATGCTTGCCCGTTTCGGCCTGCGGTGCCTCAAACTGCCAGCCAAGCGCCAGCGCCTCGTCGCCCAAAAAGCGTTCGACCGAGTTGATCCCCACCGCGGCATCAAGTTTGGCGCGGTTACACACGCCCTCGCAGCTATGATAACAGACGCGCCCCATAATCGCTGGAAACGGGTTGTCGCGCACAAGGTGGCGCCAAGCCGCCTCGTAATCGCCGCTTTCGGCATGGAACAGCCAGCCTTGGATATCTTCACCCGCCGGGCACTGCGCATTGCATGGCGGCAGACGGTCCACGTAGACCGGGCGCTCTGTGCGCCACGCGCCGGTCTTGTTGGCGAGCGACGAGCCGGGGTCGAGCGTAATCGCAAAGGGTTTCTTCATGGTCATGCTGCGCCCTCCGCATCCAGAAGGCCGAAGCGTTTGATGTTCTTGTCCGCCATTGCTTGAATCCGCGCGATGGTTTCGGGGTGGCCCTTGGCACCGAACAGATGCGCATAACGCTTTTGCAGGCGCAGATATTCGTCCACCGGCACCGGGCGGCGTATTTTTGTGACGGCAGTGATCTCGCCATCTTCGGCTTCGAACACTGGGAAAAGCCCGGTTTCCCGCGCAAGGCGGGCAAGGCGGATCGTATCGCAACTCGCCGCGCCCCAGCCCAGCGGGCAGGGCACGAATACATGCAGATAGCGCGCGCCGCGCAGGCTCATGGCCTTTTCGACCTTTGCCTCAAGGTCGTGCAGGTCTGCCACGGTGGCGGTGGCGACATAGGGGATTTCATGCGCCACCGCGATCAGCGGCACGTTCTTGCCCTTGCCAAACTCCGCCCCCGGCTCGGGGCCAAGCGGCTGTGTGGTGGCGGTGCGCGCGGCGGGCGGCGTGGCCGACGACCGCTGCACGCCGGTGTTCATGTAACCTTCGTTGTCGTAGCAGATGTAAAGCACGTCATCGTTACGCTCGAACATGCCCGAAAGGCAGCCAAAGCCGATGTCGGTGGTGCCACCGTCGCCACCTTGTGCGATCACGCGGGTGACGGCCTCGGGAAGCCCCGCTTTCGCGGCCTTGACCTTCAATGCCGCCGCGATGCCAGAGCCCACGGCCGCGGCGTTGCCGAAAAGCGAGTGTATCCACGGCAATTGCCACGACGTTTCAGGATACGGCGTTGAAAACACCTCTAGGCAACCGGTCGCGTTGGCAGCGATCAGTTGCCCCGCGGTGGCGCGCATGGCGGCATCAACCGCATAGCGCGCGCCCAACGCCTCGCCACAGCCCTGACAGGCCCGGTGACCCGAGTTGAGCGAGTTGTCACGCGCGGTCGAGCTTTGCACGGTGCGCTTGTCTTCGGGCAGCAAACGGTTGCCCACGGTGAAGGTGCCGGTCTGGTAGAACTTGATGGGTTGCGTCATGGCCAGACCTTTCTAACGGCTGCGCGGCGCGCTGGCGCCGATATCGCGCAAAAGCGCCTCGGGCAGCGGCCCGGTGTGGCGGCTTGCGGCTTCGCGCGCGAGGTGGCGGTTCACGATATCCCAATCGAGGTCGAGGAAGGTGAGGTTTTTCAACTCGTCCGCAACCGCAAGCCGCAGCACGCGCAGCAGCGACTCTTGCGTGATCGGGCGACCGCCAAGCCCTGCCACCACCGTGTAGCCGCGCACGTGAATGCGCACCATCGCCAGCCGCACGTCGGTCGATACAATGCCGCCAAGGCCGACCGAAAAGCTTTTTTCCAGCACCACAACGCGCGCCGTTCGCGCCAGCGCCGCACGCACCGCCGCCATCGGGAAGGGGCGGAAGCAGCGGATCGAAAGCACACCGATCTTCACCCCCTCAGCGCGCATCGTGTCGATGGTTTCTTCCAATGTGCCCACCACCGAGCCCAGCGCCACCACGATCGTCTCTGCGTCATCGATGCGGTAGCCACGCACCAGCCCGCCGGCATCGCGCCCGAACACCTCTTTGAACTCATCGGCAATTTCCGGAATGCGGTCGAGCGCCATGGTCTGCTTGGCATGGGCCAGATAGCGCACCTCCATGAATGCCTCAGGCCCCACCATCGCGCCGATTGAAACCGGGTCAGCAGGGTCAAGCACCTGCCGCGGTTCGTAGGGCGGCAGGAAGGCATCGACCTGTGCTTGCTCGGGCATATCGACCTGCTCGTAAGCATGGGTCAGGATAAAGCCATCCATGCACACCATGACCGGCATCGACATTTCTTCGGCCAGCTTGAATGCCTGAATATGCAGATCAAGCGCCTCTTGGTTGCTTTCGGCAAAAAGCTGGATCCAGCCGCAATCGCGCTGGCTCATGCTGTCGCTATGATCGTTCCAGATGTTGATCGGCGCGCCGATGGCGCGGTTGGCCACGGTCATCACGATCGGCAGGCCAAGGCCCGAGGCGTTGTAGACCGCCTCGACCATGAACAAGAGGCCCTGACTTGCCGTGGCGGTATAGGTGCGCGCGCCTGCGGCGGACGAACCAATTGCCACGCTCATCGCCGCAAACTCGGATTCGACGTTGAGAAACTCGCAAGGGGTCAATTCGCCCGATTTGACCAGCGCGCCCAGCCCTTCGACGATATGGGTTTGCGGCGAGATCGGGTAGGCGCAGATCACCTCGGGGCGGCAGAGTGCTACCGCCTCGGCTACGGCTTGTGAGCCTTCGGTCTGTTTGATCATGCCCGCGCCTCCTCGTGCGCCGAAAGCATCGCATGTGCCTCGGCGGCGGCTCCGATGTTACGTTCGGCCACCTCGCCCTTGAACTTGCGCCCGATGGCATAGGTGACTGCTTCGAGTGAGATCATCCCCGTCATCGCCGCAAATCCACCCAACAGAACTGCGTTGGGCAGCGGGCGGTGCAGATGCTTCATCGCAATCTCTGTTGCAGGCAGCGTGAGGATATGCCCCGAGGGCAGACCCGCGGCAACCTCGTCCAACCCCATTTCCGATACGCTGTGGCGGCTGTTGATCAGCACATATCCATCGGGTTTCAACCCTTGAAACACGTCGATCTGGTCAAGCAGATGCGCATCTTGCACGATCAGCGCATCAGGCGCGAGGATCGGCTCGCGCAAACGGATCGCCTTGTCGTCGATGCGGCAAAAGGCCACCACCGGCGCACCGGTGCGCTCGGACCCAAACGAGGGAAACGCCTGCGCGTGGCGCCCCTGCTCGAATGCCGCGATCGAAAGCATTTCGGCGGCCGTAACCACCCCCTGCCCGCCGCGACCATGAATGCGAATCTGTAGAATGGCCCGGCCCCCCGCAATGTTAGCGCTCAACAGCGCCGTCTAAGAGAGATTGCCCACCCTGACCGCCCGCACCTTGACATGGATCATGTTCAGCCAATTCGCTTGCCGCAACGGCATCTGGTTATGGGGGATGCGCGGTTCGGGCCGCACCTTGAAAGGTGCGACCTGCGCGCGATCAGTAATAGGGGTAAGACATCGCGGAATGGCGGTCTTTGGTGCGGCCTCAACCCGCCGCACCAAGCGGCGCATCAGCAATCAAACGTCGAGAATCGCTTCCATTTCGTCAAGAAGCTTTTCCAGAATGGGCGACGTATCGCGCCAGCTTTCCTGCGCAGAAATCCCGCTTGCGCGGCCTTCGCCAATCTTGTGCTCGACATCGGCTGCAAGCGCGCCAATCTTGGGGAAGCCAAAGGTCGCAGCGACGCCAGTGATCTTGTGCGCAAGATTTGAAATCTCTTGCAGCGCCGCCGCAGAGTTGCTGTCGGCTTCCAGATCACGAATCTTCGCTTCGAACATCAGGATACGCTCAACAACCGTGGCAAGAAATCTGCCGCGCAGCTGAGTCAGTTGGGTTTCTAGTTGAGAGCTGATCACACTCGGTGGAAAAGTCTCTTTCTTCTGCACTGCGGCAGCCGTCATGACACGAACCTCCAAACTTTTGACTTACGGCTCTGAGGCGACACGGAAAGCGCTATGGCTTTGTCGAGGATCGTCACCTGCTTGCCCAACGCAACCATCGAACTGCGGACAAGCTCTCCTACGGTTACGACAGGCGCGGGCAACCCGCCTGCCGCATAGAAGCTTTCGAAATCCATCAGCGCCACGTTGATGGAGGTTTCCAGATCTTTGGTGTCATGCTCTGCAAGGCGGCTGACAAGGGCAACAAAATTGCCTTCACCGGCGTAGGCTATCATCGGCTGCTCGGTCTTCAGCTCATCTGCGATGACACTCGCGACATCCTTCAGCATGTCCAGAAACTCTTCCGGATCGGCTTGGCTGTAAATCGAGGCTGCGTTTTCGACATGCACCGCAAAAGCAGCAAGCCCGATCTGGCGGCCGTAGCCAAGCGTAAGAAGGTAGTTTTCGAGCGCCAGATATTCGATGCAGTTCGGCACGCCCGGAATATTGGTCGGTGCTTCGAAATCAACGCGCACAACAGGCGCACGCGCGTTCGCGCTGGCCTGCGCGGTGAGGGTTGCGTTGCGATGCAGCTCTGCGTTCAAACGCGCCGCCATTCCCAGTCGCGCGCGGATTTCAAGCTTGTCGAGCGGCTTGGTCAGATAGTCGGTTGCGCCCGCCTTGAACGCCGCATCGACAAAACTTTTGCCTGACATCGAGGTGATCATGATAATCGGCGTCTGACGGTAGGCTTCCAGCTTACGGATCGCGCGGCAAAGCTCGACGCCGCTCATCCCGGGCATCTGGATATCGAGCAGAAAGCAATCGAAAGGCTGCCCTGCCCGGGCGACATATTCCAGTGCTTGTTCGCCCGAGTTCGCGGAGGTCACGTTTTCATGTGCCAGCTCATGCAAGGTGAGCGAAAGCAGATCGCGGAACATGGGGTCGTCATCTACCGTTAGAATTCTCACTGGATGTTACCTCCACGTTCAAACTTCGGAGTTGCAACCTCAAACATACCTACAACACCCACCAATTTCGGGATCGCTCGTCGATCACTCCTCATTGGTGAAGGACAATTCTGGCAACAATTTGTCCGCCAGGCGTTTGTTAACGATTTTTTAGCGATAACGGCGCCAGCGCCTGCTCGTAGCACCGCGTGGCTGCCAAGCCCTTTGCACCATGCAGCAAAGCCGCCTCCCGACTGCGCGGACGCTGGCGGAACCCTCGTGTGGGCCGTCGCGCATTGTTTCCGTGTCAGAAACGTTAGGTCATATTGCCTTGTACATTTTCGACGCGGTTTTCGCTGGCCCGAGCAAAAAAACCACTCTATGTTGAGCGCGTTCTAGTTGGTTATAGTCGCAGGTTGTCTGCGCGCCTGGTAACCGTGATGTTGTGTGCTGGTGCCGATGCCATTTTGAGGCTCGCGCTGTTTCAGGCCGCGAAATGATGTGGCGCATTGAGAGGCGCTCTAAGTTTATCATTTTCCCATGTTCTAAAACCGCAACAATGCCGAGACTCGGCACACGTCTGGACAAACGCCACTATGGACGACCTACGACGCATACTACACGTTGACGACGACGAGGACATTTTGCAGATCGTGCAATTGTCGCTTGGCTTGATCGGCGGCTTCACGCTATTGCAATGCTCTTCGGGTGCCGAAGCCGTTGCGAAGGCAGCAGATTTTTCGCCAGACCTCATGCTCATGGACTTCATGATGCCCGACATGAACGGGTATGCGACCTTGGTTGAACTGCGCAAGAACGAAAGCCTTGCGCACGTGCCAGCGATCTTCATGACCGCAAAGAACCTCGCGACCGATTTCGATGAAACGATAAGCGCGGCGGTCATAGGCAGTATCATGAAACCGTTTGACCCGATGGAGCTGCCCGGTCAGGTCAGCGAGCTTTGGGCAAAGAACGCCGCAAAATAAAGAAACTGGGGCGCGCCCGACAGGCTTGGCAGGTTCACACGATGTGAACGGCCTTGGCCAAGCCGCGTGGGCGCGCGCACAAGCCTTTCGATATTTTCCCGATCTTTCAGCGTGACAGCGGCGCAACGCCGCCGCCGAAGTTTTCGGCGCTGCACCCATTGGCCACTGAATTGCCACGATCAGAACGCATTTTCGGCCAACGCTTTGCCGATAGTTGCGGTTGGTGTGGGTAAGCGGTCCGTGGCGAACAAGCCATTGGTTCAACGCGAAAACAGCTTTGTCACAACGAAAAACAGGTCAGCGAGGCGAAATGAAAGTTCTGGCGGTCGACGACGACACCATGGTTCTGGAACTGCTTGAGCAGTCGCTTACCCTATTTGGTCACTCACAAACCCTGACCGCACCTTCGGCCACGAAGGCACTGGAAACCCTGCAAGGCGGGCGGACGCGGGTAGATTGTTTTCTGCTCGACATCCAGATGCCTGACATGGACGGCATAGAGCTGTGCTGTAGAATCCGCGAAATGCGTGCCTATGCGCGCACTCCGATCATCATGCTAACCGCGATGTCGCAGACCGAATATGTGGAACGCGCCTTCGCTGCCGGTGCGACGGACTATCTGACCAAGCCGTTCGACTTTCTGGAACTCGCCTTCCGGCTCAGAATGGCCGAAATGCTGGTAACCGAGACGCATCGCGTCGCCCAACGGCAGGGCGAATTGGCAAAGATGCGCCTGATCATGGGTATGCCCGCAATGCCGCGCCTCGATCACCCCACCGAGATCGAGGGTGTTCATAGTGCCATCAGCTACACGGCGTTCGAAAACTACATCATGCAGCTGTCGCGCAGCAGCCAATTTTCCTCGTCGGTATTCGCCGTGGGCATCGCCGATATTGAAAAGATTCACGCATCGGCAAGTGCCAGCGAATACATCCACGTTCTGCACTCGGTCGCGAAGGCAATCGCAAACACCCTGAACGAAGAAGGCAGCCTTCTTTCTTACCGCGGAAACGGGCTGTTCGTGTGCGTAAGCCACCAAAGGTCGAACACCACCGCAGACGATATCCGCTGCGGTATCGATCAGTTTCTGCGAATCTCTCAAGACAGAGAATGCCGCGGCCGCCCCATCACGGTGTCGGTCGGAGATCGCGCGAATTTCGGGGCAATTTCAAGGTTCGGTGCGCTACAGCCAATCCACCGCGCCATCGTGAACCTTGGAAAATCCGGCGGGAAAAGCAACCCGACCTTTGGCGGTGCAGCCCGCGCAAAAAGTGTCGGCTCTGCACTTGTCGCATCGGCGATGCCCGACCCGGATATCTTTGAGGATATGTTGCGTGAAAGTTTGACCAGCGAAGTCGCTCTGATTGATCGGAACGTTTCGCCGGTCGAATAGGTATCAGTGCAACTCGTTGCCTAGTGTCATCATCGCAACCTGCACACGCGCACCGTCGATTTCCATGACCGGGCCCGCAGGCTCTGCCTTCATGTTGAGACGCCCGATCCAGCGTGACCAGACCGCAGGGACCAGACCCAGAATCTGCCGCGCCCCCAAAGAGCGGGACGTATTGATCAGCTCTAGCATCAAATCGGTCTGCACCTTGATCCGCAGATTTGCAGGCACACTTGTCGAAACGAAAACGCGCGACGATTCCATGATATTGGGGTCCACCGGCGCTTCGTCATACAGAAGGTTCGACGGGATACCCTCAAGCATACCCTTTTGTGCGTCTCGAATCATATAGGTGTACATGCCGCACTTGGCCGTCGTGGGCGTCAGACGGATTCCCGCCAACACGTCCTCTCCGTCATGCACGGCGATCCAACGGCTTGCCGGAGTATCGTATTGATCGAACTCCATCCCGTCAGCCTCGGGAAGGTCCCAATGATTTCGCAAAATAAAAGAACGTCGACGCGCTTTGAAAAGATTTACAAACAACTCGCCATGCGCGTGAATATTGTGAAACGACAATGTGGTTGTTTCGATACCCATGTTGTAGCCATCCATGAATTAGCGTCCCCTGCGTTGGATTGGAACACCCACCAATTTATAATCATACCAACGTAACTCGATGCGATCGTTTCGCGATGCGAGACAATCAGAACGCCACCTTACGCCACACAACCTCCGCGCTTGGAATGACTCACGCCTACCAAAGCCTGGAATCGTCGGATAACAGACTGACCGCGGGCGGCGCTGCCGCACTCGAATCACCGAACTTCCAAACACGACTGGGGTGACGTTCACTACTGCTGTGCCTACTGCGTTTTTTTTCTTTCTACGTCGTTTCAGATCGACGTTCACCCTTGTTGCGCAACCAAGGACAATTGAGGCGAAACTGTGGCATTGTTGCACTTCTCTGGGTTGTGGATTTTACTTTTCGGCCCCACCCTGCGCCACTATGCCGCAGCTGCGGCTATTTTGCGTGCAGATATCAAACTGCGCGCCCAAAACCAAACTTCGGCTTGGCCCAATTGGGAAAGCGTCACGTTCCAGCGTCGCGATTCGGTCAGCGACTGCGCTCAATTTTGGGGGCGTCAACAACCCAGACGCAAGCACGTGGGCCTTCGGCGATTGATGACGTAACGGCAACTGTCAAAAATGCGGAACACCCCGGCCCTACCCCCCGTGTTCCGCAAAACGCCAAGTAGCTACCACATTTTAGTCAGACTCATCGGCGAGAAAGCATTGAACGGTATTAGAAGACGCGTCCGCACCCCGTGGGCGTGGCCTGCCAAAAGGCAACGATGCCGCCGAGTCTGGAGGAAGAATGAGCGCGTATTTTCAACAGTTCCGAATTGTCGGCGAAGTCGCCGAGATGGTGTTGCTGCAAGAGCCCAGCAGACGCCTGCTTGTGGATATTTCCTTCGAGCCGCTGCTCGGGCGCATGAACGCACCGCGCCGCAACCTGGCGACCATCACCATCACCGACGACGACATGATCGGGCAATTCCTGCGCGAAGTTTCGGTCGGCGACGTGACCGCGGCCAACGGAACCTTCCAGCAAACGGACTATGTTCCGCACAAGACGACCTGCATCGACACGACCTTTCTGGTGACCGACTTTCAGAAGCTCGACCTGGACGATATCGCCCAGACATACGAACCTCGCGCCACCGAAAGACCGCGCCACGTGACGCTACACTGACTGTCGCAACCCCAAACTTCGCCAGACCTGACCGCCTTGTGGATGCAACTTGCGCCACAGGGCGGTCTGCTTTTGCACATGCCCATACCCGGTCGCGCCGGCAGCACTGGACTGTATTCGAAAGACAGTCGTAATGTTCTCACGGTTGCAACAATCTCGCGCCATAATTGGCCATTAGCTTCGAAGGCAAGGGCAATCGGGTCCGGCGCGCGGTGCTTCGCAACAAGCATCCGCAAAGCCTGACACGAGCATCAGCCACGCCCCCGGCGAGCAAACTAGGAAGTCCGATGAGTATGCTGTCAGATCAATCGAAGAGCTACGCAGTTTCGTTCAGATCGCGGCTCTGGTCGAATCTCGCACCTTACGTCGATGGATACCCTGCTGAAAAAGCCTCGTTTGTGCGCGCTGAAAAGCGGCTAAAGGATTTTGCGGCGGGCGGGCTTGCGCTTTATTGGCAGCGCCAGGGAATATACCTTGGTGCCGCGCTACTTTGCGGCATCTACTACAGCATACTCGTTGCGGCTATCTGCTACTTCATCTGCGAAGTCGCCGAGTTGGCAGACACGATTATCTCTAGGCGCGTATTGGCATGGGAAAATGGTGATCTTGGCCAATGCAGAAAATATTACCGCCTTCTGCTTCTGACATCGACCCTCAGCTCTATCGCCGTGGCGGTCTTTGTTTTTCTTGTTGCGTATCTTGAAGGTACGCAATCGCACTTTACGCCGCTTTTCTTCTTGTTTGCAGCGGGCCTGTTTGCCGCCGTGAACAACCACCAGATTCCGCAAATCTTGATGGTTCGGCTTGTCGTTTACGGCGCGGTGTTCATATTCATCCCCCTGAAAGATATTTTCATAGTTGAGGCACCGCTAAGCTCTCCGCAGTGGCTTCAGTTCATGACGTCGATTTTCGTTTTGTATTTCGTTCTCGATTGTTCGTTCATTTTTCTGAAAATGTATCGCACCGGCCTAGACCAACTCGACGAAGTTCGAGTGCAGCGCGACGCCGCGCAAATGGCCCTAAAGGTTAAATCCGAGTTTGTGTCTGTCGTAAGCCACGAGCTTAGAACCCCCCTGACCTCGATCAAGGGCGCGCTGAGCCTGATGCGAAGCGGTGCGCTTAATGCCAACCCGGAACGTTTTAGCGAAGTGCAAGAGATTGCCTATAAAAACAGCCTTCGCCTTGCGTCGCTCATCAATGATCTGTTGGATATTCAACGGCTTGAGCAAGGCAAGTTGAGCTACAGCTTTGAGCGCGCCGACCTTGCCGATCTGGTGCAAGACTCTCTCAAGTCGATAAGCACCTACGCAACGCCAAAGCAGATCAAGGTCAATTTTGCGCGCCCCGACAAACCGGTAATCGCCTATGTCGATCAAGCGCGCATGCATCAGGTGTTTGATAACCTGCTGTCCAACGCGATTAAGTTCTCGAACTTCGGCGATTCAATCGAAATCTTCATCACGACGGCTGGCGATCGGGCGAGCATAAGTGTCAAGGATTCAGGGATTGGTATTCCGGAAAATGCTCGCGAGAAGGTCTTTGGTCGTTTCACGCAGGTTGACTCATCTGACCGGCGGTCCTTTGGCGGTAGCGGCCTTGGCCTGAGTATTGCGCAGGAAATCGTCAAATCGCACGGCGGCTCGATCGACTATGTAAGCGAACTCGGGGTCGGCACCACCTTCACCGTTGAGTTGCCCATTTCGCAATAGCGCCCA
>NZ_JBFHIA010000019.1:0-21751 GCF_041596715.1 Phaeovulum sp.
AGTGGGTAGATTTTTACGTCACCCTTGATCTCGTCCAGCCCATAGATGCAGGCCAGCGTGTTGATCCCGTCGATGTTCATCGAGCACGACCCGCAAATACCCTCGCGGCAAGAACGGCGGAAGGTCAGCGTCGGGTCAATTTCGGTCTTGATCTTGATCAGCGCGTCCAGAACCATCGGGCCGCAACTGTCCATATCGACGAAATAGGTATCCACGCGCGGGTTCTCGCCCGTGTCTGGATCCCAGCGGTAAATGCAAAACTTGCGGACGTTCTTGCCCTCGGGCTTCGGCCAGGTCTTGCCGACGCGGATTTTCGAGTTTTTCGGCAGAGCGAACTGAACCATGATTATCCCTTCCAGTCTGAGCGGGAATAGAGCGGCTGCGACGGGCGCTGGCCGGATTTGTTGATGACGCAGGTCTCGAACACCGCCGCAGGATCACGCCCTGCGATGTAGTCCGATGAGATCGTAAGGTCGAGGTAGCCGCCGGGGCCGTCGGAGCCAAAACCCACCCCGATTTCGCCGCGCGGTTGCGCGGCGAGGCGGGCAGTTTCGAGACAGTCGCGTTCGGCCCGTTCCAGCGGCACAGGCCCGCAGCCAGCCACAAGGGCCGCTGTGGCAAGTGTGTATGCCGCCAAGTAGCGCATCAGTACACGCGCTTTTTCGGGGCGAGCTTCTTCGGGTCGATGCCGCCATCCTTGAAGGCCGTCAGCGGCTCGGTATGCACCGGGCGATAGCTAAGATCGACCTTGGCCCCATCGACCCGCGCGATCGTGTGCTTGCGCCAATTCTTGTCGTCACGCTCGGGGTAATCCTCGTGCGCGTGTGCGCCTCGGCTTTCCTTGCGCGCAGCGGCACCGGTAATTGTCGCCAGCGCGTTCGGCATCAGGTTCGCCAGTTCAAGCGTTTCCATCAGGTCCGAGTTCCAGATCAGCGAGCGGTCGGTAACCTTGAGATCGCCCATTTTCGCGGCGATCCCGGTCATCAGTTCGACGCCCTCGGCCAGCACTTTCTCAGTGCGGAACACGGCCGCGTTGTCTTGCATCGCGCGCTGCATTTCCAGCCGCAGTTCGGCCGTCGAAATACTGCCCTTGGCGTGGCGCAATGCGTCGAACCGCGCCAGCGACGCATCGACCGAAGCGGTGTTGAGGGTCGGATTCGGCGCATTGGCATCAACCACCTGGCCCGCCCGGATCGAGGCCGCGCGGCCCAGAACCACAAGGTCGATCAGGCTGTTGGCACCCAGACGGTTCGCACCGTGCAAGCTGGCGCAGGCGGCTTCACCAACCGCCATGAGGCCAGGAACCACCGCATCAGGCGCACCCTCTACCGGGTTGAGCACTTCGCCCCAATAGTTGGTGGGAATACCGCCCATGTTATAGTGCACGGTCGGCAACACCGGGATCGGCTGCTTGGTGACGTCAACGCCAGCAAAGATCTTGGCGCTTTCGGTGATTCCGGGCAGCCGCTCGGCCAGCAGTTCGGGCGGCAGGTGGCTTAGGTTCAGGTAGATATGGTCCTTGTTCGGGCCCACACCGCGCCCTTCGCGGATTTCCATCGTCATGCAGCGCGAAACCACGTCGCGGCTGGCGAGGTCCTTGAAGGTGGGCGCATAGCGTTCCATGAAACGCTCGCCTTCGGAGTTGGTCAGATACCCGCCCTCGCCGCGTGCGCCTTCGGTAATCAGCATACCGGGGCCAAAGATGCCGGTCGGGTGGAACTGAACGAACTCCATATCCTGTAGCGGCAATCCTGCGCGCGCCACCATGCCGCCGCCGTCGCCGGTGCAGGTATGCGCCGAGGTGCAGTTGAAATAGGCCCGGCCATAGCCGCCGGTCGCCAGCACCACCATTTTCGCGTTGAACACGTGCAGGGTGCCGTCGTCGAGTTTCCACGCCACGACACCTTGGCACGCGCCGTCTTCACCCATGATCAGATCAAGCGCGAAGTATTCGATGAAGAACTCGGCGTTGTTCTTGAGGCTTTGGCCATAAAGCGTGTGCAGCATCGCGTGGCCGGTACGGTCGGCGGCAGCGCAGACACGCTCTACGGGCACGCCGTCACCGTATTCGGTGGTGTGCCCGCCAAACGGGCGCTGGTAGATCTTGCCCTCTTCGGTGCGGCTGAAGGGCACGCCGTAGTGTTCCAACTCGTACACGGCCTTTGGGGCTTCGCGTGCGACATATTCCATGGTGTCCATGTCGCCCAGCCAGTCCGACCCTTTGACAGTGTCGAACATGTGCCATTGCCAGCTGTCGGGGCCCATGTTGCCAAGGCTTGCGGCGATGCCGCCCTGTGCCGCAACCGTGTGGCTGCGGGTCGGGAACACCTTGGTCACGCAAGCGGTGCGCAAACCCTGTTCGGCCATACCAAGTGTAGCGCGAAGCCCGGCACCGCCAGCCCCCACCACAACCACGTCGTAATCATGCGTTTCGTATTCATATGCAGGCATGTCGATCTCTCAGTTCGCGATGCGGATAAGCGCGTAAAGCACCGTCGCCGTGATCAGGTAAGACAGCGAAACCACGAAGATCGTCAGATACCTGCGTGTCCGGCCCTTGGTATAGTCGATCAGCACCGAACCCGCGCCGTGCGGAAAATGCATCATCGCGATGAAGAACACCAACCCCGTGACGATCGCCGGAATCGGCCGCGAAAAGGTCGCCACCACGCCGGCATGATCCTGCCCGAGGGCGTGACCGAAGATGTAAAGGAACACCGGCATCAGAAAGGCCAGCCCGGTCGCCGTCAGCGTCATGTGCTTGTGGGTATCGGTGCCGTGATGAGCCGGCCCCTTGCCTTCAGCACGTTTGCGGTCCGTCAGATAGCGCATGTCTAGCCCTCTCAGATGACGATGAGTGTGAGGATGGTCAGCACGACCGACCCGATAACGCAGACCCAGCCGAGCAATTCGGCCGTGCGCAGATCAAGCCCCTTGGCAGTGTCCCACAGAAGGTGCCGCAGCCCGCCCAGATAATGGTACCAGACCGCTAGCAACGAGAGGGTGAACACCAGATCACCGAACCACGAGGTTGCCACGGCATTTGCGGTGGCAAATGCCTCGGGGCCGATTGCTGCGGCCAGCAGCCACCAGACCGCCAACAGCACACCAAACATCATCCCGATGCCGGTGACCCGGATCATGATCGACGAGAACGACGTGATCTGCGGCCTGAAGATAATTCTGTAGGTGGTCAAGTGGGGGGAAAGAGGCCGGTCTACCCGGTTGGAGTCCGCCATGTTGGGTCCCTCTGTCGCTTGGCGTCCGCGACGCAGGGCAAGCCTGCTCGGCGGCGCTGGCTGAATGATGCCCCCTCAATAGCGCAAATTTCGGCCAAGTCACGCCCCGCCGAACCAAAATATGCAACTTTTTTCTTCTTTCACGTCGATGCCGGGCGCATATGTGATCACGAAATACCGCACCCGGCCAGTGTGTTACCGCTCGCACCCTTGCGCGCAGCGTGCTGACCGCGCCGCCCCGTGCGGTGGCTGCGCAGTATTGTCGTAGCCTTTGCTCGGGTGCCGGATGCCCCGCGCCACCGTGCGCGCGGGCATTACCTGATGCCAAGCCGGTCAGCTTTGGGGCAATGTCACGCGCTTATAGAGGCATCAGCGCCCAGTAATCGAGGTCGAGCAATACCTCGGGCGCGTATTTGCCATCGTCACTTTTTAATGCAAAGGGCGCGGCCCCCTGTTTGGTCGCCACCAGCCGCAAGCGCACGGCACCCACGCCCGGTGCCATAGTCTCGGCGCGATCAAGCACCTCGGACCACGCGCGCACGGTATCGCCCGCAAAGCAGGGGTTGGCGTGCGTGCCCGCGTTCAACGCCACGATCATCTGCGCGTTGGCCAGCCCGTTAAACGAAAGCGCACGGGCAAGGCTGATAACATGGCCGCCATAAATCAGCCGCCGTCCATCGGGCCGCTGTGTAGCATCGAAATGCACCTTGGCGGTGTTTTGCCAAAGGCGCGTGGCCAGCATATGTTCGGCCTCTTCGATGGTCACGCCATCAACATGGTCGATCCGCTCGCCCACCGCATAATCGGCCCAGCGGTGCGGCTCTCCCGCCAGCCCGAAATCGTAATCGGTAAAGCGCAGCCCTTCCGGCACCACCAGATCGGTGGCCGCGACTGATCTGGCAAGTTCGGGCACCACTGGCACCGGGGCCGGTGCGGATGCATCGCGTTTGCGCACCATCACCCAACGCACATATTCCAACACCACCTCGCCGTGCTGGTTCAGCCCGCGCGTTCGCACATAGACCACACCCGAAGTGCCGCTAGAGTTTTGCTTCAGCCCGATCACTTGGGATTCGGCCGCCAGCGTATCGCCCGGCCAGACCTGACGCAGCCAGCGCCCCTCGGCGTAGCCAAGGTTGGCCACCGCGTTCAGGCTGATGTCGGGCACGGTCTTGCCGAATACCAGATGAAACGCCGCAAGATCGTCCATCGGCGCAGCTGCCAGCCCGCAAGCGCGCGCGAAAACATCTGAAGAATAAAGCGCCCCGCGCGCCGGATATAGCGCATGATAAAGCGCGCGCTCCCCCCCCGAGACGGTTCGCGGCACCGCGTGGCGGATCGTTTCGCCCAGACGGTAATCCTCGAAAAAGCGCCCCGGGTTGGTCTTCATCTATTGCTCTCCCAGCTTCATTTCGGGGTGGTAAGGGGTGCTTGTGTCCTTCACCACCGCCTGCGCGCAGCGCATCACGCCGCGCGCGGCATCAAAGGCATAGGCGGGGCTTCCGTGCAGCGCCCAACCCTTGGACAGCGCAAGGCTGACCTTGTGGCAAAACGCCGAAGTGTCATCGTCAGTCAGCAGCCGATAGACTTGCATCACATCACCGCCACAAAGGGGTTGTGGCCAAGCCAGATGTGAATGCCGGTCGCCACGCCGAATATCAGCACGGTTGCGACAAGGTTCTTGGCGTCGCCCGTAAGGCTGCCGGGTGGCGGGCGCTTCCACTTCGATGCTCGGTTGATCAGCACCATTTCCGCAACGGCCCAAAGCCCCAAGCCGCCGAACAGCACTAGCGAAACGCTGTCACCGTTCACCAGCAAGTGCGCCAGCGCCCAAACCAGCACGCCGGTCAGCATGGGATGACGCATCTTATTGACCAACACGCCCTTGGTGCCGCTGACCCCAAGCAAGTATATCGCCACCACCATCGCTAGGTTGTTGACGTGCACCCCCCAAGACGGCGTGTGGTATAGCTGCACCTGCGTAGCAGCGCGAAACCCCAGCACCATCAGCACGATGCCCAAGACCGACAGGCCCGCGACCATCGCCTTTGCGCTATCGCCCATGCTGGCGCGCGCTTTTGGTGCGATGCGTTTGAACATGTGGGAGCCGACCCACAATAATAGACCCAGAAGCAGAACCGTCATGACGCCCTCTCAGGTTGCATTCAGCGCGGCGATCGCTTGCGCCTTGGCCAGCGTTTGCCGCGCCGTGACGATATGCAGGTTTTCGACGATCTTTCCATCCACAACCGCAACACCCTGCCCCGCCGCCTCGGCTGCCTCGAAAGCCGCAATCTGGCGGCGTGCAAGCTCGATTTCGCCCTCGGAAGGCGCAAAGACCTCGTTGGCGATTTCCAGTTGCGCGGGGTGAATCAGTGTTTTGCCGTCAAAGCCCATGTCGCGGCCTTGCACGGATTCTGCCCGCAAGCCGACGTCATCCTTGAAGGCGTTGTAAACGCCATCGATGATCGTCAGCCCATTGGCCTTGGCCGCCAGCAGGCAAAGCCCCAAGCCCGCCTGTAGCGGCAACCGATCTGCGCGAAAGCGGCTGCCGAGTTCCTTGGCAAGGTCGTTGGTGCCCATCACCATGCCCGCCAGCCGCGGGTGCGCCGCGATTTCGGCGGCGTTCAGCATACCGCGCGCGGTTTCCATCATCGCCCAAAGCGGCAGAGAGGGAACCCGCTCTGCCACCGCTTGCAGATCGGCCGCAGACGACACCTTGGGGATCAACAGCGCGTCAATATCGGCCCCTGCAAAGGCGGAAATATCCGCCTCACCCCACGTGGTATCAAGCCCGTTCACCCGGACGATCCGCGCGCGCCGACCGTAATCGGTGGCGGCGAGCGTGGCCTGAAGCAATGCGCGCGCCGCAGGTTTTTCATCGGGTGCGACGGCGTCTTCCAGATCGAAGATAATCGCATCCGCCGCCAGTTCGCGCGCCTTTTCCAACGCGCGGTCTTTCGACCCGGGGATGTAGAGCACCGAACGATAAGGGCGGGCGGACGGGTTCATGATTCTCTCCCTCGCAATAATCTTTCGCCAAGGACCACATTTTCAGCATATTCGGCAAGCCCCGATGTGCCGCGCCGCAGCAAAACGCGGGAACGAGCGCACGGTTCACCGCGTCTTGGCCCGTGGGCGCGACGCTCGGCAAGGAATTGCCAAGGCCAAGGGGGCCCCATGTCGCAGAGATCAATCTTAATGGCGCTCGGGTTCGGGCTTTTGATTCTGGCGGCACCACAAGTGCGCGCCGAACCTGCCCACAACGCGCCACATGCGGTGGCGACGGTTGAACGCAGCGCCTTGTGGTGAGGCGCACCACGCTCTGCGCGAAATCGGTGCGCGCAGTTCCTGCCCGATGCGGCGGAATGTAAATCCATCAACTGGCTGCACACCGGGTTGCCTGTTGGAGGTGGGTGGTCAAGCCTTGAGCAAGGTTTCCGAAATCTACCTTCGGCCTCAGATCGCCTGCCACAAAAGCCGCAGCGAGATTGCAAGCAATGTCCATGTGACGATGCGGAAAAACACTTCTTGCGGGATCACCCGCGTCAAGCGCACGCCCCCAAATACCGCCAATGCCGCAGGCACCATCAGCACCGCTGCGATCTTCAAACTCGCGAAAGAAAGTTGGCCAAGTGCATAATATGGCACCAGTTTTATCGCGTTGATCCACGCGAACAGAATGGTCGAAGTGCCCGCGAAGGTCAGCTTGTCCATGCCCAGTGACAGCGCATAGACCTGCCACGGCGGGCCGCCGGAATGGCTGACAAAACTGGTAAAACCACTGATCGTGCCCCAAAAGATACCGGGCCCCACCCGCGCCTTGCGCGCCCCAATAATCCTTGGCCGCAAAATGGCATTCGCCGCGAAAATAGTGCCGATCACGCCGATCAACGCCGTCACCGCGCGCTCGGACACCATGCTTGATGTCGCCCAGCCAATTCCAACGCCCAAAACCGCTGCGGGTGCCACAATCGCCAGAACGCGCGCGTTGAACGCCTTGCGCCAAGCCCATAGCCCGAAGGCGTCAGAGACCACATAGACCGGCAAAAGCAGCCCCGCCGCGGCGACCGGATTCATGACCTGCGCCAATAGCGGCACCGCCAGCATACTGACAACCGGCAGCCCGCCTTTCGACAGCCCCACCAGCAGCGCCGCCACCACCGCAAACGCCCAACCGGCAACGCCCAAATCCATTTTGCCCCCGCCTCCGTTTCGCGGTGCCTTAGCGTAATCCGGGCGGCAAAGGAATGCCCGGCGCATTGCTGCGATGCAGCGGACTTGCGCGAAGCCGCCCAAGGGGCTAGGCAATTGCCCGTCAGTCTTTTTGTAAACATCCTGACCGGAGGAATTCATGGCCAGACCCAAGATCGCGCTGATCGGCGCGGGGCAGATCGGCGGCACGCTCGCCCATCTTGCAGCGATCAAGGAATTGGGCGACGTCGTCTTGTTCGACATCGCCGAAGGCACGCCGCAAGGCAAAGCTCTCGACATCGCAGAATCGGGCCCGTCCGAGGGTTTCGACGCCACGATGAAAGGCACCAACAGCTACGAAGACCTTGCGGGCGCTGATGTCTGCATCGTCACCGCTGGTGTGCCCCGCAAGCCCGGCATGAGCCGCGACGACCTTTTGGGCATCAACCTCAAGGTGATGAAATCGGTCGGCGAAGGCATCAAGACGCATTGCCCCGACGCTTTTGTTATCTGCATTACCAACCCGCTTGACGCGATGGTCTGGGCGCTGCGCGAGTTTTCTGGCCTGCCGCACAACAAAGTTGTTGGAATGGCGGGTGTGCTTGATTCGGCGCGCTTCCGTCACTTCCTTGCGGTCGAGTTCAACGTCTCGATGCGCGACGTGACCGCCTTCGTGCTGGGCGGCCATGGCGACACGATGGTGCCCTTGGCGCGCTATTCGACCGTGGGCGGCGTGCCGCTGCCGGACCTTGTGAAAATGGGCTGGACCACGCAAGACCGTCTGGACGCGATCGTGCAACGCACCCGTGACGGCGGTGCCGAAATCGTTGGCCTGCTGAAAACCGGTTCGGCCTTCTACGCACCCGCCACCTCGGCGATTGAAATGGCCGAAGCCTACCTTAAGGATCAAAAGCGCCTGCTGCCCTGCGCGGCCTATGTGGATGGCGCGCTTGGCCTGAACGGCATGTATGTGGGTGTGCCCACCGTGATCGGCGCGGGCGGCATTGAGCGGATCGTGAACATCACGCTCAACAAGGACGAACAGGCGATGTTCGACAAGTCGGTCGAAGCCGTGAAGGGCCTTGTTGCGGCCTGCAAGGCAATCGACCCCTCGCTGGCATAAGCCAGACATTACAACTAAGGGCGCGCCCCAACGGCGCGCCCTTGATATTTGCGGCAACAAACGAATCGTCGCCCAAGCATCCCCCATTTTTGTGATCACGCGCCAGAAAGCTGTGATCACAAAGGTTCGATTTCCCGTCGCCCCACTGCATTTGCAGCAAAAAGCGTTTTGCACCGCCCCCCTTTCCGTGCGAAAGACGGCGCCAATCGCAAGCCACATGGGACATGGGCCATGAATATCCACGAATACCAGGCGAAGGCGCTGCTGCGCAGCTATGGCTGCCCGGTTTCTGACGGACGCGTAGTATTGCGCGCCGAAGACGCCAAGACCGCAGCGGGCGAACTTGATGGCCCGCTCTGGGTGATCAAGGCGCAGATTCACGCCGGGGGCCGCGGCAAAGGCAGCTTCAAAGAGCCAGAGGCGGGTCTCAAAGGTGGCGTGCGGCTGGCGCGCTCGGTCGAAGAGGCCGAAGTGCTGACCAAGCAGATGCTGGGGCGCACGCTTGTTACGCACCAGACCGGCCCGGCGGGCAAGCAGGTCAACCGCATCTACATCGAAGACGGCTCTGACATCGCGCGCGAGCTTTATCTTGCGCTGCTGGTCGATCGTGGCAGCAGCCGCATCTCGTTTGTGGTTTCGACCGAAGGTGGGATGGACATCGAGGAAGTGGCCGCCAAGACCCCCGAGAAAATCATCTCGTTCTCGGTCGATCCGGCCTCGGGCCTGTCTGATTTTCACGGCCGCCGCGTTGCCTTTGCGCTCGGGCTGGAAGGCGCGCAGGTCAAGCAATGCGTCGCTTTGGTGAAAAACCTCTACCGTGCCTTCGTTGAGAAGGACATGGAGATGCTCGAAATCAACCCGCTGATCGTGATGACCGACGGCAACCTCAAAGTGCTCGATGCCAAGGTCGGGTTCGACAACAACGCGCTTTACCGCCAGCCCGAAATCATGGCTCTGCGCGACGAGACCGAGGAAGACCCCAAGGAACTCGCCGCCTCGAAGTTCGACCTCAACTACATTGCGCTGGATGGCGAAATCGGCTGCATGGTGAACGGCGCGGGGCTCGCGATGGCCACGATGGACATCATCAAGCTTTACGGCGCGGCACCCGCCAACTTTCTTGACGTGGGCGGTGGCGCCACCAAGGAAAAGGTCATCGAGGCCTTCAAGATCATCACCTCGGACCCGAACGTCAAAGGCATTCTCGTCAACATCTTCGGCGGCATCATGCGCTGCGACATCATCGCCGAGGGCATCGTGGCGGCGGTGAAAGAAGTGGGCCTGCAAGTGCCGCTGGTGGTTCGGCTAGAGGGCACCAACGTCGAGTTGGGCAAAGAAATCATTCAGGGCTCGGGCCTCAACGTGATCGCCGGCGACAACCTTGCCGACGCCGCACAGAAAATCGTCAAAGCGGTGAAGGGGTAAGATCATGGCCATTCTCGTCAACGAAAACACCAAGGTCATCTGCCAAGGCTTCACCGGCAGCCAAGGCACGTTCCACAGCGAACAGGCCATCGCCTACGGCACCAAAATGGTTGGCGGCGTAACCCCCGGCAAGGGCGGCAGCCTGCACCTCAACCTGCCCGTGTTCAACTCGGTGCACGAGGCGCGCGCGGTCACCGGGGCCAACGCATCGGCGATCTACGTGCCGCCGCCGTTTGCCGCCGACTCGATCCTCGAGGCGATCGACGCCGAGATGGAATTGATCGTGTGCATCACCGAGGGCATCCCGGTGTTGGACATGATGCGGGTCAAGCGCGCGCTTGAAGGGTCGAAAAGCCGCCTGATCGGGCCGAACTGCCCCGGCGTCATCACCCCCGACGCCTGCAAGATCGGCATCATGCCGGGCCACATCCACCGCCGCGGTTCTTGCGGCGTGGTCAGCCGCTCGGGCACGCTGACCTATGAGGCGGTCAAGCAGACCTCGGACCTCGGGCTTGGCCAATCGACCGCGGTCGGCATCGGCGGCGACCCGATCAAGGGCACCGAACATATCGACGTGCTCGAGATGTTTCTGGCAGACCCCGAAACCACCTCGATCATCATGATCGGTGAAATCGGCGGCGCGGCGGAAGAAGATGCGGCGCAGTTTCTGATCGACGAGAAAAAGCGCGGCCGCTGGAAACCGACCGCAGGCTTCATCGCCGGCCGCACCGCCCCCAAAGGCCGCCGCATGGGCCACGCAGGCGCGATCGTTTCGGGCGGCAAGGGCGATGCGGAAAGCAAGATCGAAGCCATGCGCGCCGCCGGAATCGTGGTTGCCGACAGCCCCGCGGGCTTGGGCGAAGCGGTAATGAAGGCGCTAGGGCGCTAACGGCGATGCGCGCAGTTGCCTCGCAGGTGCTGAAGGTCGCGATTGGTCTGGGTGTTGGCGCCGCATTTTTTGCGGCGCCCGCCTTTGCCGGAACGATGTCGGAGGTGGTAGATATCTGCTCCGACCCGCTTTCTACGGGGCTGCAAAAGCGCGATCTTTTTGCGATTTCTGGCTGGGCACCGCTTGCAAGCGACGCGACGCCTGCACTGACAGATCTGGCCACCGCGCTAGTCATCGGGTTCACCATGGGGATGCCCGATCTCGAAGAGCGCTTTGGCCTTGCTTCTGTCTTGGCAGGCAACTTTGCCGCAATGACCGACAAAGGCGCAATGACGCTTTGGTCGCGCGACGGCGCGGTTCTGGCGCTCAACATCGATAAAACCCCCGAGGGCGGCGAACATATGGCGTGCTATTTCGCCATGCCCCCAAGCGACGAGACGTTTGAAATTGCGCGGGTTTACGGTGAGCCAGAAGTTTTGCCGGAACTGGAGCTGATGGCGGTGCGGTTCGATGAAACCGCAATTCGCTTTCAGCCCGACGTCGAATACCAGATGTTTTCGACTTGGACGCGCCTTACCTCTGACCCGCTCCGCACGCCTCTGACTGATGCCTATCGGTTAGAGCGGATCGAAATACAGCCGAAATGACCCCGTTCTTTACCCTCAGAGGTCTCAAATGACTGACCAGACCCCCAACGACGCCTTTCACGCCTCTTCGTTCCTGCAAGGCGCGAATGCCGATTATGTCGAGCAGCTTTACGCCCGCTTTGCCGCTGACCCCAGTTCGGTTGATACGGCATGGGCTGCGTTCTTTCATTCGCTGGGCGATGCCGAGCTGGATGTAAAGCGGCAGGCAAAAGGTGCCAGCTGGGATCGGCAAGGCTTGCAGCCGGCGCCCGTTGACGACTTGACCGCCGCACTGACAGGCGAGTGGCCGGTGCTGAAAGAGGCAAAGGCGGCGGGCGACAAGATCCGCGCCAAGGCCGAAGAAGCCGGAGTCGCGGTTTCGGATGAATCGCTGAAGCGCGCCGTGCTCGATTCCGTGCGCGCGCTGATGATCATTCGCGCCTACCGTATTCGCGGCCACTACGCCGCCGACCTTGACCCGCTTGGCCTTGCCGGGCGCGACGAACACCCCGAGCTTGACCCCAAGGCCTACGGCTTTGGCGAAGCCGACATGGATAGGCCGATTTTCATCGACAACGTGCTCGGCCTCGAAGTGGCCTCGATGCGCCAGATCATGGACCTCGTGAAGCGCACTTACTGTGGCACCTTCGCGCTGCAATACATGCATATTTCAGACCCCGAACAGGCGGGCTGGCTGAAAGAGCGGATCGAGGGCTACGGCAAGGAAATCACTTTCACCCGTGAGGGTCGCCGCGCGATTCTGAACAAGCTGGTCGAGGCCGAGGGCTTTGAGAAGTTCCTGCATGTGAAATACATGGGCACCAAGCGATTTGGCCTCGACGGGGCCGAGGCGCTGATTCCGGCGATGGAGCAGATCATCAAGCGCGGCGGTGCGCTGGGGGTAAAGGAAATCGTCATCGGCATGCCGCACCGCGGCCGCCTTTCGGTGCTGGCCAACGTGCTCAGCAAACCCTACCGCGCGATTTTCCACGAGTTTCAGGGCGGCAGCTACAAGCCTGAAGACGTGGACGGATCGGGCGATGTGAAATACCACCTCGGCGCCTCGTCTGACCGCGAGTTTGACAATAACAAGGTGCACCTATCGCTGACCGCCAACCCCAGCCACCTAGAGGCGGTGAACCCCGTCGTGCTCGGCAAGGTGCGCGCCAAGCAAGAACAGCTTGGCGACAAGACCCGGCATCAGGTTCTGCCGGTGCTGCTGCATGGCGATGCGGCCTTTGCAGGCCAAGGCGTGGTTGCGGAATGTTTCGGGCTTTCGGGTCTGGTCGGGCACCGCGCGGGCGGCACCATCCACATCGTCGTCAACAACCAGATCGGCTTCACCACGGCACCGTCCTTCAGCCGCTCGTCGCCCTACCCCACCGACATCGCGCTGATGGTCGAAGCGCCGATCTTCCACGTCAACGGCGATGACCCCGAAGCGGTGGTGCATGCCGCAAAGGTCGCGACCGAGTTCCGCCAGAAGTTCCACAAGGACGTGGTGCTCGACATCTTCTGCTATCGCCGCTTCGGGCATAACGAAGGCGACGAGCCGATGTTCACCAACCCCTTGATGTACAAGGCGATCAAGGGCCACAAAACAACGTTGCAGCTTTATACCGAGCGCCTCGTGGCCGATGGCCTGATCCCCGAGGGCGAGATCGAGGATATGAAGGCGGCGTTTCAGGCCACGCTTAATGAGGAATATGAGGCGGGCAAGAACTTCCTGCCCAACAAGGCTGACTGGCTCGATGGCCGTTGGCGCCACCTCGACCGAGAGCGCAGCGAATACGATGCAGGCTCCACTTCGATTTCGCCGGAATTGATGGCCGAGGTCGGGCATGCCTTGACGCGCGCGCCCGATAGCTTTGATCTGCACAAAACCGTGGCCCGCCAGCTGGATAACAAGGCTGAGATGTTCAAGTCCGGCAAGGGCTTCGACTGGGCAACAAGCGAGGCGCTCGCATTCGGCAGCCTAGTGGCCGAAGGCTTTGGCGTGCGCCTTTCAGGGCAGGATGCGGCACGCGGCACGTTCAGCCAGCGGCACTCGGCCCTCATCGACCAAACCACCGAAGAACGCTACTACCCGTTGAACCACATCAAGCCCGGGCAGGCGCGCTACGAGGTGATCGACTCGATGCTGAGCGAATATGCCGTGCTCGGCTTCGAATACGGCTATTCGCTGGCCGAGCCGAACAGTCTGGTGATGTGGGAAGCCCAGTTCGGCGATTTCGCCAACGGCGCGCAGATCATGTTTGACCAATTCATCAGCTCGGGCGAACGCAAGTGGCTGCGCATGTCGGGTCTGGTGGTGCTGCTGCCGCACGGTTTTGAAGGCCAAGGCCCCGAGCACAGCTCGGCCCGGCTTGAGCGGTTTTTGCAAGGAAGCGCGGAAGACAACTGGATCGTCGCCAACGTCTCGACACCGTCCAACTATTTCCACATCCTGCGCCGCCAGATCCACCGGCCATTCCGCAAGCCACTGATCTTGATGACCCCGAAATCGCTGCTGCGCCATCCTATGTGCATCTCGAACGCGGACGAGTATGTCACCGGCAGCTTCTTCCGCCGCGTGCTTTGGGACGATGCGCAGGGCGGGCAGTCTTCAACCAAGCTAGTGGCAGATGACAAGATCCGTCGCGTCGTGGTCTGTTCGGGCAAGGTCTACTATGATCTGCTGGCCGAACGCGACAAGCGGGGCATCAACGATGTCTATCTGCTGCGGCTCGAACAGTTCTACCCGTTCCCGGCGCATTCGATGGTGACCGAACTTGGCCGCTTCAAGCAGGCGGAAATCGTCTGGTGCCAAGAAGAGCCAAAGAACCAAGGGGCCTGGAGCTTTGTCGAACCGAACCTCGAATGGGTGCTGACCCGCATCGGCGCGGCCCACAGCCGTGCCCGCTACGCCGGACGCCACGCTTCGGCCTCGCCCGCAACGGGCCTCGCCTCGCGCCACAAGACAGAGCAAGAGGCGCTGGTAAACGACGCGCTGAGCATCGCTGAATAATCCCTTCGTCGTGGCAGGCACTGCCTGCCCGACGGCCGAAACGAAATCTGGCAGAGCCCCTCAACACGGGCCAAGCCACAGTCAAAGAGGTCAAGAGATGACAGACGTGATGGTGCCCTCACTGGGCGAAAGCGTGTCGGAAGCCACCGTGGCAACATGGTTCAAGAAGGTGGGCGATGCGGTCGCGCTGGACGAGATGCTGTGCGAGTTGGAAACCGACAAGGTTTCGGTCGAAGTGCCTTCGCCTGTTGCCGGGGTTCTGACAGAGATCCTCGCCCCCGAAGGTGCCACCGTCGATGCCAAGGCGCGGCTTGCGATCATTAGCGAAGGTGCTGCGGCCACCGCACCCAAAGCCGCTGCCGCCGCACCCGCCGCACCCGCTGCCCCCGCCAAGGCAGCAAAAGCCGCGAAAGACGTGGAAGATGCACCCGCCGCGAAAAAGGCGCTGGCCGAAGCCGGCATTTCGCGCGACGCCGTGCAAGCCTCGGGCCGCGATGGCCGGGTGATGAAATCCGATGTCGCCGCCGCTGTGGCCGCCTCTGCCGAGGTCGCACCCGCCGCAGCCGCGCCTGCCCCGGTCAGCGCGCCACGTGCCCCGGTTCCGGCCGGTGACGCGGCCCGCGAAGAGCGTGTCAAGATGACCCGCCTGCGCGCCACCATCGCGCGGCGCTTGAAAGACGCGCAGAACACCGCCGCGATGCTGACGACCTATAACGAGGTCGACATGTCGGCCGTCATGAGCCTGCGCAATGAATACAAAGACATATTCGAGAAAAAGCACGGCGTGAAACTGGGCTTCATGTCGTTCTTCGTGAAAGCTTGCACCAATGCGCTGAAAGAGGTCCCCGAGGTCAATGCCGAGATCGACGGGCAGGACGTGGTTTACAAGAACTACGTCCATATGGGCGTCGCCGTCGGCACGCCCTCGGGCCTCGTGGTGCCGGTGGTGCGCGATGCCGACCAGATGAGCTTTGCCACGATCGAGAAAAAGATCGCCGAACTTGGCCTGCGCGCCCGCGACGGCAAGCTGAGCATGGCAGAGCTGCAAGGCGGCAGCTTTACCATCTCGAACGGTGGCGTTTATGGCTCGCTGATGTCCTCGCCGATCCTCAACCCGCCGCAATCGGGCATTCTGGGCATGCACAAGATTCAGGATCGCCCGGTAGTCGTGGCGGGGCAGATCGTGATCCGCCCGATGATGTATCTGGCACTTTCCTATGACCACCGGGTCGTGGATGGCAAAGGTGCGGTCACCTTCCTCGTGCGCGTCAAAGAGGCGCTTGAAGATCCGCGCCGCCTGTTGATGGAACTCTGAACAAACGCTGGCAGCCGCCCCGTTCAGGGGCGGCTCTGGCGGCCAGACCGCGAAACGGAAAGCACTGCATGACCCCCGAACTCACCGCACTTGCCCTTGCCGCGCTGCTGCAAATCGTCCAGATCGGGCTTGTGGGCTGGTCTACCGCACGCGATGTAGGTGGGTCTGAATGGGCCGGAAGCCCGCGCGATACGCCGCCGCCAAAACCGCTTTCGCATACTACCGGGCGGCTTATGCGGGCGACAAGCAACCACTTCGAGGGGCTCGCCTTTTTCACCATTGCTGTGCTTGTTACCACGTTGTCCGGGCAATCCACCGCCTTTACCGCCGCCTGCGCCTGGGCCTACCTTGGTGCGCGCGTCCTATACGTTCCCGCCTATGTGGCGTCTATCGGATCGACCCGATCACTGGTCTGGACGGTAGGGTTTGTCGCCACACTCGCCATGATCCTCGCCGCGCTTTTCTGACACCCGCACTACTGCATTGCCGAAATACCGCCGGCACCCCAGACCGAAACAGGGAGACCCGACATGTCCAGCTTTGACGTCATCATCATCGGCGGTGGCCCCGGTGGCTATGTCTGCGCCATCCGCTGCGCGCAGCTTGGGCTGAAAACCGCGCTTGTCGAGGGCCGCGAGACACTGGGCGGCACCTGCCTCAACGTCGGTTGCATGCCCTCAAAGGCGCTATTGCACGCGACCCACTGCTTGCACGACGCCGAGCACAACTTTGCCACCATGGGTCTCAAGGGCAAATCGCCCTCCGTCGATTGGAAGCAGATGCAGGCCTACAAGGACGATGTTGTGGCCACCAACACCAAGGGCATCGAGTTCCTTTTCAAGAAAAACAAGATCACCTGGCTCAAGGGCTGGGGCAGCATTCCCGCCCCCGGCACCGTCAAGGTGGGCGAAGAAACGCATGAGGCTAAACACATCGTCATTGCGACCGGGTCTGAACCCTCGTCCCTGCCGGGCGTAAGCGTCGATGAAAAGACCGTGCTCACCTCGACCGGCGCACTTGCTTTGGGCAAGATTCCGAAGTCGATGGTGGTGATCGGCGCGGGTGTGATCGGGCTGGAACTCGGCTCGGTCTATGCCCGGCTTGGCTGCGAAGTGACGGTGGTCGAATACCTCGACGCCATCACCCCCGGCATGGATGCCGAGGTGGCAAAATCGCTGCAACGGATTCTGACCAAACAGGGTCTGCGCTTCATCCTCGGTGCCGCGGTGCAGGGGGTAGAGGTCGCCAAGGGCAACGCCACCACCCGCTACAAGCTGCGCAAGGATGAAAGCGAAGCCAGCCTCACCTCTGACGTGGTTCTGGTTGCCACCGGGCGCAAACCCTATACCGAAAACCTCGGCCTCAAAGAGGCTGGGGTAGAGCTGTTGCCCCGCGGCCAAATCAAGACCGACGCTCATTTCGCAACCTCTGCCCCCGGCATTTATGCCATCGGCGATGCGATTGTCGGCCCGATGCTTGCGCACAAGGCCGAAGACGAAGGCATGGCGCTGGCCGAAATCCTCGCGGGCCGCGCCGGGCATGTGAACTATGATGTGATCCCGGGCGTTATCTACACCACGCCCGAAGTGGCCTCGGTCGGCAAGACGGAAGAACTGCTGAAGCAGGAGGGCCGCGCCTACAAGGTTGGCAAGTTTTCCTTCATGGGCAATGGCCGCGCGAAAGCGATGTTTCAGGGCGAAGGCTTCGTCAAGATTCTTGCCGACGCCACCACTGACCGGATTCTTGGTGCCCATATCATTGGCCCCAGCGCGGGCGATTTGATCCACGAGATTTGCGTGGCGATGGAGTTTGGCGCATCGGCAGAAGACCTTGCGCTTACCTGCCACGCCCACCCGACCTGCTCGGAAGCGGTGCGCGAAGCGGCGCTTGCCTGCGGAGATGGCGCGATCCACGCCTGACGGATACCGGGCGAGGCTGTATCAGGTGCACACCGCCGCTGCCCTTGGCTGCGGCGGTTGCGGCGCTGTTAGAACGGGATCGGCGTGCCGTCCAAGCTTTCAAAACAGCCTGTTGTGGCAACAGAAAGCGCCTCGAAGCGCGCGGCCAGACCGGCCGCCGATTCCTCGGCAGAGATTTCGGCACCGCTACCGCCCATTCCGGTTTTCACCCAACCGGGGTGGTAAATGCCGATCGCAATTCCTGCTGGTGCCAGATCAACGGCAAGGTTGCGGCCAAGGTTCAGCACCGCCGCCTTGGAGGCGCGATAGATGTAAGAGCCCCCCGGCGCGCGCGCCTGCGAGGCCATCTGCGATGACATGATGGCGATCTTGCCCTTCGCCGCGCGCAGGTTGGGCAATAGCGTCTGAATCGTCAGGAACACCCCGGTCACATTGGTCGCAAGCCCTGCGGCCCAAAGTGCCGCGGGATAGCCGTCTTCCAGCCGCTGACCCTTGTCAGGATAGACGCCTGCGTTGCAGATCAGCAGCGACAGCGGCTTGCCAGCAAGGCGGCGCGCCAGCCGCGCGTGGCTTTCCGGGTCGGTCACGTCAAGCCGCTCGAACCCGTCGCCGGGCTTGCGCGAGGTGCCAATGACCGATTGCCCCGCCCCACGGTAATGCGCCACCAAGGCCGCGCCAATGCCGCGATTTGCGCCGGTTACAAGAACGTTCATAAGCCTCCCCCAAGTCATTGCTGGGCCCTAGTCTGCCGATTGTGGCTATACTGGCAAGGGGGGTGGGCTCAGTTGGTTCTGCGACGTGGCAGGAATGGCAGCGGCGCAACTGGAACACCGTCTTCCAGCAATGCGCGGGCATCCTCTAGCCGCGCCTCGCCGTGGATCGGGCGTTCGGGCTGTGCGCCTTCGTGCATGGCGCGCGCCTCGGCGGCAAAGTTGAGCCCTACATAATCCGAGTTTTCCTCAACCTGCTTGCGCAGCGCAGCAATCGCGGCCTCTATCTCACTGGCCGGCGCACCAAGCGCGTTTTCTGCGGGTATTTCGGCCGGAGCCCCGGCACTTGCGCCTGCCGCAACACGCGCGGGAACCACGGAAGGTGCCATCAGAGATTTTTCAACTGCGTTCGAGCCGCAGACGGCGCAGCTGAGCCGCTTTTCAGCTTGCAACCGATCAAACCCCTCCGCCGAGGGGAACCAGCTATCAAAGCTGTGTGCATTGTCGCATTTGAGCGTGTAGCGGATCATTCTTTGGCCTGTCTGGGCGATGTCACCCTTTTATAACAGATATTCTCTGCAAAGCAGAATGCAAGCGCGACCAAGCGGGCGACCGGCTGGCCAGCTTCCACTTGCCTCGCGCGCGCGTTCGGTGACTATTCGTCTCGGGCAGAGGAGACGCGCATGGAAACCTACGACTATATCGTTGTCGGCGCGGGGTCGGCAGGCTCGGTCTTGGCCAACCGGCTAAGCGCCGATCCGGCAACCCGTGTGCTGCTGCTAGAGGCCGGCGGGCGCGACAATTATCACTGGATTCATATTCCGGTAGGCTACCTTTACTGCATCGGCAACCCGCGCACCGACTGGTGCTTTTCGACCGAGCCGGAGGCCGGGTTGAACGGGCGCGCCCTTGGCTACCCGCGCGGGCGGGTGCTGGGCGGGTCGTCCGCGATCAACGGCATGATCTACATGCGCGGGCAAGCGGCCGATTTTGACGGTTGGCGCCAAGCGGGTTGCACCGGATGGGGTTGGGATGACGTGCTGCCGCTCTATCTGGCGCAGGAAGACCATCACGGCGGCGAAAACGCGCTGCATGGCGCAGGCGGCGAATGGCGGGTGGAACGCGCGCGGGTGCGATGGGAGGTGCTCGACGCCTTCCTCGATGCTGCCGTGCAAGCGGGCATTCCGCGTAGCGACGATTTCAACCGGGGCGACAACGAAGGCGCGGGCTACTTCGAGGTCACGCAGCGCCGCGGCGTCCGCTGGACCACGGCAAAGGCCTTTTTGCGCCCCGTCATGGGGCGCCCCAACCTGCGCGTGCTGACCGGCGCGCAGGCCGAACGGGTGCTGATCGAGGCGGGCGAGGCGCGAGGCGTCGTGGTGCACCACGAAGGGGTCTCCAAAACCTTCCTCGCCGCGCGCGAGGTGGTGCTGGCGGCGGGTGCCATCGGCACGCCGCATCTGCTGGAACTTTCCGGCATCGGACGCGGCGATGTGCTGACGGCCAACGGCATCACGCCCCAGATCGAGGTGCCGGGCGTGGGCGAGAACCTGCAAGACCATCTGCAATTGCGGCTCGCCTTCAAGGTGCAAGGCGTCAAAACGCTGAACACACTAGCAAACTCGATCTGGGGCAAGGCGATGATTGCCGCCGAATACGCGCTGAACCGGTCAGGCCCAATGTCGATGTCGCCCAGCCAAGCGGGCATCTTTACCCGATCCGGCCCCGAAAAGGCGACGCCGGATCTGGAGTTTCACATCCAGCCCGTCAGCCTCGACAAGTTCGGAGAAAGGGTGCACCCGTTCCCGGCGGTGACCGCCAGCGTATGCAACCTGCGCCCCGAAAGCCGCGGCTCGGTGCACCTGAAAAGCCCCGACTTTCGCGCAAGCCCCGCGATTGCGCCGAACTACCTGTCCACCGAGGCCGACCGCGCCGTGGCTGCCGCCTCGATCCGCCTGACCCGCCACATAGCCGCACAACCCGCCTTTCAGCGGTTTCACCCCGAGGAGTTTCGCCCCGGCCCGCAAGCGCAGACCGAGGCAGAACTGGTACGGGCGGCGGGCGACATTGGCACCACCATCTTTCACCCGGTCGGCACCGCGCGGATGGGCGCAGACACAGGTGCCGTGGTTGACCCAAGGCTGCGGATGCGCGCGGTCGGGCGGCTGCGCATCGCAGACGCGTCAGTGATGCCCTCGATCACCTCGGGCAACACCGCCGCCCCGGTCATGATGATTGCCGAAAAAGCTGCCCGGATGATGCGCGAGGATGCGCGGGCGTGATGCAAGCTGCCGTTTTGTGCGGCCAAGTCGGTTCATTTCCGCGCGGGCTTGGAGGGGGCCGATTCGGCGCAATGCGCCCTGCGTATGCGGAAACGGGCTGCGCCCCCGGTTCATCGCCAACCGAAGGGTGATCTGCTGCTTCGCCTAACGCCTGCGGATCCGCGTCAGCGCCAAGCCCAGCTGCAACTCTGCCAGCATAAGCTACTGAAAAACTGGCTTTGTGAAGAAAGTTGGTGGCGAGGGGGGGACTCGAACCCCCGACCCCGTGATTATGAGTCACGTGCTCTAACCAGCTGAGCTACCTAGCCACTCCGCGCGGTGGGTAGTGCGCGCAGGCTGTGAGGTCAAGTGGAAACTCAAGGACCGGGCTGCGCTATGCAGGTACGGGTCTGCCAGTCAGCGCAGGCTTGCGCCAACGGCGCGGGCGGGGCCGCATCGGTTACCCAAAGATCAAGCTCGGCCAGAGAGGCAATGCGCACTGGCGCGCTGCGGGCAAGCTTGCTGGCATCGGCCACCAACGCCGTCGCACGGGCATGGCGCAGAATGGTCTGACTGACCCCGACCTCGGCCAGATCAAAGTCGAGCAAATCACCCGAAGCATCAAGCGCCGAGGCACCAATGACCGCCAGATCTACCTTGAACTGCTCGATAAAGCGCGCCGTCAACGCGCCCACCAACCCGCCATCGGAACGGCGCAGGCTTCCGCCCGCCAGCACCACCTCGCAGCCCTCGTTGGGGGCAAGAATGTTGGCGACATTGATGTTGTTGGTTACCACCGTGATGTTGCGATGCCCAGAAAGCGCACGCGCCACCGCCTCGGTGGTGGTGCCAAGGTTCAGAAACAGCGACGAATTATGCGGTATTTCCGCAGCACAGGCGCGCCCGATCGCGGCCTTGGCAGCGGCATTCATGCCCCGGCGCGCCTCGTAGCCGATATTGGCCATGCCCGAGCGCACCACGGCACCGCCGTGCACCCGCTCCAATTGCCCTGTCTCGGCCAAATCGGCCAGATCGCGGCGGAT
>NZ_JBFHIA010000020.1:0-21374 GCF_041596715.1 Phaeovulum sp.
GATGATCGCCCGCATGGGCCCGCGCCGCTATGCCGCCGAAGGCAGCCCGGCGGATTGCGTGTTGGCGGGCATTTATGACGTGCTGCAGGGCGCGCGGCCCGACCTTGTGCTGTCGGGTGTGAACCGCGGCAACAACGCCGCCGAGAACGCGCTTTATTCCGGCACGGTCGGCGGCGCTATGGAAGCGGCGTTGCAGGGTATCCCGGCAATCGCGCTCAGCCAGTTTCTCGGGCCCGAAACCGATGACCTTGCAGACCCGTTTGAAGCCGCGCGCGCGCATGGCACGGAGGTGGTGCGCAAGTTATTGGAGCGCGGGCGCTGGGACGGCGGCGAATATCGGCTGTTCTACAACGTCAACTTTCCGCCCATCGCTGCGGCCAAGGTCCGTGGCCACAAGGTTGCGATGCAAGGCTGGCGGACCGATACCTTCTTTGGGGTCGAGCCACATATCTCGCCTTCGGGGCGCAAGTTTCTCTGGATCACCGGCGGGCCGCAACATTTGCCCACCGCGCCCGGGACCGATGTTGCGACGAACCTCGAGGGCTATATCTCGATCACCCCGATGCGGGCCGATCTGACCGCACATGACGTTCTGAAAGACCTTGAGGCGCGATTGAAATGACCGCAGCCGGGGGCGAGGAAAGCGACATTGCGGAACGCAAGATGCGCTTTCTTTTCGCGCTGCGCTCACGTGGCGTGACCGAGCCTCGGGTGCTGAACGCGATGGAAAGCGTTGATCGCGGGCTGTTCGTGCGTGGCTTGTTCGCCGAGCGGGCCTATGAAGACATGCCGCTGCCTATCGCCTGTGGACAAACCATCAGCCAACCCTCTGTAGTGGGTTTGATGACCCAGGCACTAGAGGTCGGGCCGCGCGATACGGTGTTGGAGGTTGGCACGGGGTCGGGCTATCAGGCCGCGATTCTGGCGCAGCTCGCGCGGCGGGTCTACACGGTGGACCGCCACCGCAGGCTGGTGCGCGAGGCCGAAGGGGTGTTTTCCACTCTCGGGCTGCGCAATGTAGTTGCGATCACTGCCGATGGCAGCCACGGCCTGCCCGATCAGGCACCGTTTGACCGTATTCTGGTTACTGCCGCCGCCGAAGACCCGCCAGGGCCGCTATTGGCGCAGCTTAAGATAGGCGGTATCATGGTGTTGCCGGTAGGCCAGTCGGATACCGTGCAAAGCCTGATACGTGTGCGCCGCAACGAATCTGGCTATGAATATGATGAGTTGCGCCCGGTACGGTTTGTTCCCCTCGTCGAGGGTGTGAGTTACGACTAGGCGATTTTGTGGCAAGGGCCCGGTCACAGGGCCCTCGAATTGAGGATACGAGCGAATGCCTTTTCACTGTTCAGGCCCCCGTCGCGTCTCGATTACCGCAGCCGCGCTGTTGGCGCTGGCGGGATGCAACGATCAGGGCAACTTCGACTTTGATCTGCGCAATCTTGGCAATACCGGCATCGATACATCGGCTGCGGTGCAGCAGGCAGTCAACCCGCGCCCCGAACCCGACGCGCGCGGTGTGATCTCGTATCCGACCTATCAGGTGGTCGTGGCCAAGCGCGGTGACAGCGTTGCCGCGATTGCCGCGCGGATTGGCGTCGGCAGTGCCGAACTTGCTTCGTATAACGCGCTCAAACCCGATACCATACTGAACGGTGGCGAGGTTCTGGCGCTGCCAAGCCGTGTTGCCGAAACCACGGGCACCACCGCAGCACCGGGGCGCATCGACATTACCGAACTGGCAAGCGGTGCCATCGACCGCGCCACGGCAACAGGCGCCACCACGGGCCCCGCAACAGCCACCGCAACGACCACGAGCGAGCCGATCCAGCACAAGGTCATGCGCGGCGAAACCGCCTATTCGATCGCGCGGTATTACAGCATCGATGTGCGCTCGCTGGCCGAATGGAACGGGCTGCCTTCCGATATGAGCGTGCGCGAAGGGCAGTATCTGATGATTCCGACCCCCGCGCCTGTGGTGCGCACCAGTGCCGCCGCACCAGTTACCACAACCGCGCCCGGCCAAGGCTCGCCCACGCCGGTGCCACCTTCGGCAGCTTTGCCACTGCCCAGCGACAACCCGCCCGCGGCAGCCACGGCGGTTGCCACACCGCCTGCGGCAGACCTTGGCGCTACACGCACCGCCACGACCGCCTCGCAATTGGCGATGCCGGTGACCGGGTCCATCATTCGGCCCTACGCCAAAGGCTCGAACGATGGAATCGACATCTCAGCCGCCGCGGGCACTTCGGTGCGTGCGGCCGAGGCGGGCACGGTGGCCGCGATTACCCGCGATACGGATGGCGTTACCGTGCTGGTGATCCGCCTCGATAGCGGTCTGCTGACCGTTTATCAGTTCATCGACAGCGCGACCGTCGCCAAGGGAGACCGGGTGACACGCGGGCAGGTGATCGCGAAAGTGCGCGCCGGAACGCCGAGCTTCTTGCATTTCGAGGTGCGCGACGGCTTCGACAGCCTCGACCCGATGCCCTATCTGCAATAGGCTTAAGAGAAGGCTGAAAAGACCAAGAAAGGCCGCCTAGGCGGCCTTTTGCTGGGCTTTGAGCGGGCGGAAAGGCTCGACCTTCATATCCTCGCCATCAAAGGTGCTGAAGGTGCCTTGCGGCACTTGTTCCCAGCCAACCTCACCGGTTTCGAGCGGCTCTGAGACGACGGCGCGCCCGCCGCGCGATACGGACCAACGGTGGTAGAGCGTGGGCGCAAAATCGTCGCTGGCGTAGCGAATGGCATAAAGCCGCTTGCCGTCTGAAAACGCACAGGTCAGGCGCACATAAGGCTCGATGCCGCGCGCACGCGCCAGCACCTCCATCCGCGCGGTCGCCCGCTCCATCGCGCCCTTGGGATCTTCTTCCAGCCCTTCGCCAAGGGCTACAAGGAACAGCGCCTCGCTGTCGGTAGCGCCTTTGCGGTGCGGATAAAAATCTTCGGGGATCAGCATTTCCGCATCACGGCGATAGCTGTCATACCCGCCAAACTGCCCGTTGTGCATAAAGCTCCATTTGCCAACAGCGAAAGGATGGCAATTGTTGCGGCTGGTGGCGGTGCCGGTCGAGGCGCGCACATGCGCGAGAAACAAGCTCGATTGCACATGTGCGGTCAGCGACTTCAAGTTGGGGTCACCCCATGCGGGTAGCATATCGCGGTAAAGCCCCGGCTCGGGGCGCGCGCCGTACCATGCAATGCCAAAACCGTCGCCATTGACGGTCGAGTGGCACTGATTGGCGCAGTGGCTTTGCTCAACCAGCGAATGTCCCGGTCGGCTGATGATTTCTTCAAGATAAATCGGTTGCCCGATATAGGCCGCCCAACGGCACATGGTGCTTCCTTGCCCCTCACTCCGGCTGTTGCGCCGGTTAGCTGTATATTACATGCAAAAGGTTACGAGTTTAAGCCCGATTTGAGTTTTCAGGGCGCAACCTCTTCGACAATCATCAAATCTCGCTCTGACGCCCCTTTTGCATGTGCCAAGGCTGCTTGATAGGCGGGCGACAGATAACAGGCGTGCGCGGCCTCAAGGCTGGGGAAGCGTGCGACCACATTGCGCGCCCGATCGCGGCCCTCAAGCTGCACATAGCGCCCGCCCCGCGCCAGAAAGACTCCGCCAAAGGCGGCAATCGCCGGGCCGGCTGCGGCGGCGTAGCGGCCATAGGCGGCCGCGTCCGTCACATGCACATGCGCGATCCAGAGCGCGGTTGGGGTTGCAGGTTTTTCGGTCATTTCAATGCCCCTATCACGGCTTCCGCCGCAGCTATCGCTTCGGGTGCGCGCGACGGGTCGGCCCCGCCTGCCTGCGCCATATCTGCGCGCCCGCCACCACCTTTACCGCCAAGGGCCTCGGCCGCCGCACGAACCAGATCTACCGCCGAAAGCCGCGCGGTGAGGTCTTCGGTCACACCGGCAGCGGTAGCCGCCTTGCCGCCGGTATCGGCCACAATCAGCACAGCGCCGGATTCGACCCGCGCCTTCAACGCATCGACAAGCCCCGGCAGATCGCGCCCGGAAACCCCCGCGACAACCTGCGCGATAAACCGTATTCCGTTGATTTCCTTGATATCTGCGCCGCCCTGCCCGGTGCCGCCGCCAAGCGCCATTTCGCGCTTCAGCTGCGCCAGCTCGTTGCTCAGAGCACGCTTTTCCTCGGCCAAGGCGCGCACCCTATCTGCAAGCTCGCCAGAGGGTGCCTTCAGCAAAGCGCCGATCTCCGCCAGCCGTGCTGCTTGCAGCTTGAGATGGTCCAGCGCCGCCTGCCCGGTCAACGCCTCGATCCGCCGCACACCGGCACTGGAGGCGCTGTCGCCAAGTGCTACGAATGCGCCGATTTCGCCCGTGCGCGCGACATGTGTGCCGCCGCAAAGTTCGAGGCTGTAGGTTGCCCCATCGCTGCCCTTACCGGTACCGGCAAGATGGCCCATCGATACCACCCGCACCTCGTCGCCATATTTCTCGCCAAAAAGCGCCTGCGCGCCAAGCGCGCGCGCATCATCCGGTGTCATGATCCGGGTTTCGACGGGGCTGTTCTGACGCACGTAGGCGTTGACCTCGGTCTCGACCTCGGCAAGTTCCTCGGCGCTCAGGCCCTTGGAATGGCTGAAATCGAACCGCAGCCGGTCTGGCGCGTTCAAGCTGCCTTTTTGCGCGACATGCGCGCCAAGCGCGCGCCGCAGTGCTTCGTTCAACAGGTGCGTTGCCGAATGGTTGGCCCGAATCGCATTGCGGCGCGCATGGTTAACCTCGAGCCGCGCAGTTTGGCCCGCCCGCAGCACCCCCTCGCGCACCACCGCGAAATGGATGATAACCCCCGCAACCTTCTGCGTATCGGTCACCTCGGCCATGCCGGTTTCGGTGCGAATAAGCCCCGCGTCACCTACCTGACCACCGCTTTCAGCGTAGAACGGGGTCTGGTTCACCACGATTTGCACCGTGCCTTTGGCCTCTGCCGTTTCGGCACCGTCAACGACCAGTGCCAGCAATTGCGCCTCGGCCTTCTCGGTGTCGTAGCCGAGAAACTCGCTCACGCCGTGCTTTTCTGCCAGTTCAAACCAGATCGTTGCGTCCTTGGCCTCGCCAGAGCCCGCCCAACTGGCGCGCGCCTTGGCCTTTTGCTCGGCCATCGCGGCATCAAAACCGGCCACTTCAACCTCGCGGCCTTTTTCGCGCAGTGCGTCTTGTGTCAGATCAAGGGGGAAGCCGTAGGTGTCATACAGCTTGAACGCCGCAGCCCCCGGCAGTGCGCCGCCCTCGGGCAGGCTTGCAAGTTCTTCATCAAGCAGCTTCAAGCCGCGATCAAGCGTCGTGCGGAAGCGCGTTTCTTCAAGCTTCAGCGTCTCTTCGATCAGCGGCTGCGCGCGGGTCAATTCGGGGTAAGCCGCGCCCATCTGGCGCACGAGTGCCGGAACCAGCTTGTGCATCACAGGGTCTTGCGTGCCCAGCATATGCGCATGGCGCATGGCGCGGCGCATGATGCGGCGCAACACATAGCCGCGCCCCTCGTTGCCCGGCAGCACGCCGTCGGCAATCAGAAAGGCGGTAGAGCGCAGATGGTCGGCAATAACGCGGTGGTGCACCTTGCCGGGGCCGTCAGGATCGGCGCTGGTGGCATGTGCGCTGGCCTCGATCAGGCTGCGCATCAGGTCGGTGTCGTAGTTATCGTGCTTACCCTGCAACAACGCGCCGATCCGCTCCAGCCCCATGCCGGTGTCGATCGATTGCATCTCGAGCTTGCGCAACGACCCGTCGGCCATTTGCTCGTTTTGCATGAAGACGTTGTTCCAGATTTCGATGAAACGGTCGCCGCCCTCTTCCGGCGTGCCGGGCGGGCCGCCCCAGATGCTGGGCCCGTGATCGTAGAAGATCTCGGTGCAGGGGCCGCAGGGGCCGGTCGGCCCCATGCGCCAGAAATTGTCGTCTGATGCGATGCGGATGATACGTTCGTCCGGCAGGCCCGCCACCTTTTTCCAGATCGTCGCGGCTTCATCGTCGGTGTGGTAGACGGTGACGGTCAGCTTTTCGGGGTTGAGGCCGAAGTCCTTGGTCAGCAGCTCCCAAGCAAAATCGATCGCCTCGGCCTTGAAGTAATCGCCAAAGCTGAAGTTGCCGAGCATTTCGAAAAACGTGTGGTGGCGCGCGGTGTAACCGACATTGTCGAGGTCATTGTGCTTGCCGCCAGCGCGCACGCATTTCTGCGCGGTGGTCGCGCGGCTGTAATCGCGCGTCTCGACGCCGGTGAAGCAGTTCTTGAACTGCACCATGCCCGAATTGGTGAACATGAGCGTCGGGTCGTTGCGCGGCACGAGCGGGCTGGAGGCGACCACGCGGTGGCCGTTACGCTCGAAGAAGTTGAGGAAGGTCGAGCGGATATCATTCAGACTGGGCATGTTATTCGGCCTATGTCGGGCGGGTTGCCCCCCGTTTAGCGCCCGGCCCCTGCCCTGTCCAGAAAGCAAAGCGGTCGGGCGATTGGCCCGACCGCTGCGCAATGCATTTCACCGCGAAAACGGCCCAAGCGCGGGCGTGCGATTATTCCTCGGTCACCGCCTCATCCATGTCGGATGCCGAGAAATCAAGTCCGTGCCCGGCGCGGATCTTGTCTTCGATGGCATTGGCCATCGCCGGATTGTCGCGCAGAAACTGCTTGGCGTTTTCCCGGCCCTGACCGATGCGCTCGTCGCCATAGGAATACCACGCGCCCGATTTTTCGACGACCCCGGCCTTGACGCCCAGATCGACCAGTTCGCCCACTTTCGAGATACCTTCGCCATACATGATGTCGAACTCCACCTGCTTGAAGGGTGGTGCTACCTTGTTCTTGACAACCTTGACGCGGGTGCTGTTGCCCACCACCTCGTCACGGTCCTTGATCGATCCGGTGCGGCGTATGTCGAGCCGCACGCTGGCGTAGAACTTCAGCGCCTGACCGCCCGAGGTTGTTTCGGGGCTGCCGAACATCACGCCGATCTTCATGCGGATCTGGTTGATGAAGATCACCATGCAGTTCGAGCGGCCGATCGAGGCAGTCAGCTTGCGCATCGCCTGGCTCATCAGTCGCGCTTGCGCGCCCACCTGATGGTCGCCCATGTCGCCTTCGATTTCCGATTTCGGCGTCAGCGCCGCAACTGAATCGACAACCACAAGGCTGACCGCGCCAGAGCGCACCAGAGTATCGACGATCTCCAGTGCCTGCTCGCCGGTGTCGGGCTGCGAAATCAACAGCTCATCAAGGTTCACGCCCAATTTGCGCGCATATTGCGGATCAAGCGCGTGTTCGGCATCCACAAAGGCGCAGACGCCGCCCTTTTTCTGCTCTTCCGCCACGACATGCAGCGTCAACGTGGTCTTGCCCGAGCTTTCCGGCCCGTAAATCTCGATCACGCGCCCTTTCGGAAGCCCGCCGATCCCAAGTGCTATGTCGAGCCCAAGCGATCCGGTCGAGGTTGCCTCGACATCCATCACCGCGTTTTCAGAGCCGAGCCGCATGATCGAGCCCTTGCCGAATTGCCGCTCAATCTGGGCCAGCGCCGAATCGAGCGCCTTCTGCTTGTCCGAGGCTCGTTTATCATTCATTTCGAATACATTCGCCGTTGCCATTGTTCGCGTCCTTATCCCACAGGGCACGCCGAACGGCAATCGACTGCCTGCGGCGCATGTTCTTGTCTTGTTCCGGCAGTTATGAGACCGAAACAAGAACATTACAACTAAAATCTTACGAATAAGCGTTGCAAGGCTTGGTTAAGATACGGTTTACGCAGTAAGGCATTCCGGATAGGCAGGTAAAAATTCTTCTGGTGGTTCACATGCTCATTTTCTGGCAACAGCGGCTGGTTCTTCTGGCTACCCCCAAGACTGGATCGACTGCACTTTCGGTTGCACTTGAACCACTTACGGCAATCGCCGTGCAGCGGCCCCCCGCGCTCAAGCACACCACCGCGCAGCGTTTTCGCCGCTTTCTCGCCCCCTATCTCGAAACCGCCTCTGGCGAGCGGTTCGACGTGGTTGCCCTGATGCGCGAGCCGCTGGATTGGCTGGGAAGCTGGTATCGCTATCGCCAGCGCGAAGACATTTCAGGCACCGCCAATTCGACCGAGGGGCTCAGCTTCGACCAATTCGCCAGCGCCTATATGGAGCGCCAGCAACCCGCCTTCGCCCAACTTGGCTCGCAAGCGCGCTTTCTCAGCCTCGCGGATGGCACGCTCGGGGTCGATAAGCTGTTTTGTTACGAGGACATCGGGCGCTTTGTTCACTTTCTCGAGGACCGCCTCGACTTTGAAATCGTGCTGCCGCGCGTGAACGTTTCGCCCGAAGGCGAGACCTCGCTTTCCGCGCCCATGCGCGAGCGGCTTCAGACTTATCTAGCTGACGATATTGCGCTTTATGAGCGTGTCCGGGCCGGTGCAACCGCCTGAACGCGGTTTCGGTTGAAGAGCGTTGCCCCCTTTTCGGCCGAATAGAACCACCCCCTCTGCTTTGGCGAAAGATGGGCAGTCAGGGGCGTAGCTGGTTGCCGACCGTTTCGGCCAGTTCGGTCAAGGAAAACGGCTTGGGCAGGAACACGGCGCCCGCCACTGGCACCTCGCCATCGTTGAAAACATCCTCGGCATAGCCCGACACGAAGATCACCGGTGTTCCGGGGCGTGTTTTGAGCGCCTCTTGCACCCATGAAGGCCCGTCCATGCCGGGCATGATGACATCGGTCAGGAACACATCAATCTGCAATGCCGCGTTTTCGAGAATGCGCAACGCCTCTTCGCCGGTTTCTGCCTCATACACCGTGTAGCCGCGCAGCTTTAACGCACGACAGGCAAAGGCACGCACGGGCGATTCGTCTTCGACCAAAAGCACCGATGCCTGCGCGGGATTGGCCCGAGGGCAAGCAGGTTCGCACGGTTTCTCTGGTTCGGGCTCGGCGATCTTCTCATGCGCGGGAAAATAGAGCGTGAAGCAGGTGCCGGAACCCACCACAGAATCGCAGAATACATAGCCCCCCGTCTGCTTGACGATGCCGTAAACCGTCGAAAGCCCAAGCCCGGTGCCTTCGCCAGTGCGCTTGGTGGTGTAGAACGGCTCGAAGATTTTCGGCATCTTGTCGGGCGCAATGCCCGAACCTTCGTCTATCACCCGCACCACAACGTAGTTGCCGGATGCCAGTGTTGCTCTTCCTTTGCGCAACTCATCTGTCAGAAGCAGATTTTCGGTCTCGATAAGAATCTTGCCACCGCCCGGCATCGCATCCCGCGCGTTCACTACGAGGTTCATGATAACCTGTTCCAGTTGCCGCTTGTCGGCGCGGATCGGGCTGAGTTCGGGCGCGTGGTTCAACTCCAACAGCACCTTTGCGCCGACCAGGCGGTTCAACAGATGCGTAAGGTCCGAAAGCGTATCGCGCAGGTCGATCACTTGCGGCTTCAACGTCTGCTTGCGTGAGAATGCGAGCAGTTGCCCAACGAGGCTGGCGGCGCGGTTGGCATTTTGGCTGATCTGGTCGAGGTCAGAGAAATCCGGGTCCGCCTTGTCGTGGCGCAACATCAAAAGGTCGCAGTGCCCAGAAATTGCGGTCAACAGGTTGTTGAAATCATGCGCGATTCCGCCTGCAAGTTGGCCGATCGCCTGCATCTTCTGGCTTTGCACGAACTGCGCCTCAAGCGTTTTCAGCTGCGTCGCGTCCGAAAGCACCGCCACAAGCCCTGCCCGCCCGTTTTCAACCACCCGCGCCAAGCTCACCTGAAGAAAAATCTCTGCCTCGGTCTTGCGGGCGCGCAGCACTTCGGGGCGCCGTTCCGCACGGCCAGTCAGCGCATCGGCGAGCCAATCGTTTACCGGGCGACCAAGCCCCTCGAACAATTCGACAAAACGCGCCTCACCCTCGATCTCGCCAATCAGGGCGCGGGCCGCACGGTTGGCGGCCAGCACCTGCCCGTCTGCCGCCAAGCGCAGCAGCGCCACCGGCAGCGCATCGAAAGAGGTTGGGTCTGCGGCCGTGGCGTGCCCGGTCGCCATTGGCAGTAAATACACCTCGCGCCGCCCGGCCGCGCCGGTCACCTCGGCCACGACGGCGCGCACGATGCCGTTGGGGGTGGCAATCTCATGTTCCTCACCCGAGCGGAGCGGCAAATTGGAAAACACGCGGTCAAGTGTGCGCACCCGCGCGCCCACCAACCTGCGCATCGCCTCGTTCATGAAAAGCACCGTGTCGTTCTTTGACACCGTCAACATCGGCAGGCTTAGCAATTCGCCGCCGCGACCGCCCGAGGCACGTTCGGCCAGCTCTTCTATACGCCAGAGAAAGCTGCCCTCACCAACCCGATGCACCGCCAACCGCGCGTGGCCGCGCCGGGTCACAAGGTCTTCGCGTGCAGCGCCCTGCACCGCGGCGCGGGCTTGCAGGCGCGCAAGCATTGCGGCGGGGTTGGCAAAAACCTCACCAAGGGCTTGGGTCAGTGTCTGCCCGCCTCGGGTGCCGAAGCGTTCAAGCGCCGCCTTGTTCTGAAAGCCGATGCTGCCATCTGCGCTGGTGGTAAAACTCGGGGTCGCGTCATAGGCAATGAAATCGGACAGTTGCCGGTGTAGCGCGGCGCGGGTTTGCGCATAGCGCCGCACCATCAACCGCATCAAGAGCGCGGCACTGGCAAGTGCGCCCGCAACCGCGAGGCAAAGCAACATCAGCCGCTGTTCTGCCACCACGAAAGCGGCAACTGCCACCGTAGCAGCCGCTGCCAAAAGCACCGGCCCGCCCGGCGCAAGTGCCAGTGCCGTACGCATCAGCGGTGACGGTGTGGACAGCGGATAGTTCACCCGAGGCTCCCTGAAGCAGATTCGTTGCGACCATTGCGCGGGTAAATGCTTAAAGGGAGATTAAGTGGCGACTAATTGCAACCCTAGCGGGTAATGCAATCACGTTTTTCGTCTGAAAATGGCCATAAAGAACCCGTCCCCCCCGCTCAACGGGCTGAAACGACGCGACTCGGCCAGATGCCAGTCGGGGTGGTTGGCAATAAACCGTGCCACCTGTGTCTCGTTTTCTTCGGCAAGCAAGGAACAGGTCATATAGGCCAACACCCCACCGGGGGCGACAAACTGCTGCGCCTCGGCAAGGATCTTGGCCTGCAACGCGGTCAATTCGGCAAGACGCGCCGGGGTCAGGCGCCACTTCGCCTCGGGTGTGCGCCGCCATGTCCCGGACCCGGTGCAAGGCGCATCGACCAGCACCAGATCCTGCCCGCGCGGCGCCTTGCCGGGTTCGGCCAGTCGCACCGCCACACCCGCCCTTTCGGCGCGCGCAGGAAGGTCGTGCATCCGCCGCGGATCAACATCATGCGCAACGAAGTTGGCCGGGGCGCGCGCAGCCATCGCCAAAAGCTTGCCGCCACCACCCGCACAATAGTCAAGCACACGCCCACCCTCGGGCAGCGGCAGCGCCTCGACCGCGCATTGCGACGAAAGGTCCTGTACCTCGACAACGCCGTGAAGATAGGCCAGTGACGACGCAACTTTACGCGCGTTTTCTGTAACTTCCAACGCGTAGTTCGATTCGTGGCGCGGCACGGTAGCTATGCCTTCCGCCGCTAGTGCCGCGGCTGCCTCTGGTCGGGTCGCACGGGCAGCGTTGACGCGTAAAAACAGTGGCGCGCGGTGGCGCTGCGAAGCCATGACGGGGGCGAAATCTTCGCCGAGCGCCGTTTCCAGCAGCGGCGCGATCCAATCCGGGCAGTCGAGCGCGTCAAGCCCTTCCGGGGCTGCGCGCGGCCCGCGCTCGGCCTCGGCAAGCGCTGCGGGGGCAAATCGCTCGGCGGTAAAAATGTTACCTGGGTCAATCCCTTGCGCGGCGCAGTGGCCGAGCATGAGGCCACGCCCGGTCAACGCGCCCCCCATAACCGCGTAGGAGCGGCGGCACCGAAGCGCATCGTAGACTAGATCGCGCACCGCCGCACGGTCGCCCGAGCCTGCGTAGCGGTTGGCGCGCGCCCAGCCTGTCAACGCCGCCTCGGCCGCCTCGCCGCCCAAGTGACGATCAAGCACCTCGATGGCGGCGGCAACGCGGGCCGCCGGGGTCATGCCGGCACCCCTTCATGCATAACCTCAACGCCGCCGCCTAATGCCATGCGATACATCACATAACCCGGTAGTTCGGACTTTCTCGCGTGATCTGCACATCGTGCACATGGCTTTCCCGCAGGCCCGCCCCGGTGATGCGAACGAACTCGCAATTGGCGCGCATTTCGGCAATCGTGCGATTGCCGGTGTAGCCCATCGCGGCGCGCAAGCCGCCGACCAGTTGGTGCACCACCGCCGAGGCTGACCCCTTGTAGGGCACCTGCCCTTCGATCCCCTCGGGCACCAGCTTGTCTGATGCGGCGTCCTTCTGGAAATACCTGTCCGCCGAGCCGCGCGCCATCGCACCAAGGCTGCCCATGCCGCGATAGGATTTGAAGCTGCGCCCTTGATAGAGGATCACCTCGCCCGGGCTTTCATCGGTGCCTGCGATCGCGCTGCCAACCATCGCGCAGCTTGCGCCCGCCGCGATTGCCTTGGCGAAATCGCCCGAATATTTGATGCCACCGTCGGCTATCACCGGCACGTCACCAGCCGCGCTGGCGGCATCCATGATCGCGGTCATCTGCGGCACGCCGACACCGGCTACGATGCGCGTGGTGCAGATGCTGCCCGGGCCGATCCCCACCTTGACCGCATCGGCACCCGCCGCAATCAGTGCGCGCGTGGCGGCGGCCGTGGCCACGTTGCCCGCCACCACCTGCACCGAATTGGAAAGCGCCTTCACCCGCTCGACCGCGCGCGCCACGCCTTCGGAATGGCCATGTGCCGTGTCGATCACGATCAGATCGCACCCGGCATCGATCAGCGCCGATGAGCGTTCAAAGCCCGCATCACCCACCGTGGATGCTGCGGCCACGCGCAGCCGGCCCATCTCGTCTTTACAGGCGTGCGGGTTCAGCACTGCTTTTTCGGTATCTTTCAGCGTCAAGAGCCCGGTCAGCTTGCCCTTGCCGTCGGTGACCAACAGCTTTTCGATGCGCCGGGCTTTCATCAACCCCTTGGCCTCGTCGAGGTCGGCGGGTTCTGTCAACATCGCCAGATTGTCAGAGGTCATCATCACCCGCACCGGGGTGCGGTCGTCGGATGCAAAGCGCATGTCGCGGTTGGTCACGATGCCCACCACAAGGCCGCGCGCATCGACCACCGGAAATCCCGTGACGTTGTAGCGTTCCTGTAGCGCCTTGGCGTCAGCAAGGGTCTGGTCGGGCGTCAGCGTGATCGGGTTGAAGACCACGCCCGATTCAAAACGCTTCACGCGGCGCACTTCGTTCGCTTGCGCCTCGATGTCGAGGTTGCGATGAATCACCCCCATGCCGCCCGCCTGCGCCATGGCGATCGCCATTTTTGCCTCGGTCACGGTATCCATAGCCGAGCTGAGAAGCGGGATGTTCAGCCGTATGAGTTTGGTAACAAACGTCGTCACATCGGCGTCGGAAGGTAGCACCGACGAAGCGGCGGGGACCAGAAGCACGTCATCAAAAGTGAGGGCCTCGCGAATCTGCATGGAATGCCTCCTTGGCAGCTTTCGTTTGGCGGTTCCCTGTTTCACCTCGCGCGGCATTTGGCAAGCCCTCAGGCCACCGCCGCGTTGGTTTTTATGGCAAGCCGCCCCGCCGCCCAATCGCGCAGGATCATAAATGCGATCGGAGCGGTTATCATCGTTCCCAGCACAAGCATCAGCGCGCCTGCCAGATGCCAGCGCCCCGCCGCCATCAGCCAGAGCCCCGCGGTCGATGCCGCAGGATAGGTCAGCGCGCCCCAAAGCGGGCTGAATCCGGCCGCAAGCAACCAGCGTGCGCGCACGATCAGCACAAGCGCCACCACAACCGCCACCGTCGCCAATGCGCTGCCAAGCCCGCGCATCTGCAATTCCCACGCAAGCGCGCCCACATAGCCCATCGGCGCCAGATGAATGGCCAACAGCGGGCGCAGCGGCGCAGGCACCCGCTCGCGGCGATACTGCTCGGCCGAAGCCGCCCAGATCATCAACGACAGCGCCAGCGCCGCCCAAAACAGTACCGTTGCAAGGCTGCTATAGCCAATATGTTGCGCGGCAAGCCCCGCCACCCCCAGCCCGGACCACGGCAGATGCCATGCCGGTGTGACGCGGCGTTGCGCACCTGGTGCCGTGAAGAACACCCAAACGAGGCTTGCCAGCAGCCCAAGGTGCAGTGCCAGCGCGAGCCAGAATAGCGGTCGCGCCTCAAGCATTGCATAGGGCCCAATCACCGAAACCAGCTGCTCAAGAAGCAGCACCGCCGCCGATACGCCCGCATAACCGGGCAGAATCCGCAAATCTTCGATCAGCACCGATGGGCGACGCAGCAATTTGACCGCGTAGGCGATAAGCCCGAAGGCACCAAGCAGCATGAGCCCCCCAAGTAGCAACTCTACCGCCTCGCCCGGAACGCCAAAGCTCGCCGCACCCCAGCGCCACGCAAGCCCCATGCCAATTGCGCCCAGCATCGGTGGGAACATTGCGGGGGGCGTGCGCCGCCAAAGACCTTTCGGGGTGGGTTTTGGGTATTTGAATGCCATGACTGCCTCGTCTGCGCCTCCCGGCCTGCTCTTGACAGAAACCGAAGCGGCGCGAAAGACCTCGCCTTGCCTTTTGCCGCGCCCCGCTTGGGCGATCTGGCCCCGGCAAAGCGATGCGCGACGCGCTCTTGTGACCGCGAAGCGGCTATGGCGCGATGCGCACTTGCGCAACAAACCCGCCGCGCGGGCACTGGACAAGCACGTCGTTCAGGGCGAGAAGTGGCGGCGCAACCTCAGGTTATTCATGCCACAAACCAGCCGCCCGCTTGCCGCCGCGCTCTGGATGCTCGGTGCCATTACCGGATTTGTTTCGATGGCGATCGCGGGGCGCGAGGTCGCCCCCTTTCACGACACCTTCGAAATCATGACCTATCGATCGGTGATCGGGCTTGTGATCGTGCTGGTTGCAGCACTCGTAACCGGGCAGATGCGGCACATTCGTGCGCGTAACCTTGGACGCCACGCTTTGCGCAACGCCTTTCACTTCACCGGGCAGAACCTTTGGTTCTACGCACTGACGATCATTCCGCTGGCGCAACTGTTCGCGGTCGAGTTTTCCTATCCGATCATGGTGGCGCTGGCCGCACCTTTTGTGCTGGGCGAACGGCTGACACCGGTGCGCGTTGTCGCGGCGGGTCTGGGCTTTCTGGGCGTGCTGATCGCCGCCGATCCATGGGCGGCGGGTGGGCTTTCGCCGGGCATCCTGATCGCACTGGGGGCCGCGGTGGGCTTTGCCGGATCGGCATTGGTGACCAAGCAACTGACGCGCCTTGCGCCGATGATCGAGATTCTGTTCTGGCTGACCGTGTTCCAACTGATCTTTGGCCTCGTTCTTGCGGGGTACGACGGCGTGATCGCGCCCCCCAGCGCCGCAAGCGCGCTTTGGTTGCTGCTGATCGGTATTGCCGGGCTTGGTGGGCATTTCTGCCTGACGCGGGCGCTTAGCCTTGCCCCTGCTTCAGTCGTTGCACCAATCGACTTCTTGCGCCTGCCGATCATCGGCATCGTCGGCATGATGCTTTACGACGAGCCTTTGCAGGCAGCGGTTTTCTTCGGCGGCGCGGTGATTTTTACGGCGACTTGGCTGACCATCCGCTCCGAAGGGCGCGCGCGCCGCGCGCTGACGGGTAAAGTGTAATAGGCACAAGTTCCGGGTGGCGCGTCGGCGCGGGCTCGCCTAGCAAGAGGCATGGAACGCCCCTCCTCGCCATTACAAACCACCATGTCGCCCCTTGTCTGGGCGCTTTTGGCGACGCTTGCGCTGATCTGGGGAACCTCTTTTCTGTCCAACCGCATCGCACTGGCCGAGGCCGGAGTGCTGAGTGTTGTCGGTTTGCGGGTATTGGGTGGGGCTGCGCTGCTGTGGGTTTGGGTGCTTTCGCGCCGTCTGCCCGTGCCACGCGATCCGCGCTTTCTTTACCGCTTTCTGATCATGGGGGCGCTGAACAACGCACTTCCGTTTTCGCTGATCGTCTGGGGCCAACGCCATATCGACAGCGGGCTGACAGCCATTCTGAACGCTTCGACTGCGGTTTTCGCGGTGGTGATCGCAGCGTTGGTCTTTGCCGACGAAAGGCTGACACTGAACAAGACGGCGGGCGTCGTGATCGGGTTCATGGGCGTGGTGCTGGCGGTCGGGCCCACGGCGCTTTCAGGGCTCAGCCTTGCTTCGGCGGGGCAGATCGCGGTTATCGGTGCCTCAATCTCCTACGCTTTCGCCTTTGCCTATGCGCGCCGCGCGATCCGCGGCATCAGCCCAGAGGTGGCGGCGGCTGGCATGTTGACAGGCGGCGTGGTCTGGATGCTGCCCGCGATGCTGCTGGTCGAGGGGGTGCCCAGCCTTGCATGGTCGCCTTCGGTATGGGTGGCGATCGGCTGGCTGGCCTTTGGCTGCTCGGCGCTTGCCTATCTTATCTATTACCGCATCCTCGCACTGGCGGGCGCGGGCAACCTGTCGCTGGTCACACTGCTGATTCCGCCGGTGGCCATCGTGGCGGGCTGGGCGGTTTATGACGAGCAATTGGCATGGAACGACTGGGCAGGGTTTGTCGTGCTTTTGGTGGGGCTGGTGCTGCTGAACCGCAAACCGCCGCGAATCCCATGAGCCGCGCGCAATAGCCGGTGACGGCGGCGCCTGCGCGCGCTAAACCCCGGGGCGAGAGCTACGAGTGCCAGAAGCCGGGATTTGCAGATGATTTACTCAACCGCCAGCGACTGGCGCGCCGCGCCGCGAAAAAAAGTGCTTTTGTTCGGCATGTCCGGCTTGGGTAAAACCCATGTCGCCTCGATGCTGCGCGGCACCGCCGAATGGTTTCACTACTCGGTCGATTACCGCATCGGCACCCGCTATATGGGCGAGCATATTGCCGACAATTTCAAACGCGAGGCGATGCGCGTGCCGCTGCTGCGCGAGTTGTTGATGACCGACTCGGTCTACATCGGCTCGAACATCACTTTCGACAATCTGGCCCCGCTTTCGACCTATCTCGGCAAACCGGGCGATAGCGCCAAGGGCGGGCTTGCCTTTGACGAATATCTGCGCCGCCAAGACCAGCACCGCAGCGCCGAAATCGCCGCCCTGCTCGATGCACCGATGTTCATCGATCGCGCGCATGACATTTATGGCTATCAGCATTTCGTCTGCGACACCGGCGGGTCGATCTGCGAGGTGGTAGAGCCCGAAAACCCTGCCGACCCGGTGCTGAAGGCGCTCGCAGAGGCGATGCTGATGGTCTGGGTCGAAGGCAGCGACGATCATACCGACGAACTCGTGCGTCGCTTCGATCGCGCGCCAAAGCCGATGTATTACCAGCCCGCCTTTCTGGAAGCGGCTTGGGCCGATTACCGCGCCGAAACCGGGTTGCCGCCCGAACGGGTAGACCCTGACGCTTTCGTGCGCTGGACCTATCGGCGCGCGCTTGCGCACCGACAGCCGCGCTATGCTGCAATGGCACGGCACTGGGGCATCAAGGTTGCCGCAGCCGAGGTAGCGCGCCTGCGCACGCCACATGCCTTCATCGAACTAATCGCCCATGCCCTTGAGGCAGCGCGATAGGCGGACTATCTGTCCGCCAAAAGGAGAGCCCATGCCCATCACCCTGCCCGAAACCCTGCCTGCCTATGACGTGCTTTCGCGCGAGGGCGTGATGGTGATGAGTCCGGGGCGCGCTGCCACGCAAGACATTCGCCCGCTCCGCATCGGGCTTTTGAACCTGATGCCCAAGAAGATTCAGACCGAAACCCAGTTTTCGCGGCTGATCGGCGCAACGCCGCTACAGATCAACCTCACATTGATCCGCATGACCGACCACGAAGCGCGCAACACCGCTGCGGACCATATGGAGGCCTTTTACCGCCCCTTTGCCGAGGTCGCAGCCAGCGACGAAAAACTTGACGGTCTGATCATCACCGGCGCGCCGATCGAGCATTTGCCCTTTGAAGAGGTCGATTACTGGGACGAGTTGAAAGAGGTGTTCAACTGGACCCAGACCCATGTGCATTCGACCTTTGGCGTCTGCTGGGGCGGAATGGCGATGGCCTATCACTTTCACGGGCTGGCCAAACACATGCTCGAGCGCAAGGCGTTCGGCTGCTTCCGCCACCGCAACCTTGCCGCCGCCTCGCCCTATCTGCGCGGCTTTTCCGACGAGTTCGTGATTCCCGTCAGCCGCTGGACCGAGGTGCGCCAGCCCGAGGTTGATGCGCGCGCAAGCCTGCGCACGCTGCTGGCCTCGGACGACGCCGGGCCATGCCTGATCGAAGACGCAGAGCACCGCGCGCTCTATATCTTCAACCATTTCGAATACGACAGCGGCACCCTCAAGGAAGAGTACGACCGAGACGTGGCGGCCGGAAAAACGATCAACGTGCCGCAAAACTATTACCCGCATGACGACCCGAGCCTGCCGCCATCAAACCGCTGGCGCAGTCATGCCCATCTGCTTTATGGTAACTGGATCAACGAGATCTATCAGTCCACGCCCTACGATCTGGAGCGCATTGGAAAATAGCATCGCCATTCTTGGTCTTGCCATCGTGGCCTTCGCCGCACTCACCTATGTGCGCGCAAGAAAGGTCGAAACCCGCATCACGCAGCTATACCCTGCCATCGGCACATTGGTGCCGGTGCAGAAAGGCGTCATTCACGCGCTTCAACGTGGAACGGGCCGAGATGTCGTGCTGTTGCATGGGGCACTGGCCAATCTTCGAGATTTTCCCGAGGATCTGGTTTCAGAACTTGCAAAATCCTATCGCGTCACGCTGATGGATCGCCCCGGTTGCGGCTATACCTCGGGGCTGAAACGCATTGCCACGGCCAAGGCGCAGGCCACGGCGCTTGCGCAAGCGGCAGATGCATTGGGGCTGCGTGCGCCGATCGTGGTTGGGCACAGCTACGGGGCCACGGTCGCCGCGGCTTGGGCGCTTTGCGGATCATCCCTGCCGGTGCGCCCTGCCGCGCTGGTCCTGATCGCAGGGCCGCTCATGCCTGCAAGTGTCGCACTGGGCGGGCTGCGCGTGCTGGCAAAATCGGCAACTCTGCGCCACCTCTCGTCCTATCTCGCAGCTGCATGGACACCGCGCCGCGTCATGCGCTTCATGATCGGCGAAGCCTTCGCGCCAGAGCCGGTTGGCCCCGAATACGCAAAACGCAGCGGGGCGCGGCTGGCGCTGCGCAGATCAAGCTTTCGCGCCAATGCCCGGCAGACATCGATCCTTGCACCGTTGCTGAAGCAGCTGGCGGCCGAACTGCCGCGGCTGGAACTGCCGGTCGAGCTTATACACGGCAGCGAAGACAGGGTCGTGCCGTGCGCGGCCCATTCGGTTGCAGCGGCCAAATTGATCCGCGGCGCGCGCCTGACAGTGCTTTCCGGGCGCGGTCACATGCCGCACCACACCGAACCTCAAGCGGTGATCGAGGCGATCTCGCGCGCTGCTCTGGCCTTGCCCGCCTGATCCCGCCATACTGGACCAAAGCACTGGGCCAGAGACAAAAATGACAAATGAAATCCCCTTTGTCGGCGATATTACCGACTTTCTGAATAACGACGCGCCAGCCGAAATCCGCATCGCGCTCGACGAGGCGCGGCGCAAGGATATCCTCGACCCCGCTTACCCCTACCCGCGCGAGATGAAGAACTCCGAATACGACGAGATCATGGACGCGCTGCAAATCGAACTGGTGAAAATGGCGTGGGATCTGCGCAACACAGGACGCCGCCTCGTGGTGCTGTTCGAAGGGCGCGATGCTGCGGGCAAAGGCGGCACCATCGAGCGGATGCGCGACAATCTGAATCCGCGGCAGGCCTATATCGTAGCACTTTCCAAACCCTCGGAACGCGAGGCGAGCCAGTGGTATTTTCAACGTTACGTCGATTGGCTGCCCGCCGAAGGCGAAATCGCGCTGTTCGACCGCAGCTGGTACAATCGCGGCGTGGTGGAACATGTGTTCAACTTCTGCACCCCCGAGCAGCGCGAACGCTTCTTCGGCCAAGTGCCCGCATTCGAGCAGATGCTGATCGACGAAGGCATCGTGCTGGTCAAGCTCTGGCTCAACGTCGGGCGCGCCGAACAGCTGCGCCGTTTTCTCGACCGAGAACGCGAACCGCTCAAGCAATGGAAACTCAGCTGGATCGACGTCGAAGGGCTGAAGAAATGGGATGAATATTCGGACGCCATCCGCGAAACCCTGACCCGCACCGACACCGCGCACGCCCCTTGGACGGTGATCCGCGCCGATGACAAGGCGCGCGCCCGCATCGCCGCCATCCAGACCGTGCTCAACGCAGTCGATTACAAAGGCCGCGACCTTGCCGCAATCGGCGCGCCAGATCCGGCCATCGCCGGGGGGCTCGCGCTCTGGAATGACTAAGCAGGGCTATCACCACGGCAATCTCAAACAGGCGCTGGTCGAGGCGGCGCTGCGGCTGATCGAGGAACGCGGGCCGACCGGCTTCACGCTATCGGAGGCGGCAAAACAGGCGGGTGTCACCCCGGCCGCCGTCTATCGCCATTTCGAGGGCCGCGAAGACCTGATCGCAGAATGTGCGCGCCAAGGCTACGCGGTCTTTGCCGATCTGATGGAACATGCCTACGCGGGCGGCAAGCCCTCTGCACTGGCGGCGTTTGGCGCAACGGGGCGTGCCTATCTGGCCTTCGCGCGCAAGTTTCCGGGGCACTATATGGCTATGTTCGAATCCGGCATTTCACCCAACCGCACACCGGAACTGTCCGCAGCCTCTGGGCGCGCCGAAGCGGTGCTGACCCGCGCCGCCGACATGCTCTCGCGCCATATCCCCGAGGCGCGCCGCCCACCTGCCGCGATGTTTGCAGCCCATGTCTGGGCGCTCAGCCACGGTGTGGTCGAACTTTACGCCCGCACCGCCCCCGGCACCCGCACCCCCTACGCGGCCGAAGACCTGCTGGAATCGGGCATCGGCATCTATCTGCGCGGACTCGGGCTGCTGCCGCCCGACGCGTGACAGCGCGGCGCGGGGGGCGCCGCCCCCCGCCCCCCCGGGGATATTTGAGCTGAAGCATTTCACTGCTTCAGAGATAAATATCCCCGCCGGAGGCTTGCAGCGTCACCCCTTGTAAGCGGTCCGGTTTTCTGCTGCACAGGGCGCGACTGCGGAGGGTGAAAGATGAAACTTGCGGCGCGCTATGCGCATATGTTGGGCGCAACCGGCGACGGCTGGGCAATTCTATTTCGGGCGCGCGAGATGATCGCGGCGGGAAAACAGGTCACGATGCTGACGATCGGCGAGCCC
>NZ_JBFHIA010000021.1:0-20908 GCF_041596715.1 Phaeovulum sp.
GAGGTTGGCGACCAGCGAGGTGATGAACACCGTCTTGCCCGATCGCGACAGGCCGGTAACACCCAGCCGCACCACCGGTTCGAACAGCGCCGATGAAACCGAGTTCCCAAGCGACTCGATGCGCCGCGCCGCCTCGTCTGCCAGATCGCCGATACCCAAGTTGGCGCGCCTCCTGTGATTTCTTTGAAGATAGGCGGCTGCAAGGGCGGGCGAAAGGGGCTGTGGTGCCGCGACCACCGCGCGGTGCCGATTTGGCCGGGGCCGGCATTGGTTGCGCGGGATTGCATGGGCAGGGTGTGGCGGGCTAAGGGAAGCCATGCCCAGATACGCGCTCTTGCTTGAATACGATGGCGGCCCATTTTCGGGCTGGCAGCGCCAGCGTGCGCTAAGCTCGGTGCAAGGCGCGGTGGAGGCCGCTCTTGGGCGGCTGGAACCGGGGCCACATACTATCGCCGCGGCAGGCCGGACCGATGCTGGCGTACATGCGACGGGGCAGGTCGCGCATGTCGATCTGGCGCGAAGCTGGTCGCCGTTTCGTCTGTCCGAGGCGCTGAACGCCCAGCTTCGCCCCAACCCGGTGGCGGTGTTGGCGGTGGCCGAGGTGGGCGAAGATTTCCACGCGCGGTTCTCTGCGATCGAGCGGCGGTATCTGTTCCGCATTCTGGAACGCCGCGCCCCGCCAGTGGTAGAGTGTGGGCGCGTCTGGCAGGTGAAGTCGGCGCTAGATCTGGATGCAATGCGCGCCGGTGCCGCGCATCTGATCGGCACGCATGATTTTACCACCTTTCGCTCGACCCTCTGCCAAGCGGCCTCACCGGTCAAAACGCTCGATGAAATCGTGATCGACGAGATTGCGGTGCCCGGCGGGCGCGAGATTCGCTTTCGCCTGCGCGCGCGCAGCTTTCTGCACAATCAGGTGCGCTCCATCGTCGGCAGCTTGGAACGGGTGGGAACAGGGGCTTGGGCACCAAAGGATGTCGCGCGCGCGTTGGCGGCGTGCGACCGCGCGGCCTGCGGGCCGGTCTGCCCGCCGCAGGGGCTTTACCTTGCAGCGGTTGGCTACCCGGCCGATCCGTTCGCCTGACCACATCTGCGCAACGCTGCACAGAAGCTGAGCGCGGGGTGGCCTGACGCGCGCGGGGCATTTCGCCTATCATGGATGCGCACAAGCGGCAGGAGCGCGCCATGACCACCCCGATTCACCCCGAAACCCGCATCGGCCATGTTCACCTGAAGGTGTCTGATCTAGAGCGCGCGATTGATTTTTACGCGGGCGTGCTCGGGTTCGAGTTGCAGCAGCGCTACGGCACGCAAGCCGCGTTTCTTTCTGCCGGCGGCTATCATCACCATATCGGGCTGAACACTTGGGAAAGCCTGGGCGGCAAGCCACCCGCGCGCGGCACCACCGGGCTTTACCACACGGCATTCCTTTATCCCGACCGCGCCAACCTTGCCGATGCACTGCGCCGTCTGGTGAATGCAGGCTGGCCGCTGGAAGGTGCCGCAGATCACGGCGTCAGCGAAGCGATCTACCTTAGCGATCCCGACGGCAACGGGGTGGAGCTTTATCGTGACCGTCCGCAGGCGGAATGGCCGCGCGATGCAGACGGCAGCCTGAGCATGGTCAATGCGCCGCTCGACCTGCAAGCCCTGCTGGCCGAGGCACCCTGAGCGGCGCGCGGGCGAACATGATGGCGTTGCCAAGCAGCGTCAGCCCCACACCCAGCACCGCTTGCCATTGCCAATGATAGCCCTCGAAAGCCCATGACAGCATCAGCGCGATGACTGGAAACATCACCGTGGCATAGGCCGCCCGGCCTGAACCGATGCGCGCCACCAGCATGAGGTAGGTGGTAAAGCCGATCACCGAGCCGAACAGCGCAAGGTATAGCAGCGCGCCAACGTAACTGGCGCTGGGCGGTGTCACCAGCGGCGCGCCGCTTAGCCCGATCAGCGCCACAAGAAATAGCGCGCCATAGCCCATGCCCCATGCATTGGCTGTCAGCGGCGGCACGCCGGTGCCGCTCAGTTTGCGCGAAACCATGTTTCCGAGCGAAAAGAACAGTGTGCCAAGGGCCGCAAGCCCGATGCCTTTGATCGCATCAAGGTTTAGCGCGCCACCAAACAGGTCGTGCCAGAAGATCAGCACCAGCCCCGCCACCCCCACCGCCGTTGCCAGCAAGGCGCGGGCCGTAATGCGCTCGTTAAAAAACAGCCGCGCGTTGATGGCATTATAGATCGTGGCCAGCGAGAAGATCACCGAAACCAGCCCCGAGGGAATGAAGGCCGTTGCGTTGTAAAAGCAAAGGAAGTTGAGGCTGAAAAGGCACAGCCCTTGCAGCCCCATGAAAAGATGGTCACGCGGCCGGGTCTTTGCCATTTTGCCGCTAAGCAGCAGCAGCGGCCAGAGTAGAAGCGCGGCAAGCGCAAAGCGGTAAAAGACAGAAACCAGCACCGGAACTGGGCCAAGCTCGAACGCAATGGCAAGCCAGGTTGAGCCCCAGATAAGAACGGTTACAGCGAAAAGAAAAAGGTTCATGAATGTCTCCTCGGCGCGCATCGCTAGCGCGATTCGCGCGGGCTTGCTTGCAAAATCTCACACGCTTGGCCAAGATTTTTCGGCCCATGCTTGCCCCGCCGCGCCGCCGAGCACCGAACGGCTAGCTATGCTGGACCATGCGCAGTCAAAGTGCTTTAGTGCGCCGCGCAACAATGGAGACCCGAGATGGCATTTGGCACGCATATCCGCACCTGGTTCGATGGACGCTGGCACGAAGGCGACATTGCTGTCATGCGCGCTGCCGACCATGGCATCTGGCAGGGGTCTTCGGTGTTCGACGGGGCGCGCTTTTTCGAAGGTGTGGCGCCCGACCTTGCCCTGCACTGCGCCAGGGTCAACCGCTCTGCCGAGGCGCTGATGATCACCCCCACGGTCGGCACCGAGGAAATGGTGGCGATGGCGCGCGAGGGGCTGGCGCGCTATGCGCCAAACGAAGCGGTCTATGTGCGCCCGATGTATTGGGCGATCCACGGCTCAGACCTTGGTGTGGCACCGATGGAGGGGGTGACAGGCTTCGCGCTGTGCCTCGAGGCCGTGCCGATGCCCGCACCCGAAGCCACCACCACACTGACCACCACCCAGTTTCGCCGCCCGGTGCTGGCCGACAACGTCTGCAACGCCAAGGCAGGCTGCCTTTACCCCAACAACGCGCGCATGTTGGTCGAGGCCAAGCGCAAGGGCTTTGGCAATGCGCTGGTATGTGATGCGATGGGCAACGTGGCGGAAAGCGCCACCGCAAACGTCTTCATGGTCAAGGATGGCGTGGCCTTCACGCCAATCGGCAACGGAACCTTCCTTTCAGGCATCACGCGGGCGCGCCACATTGCCAACCTGCGCGCGGCAGGCACCGAGGTGCGCGAAGCGGTGCTGACGATTGCCGATTTCCGCGCCGCAGACGAGGTTTTCCTTTCCGGCAACTTTGCCAAGGTCACACCGGTGACGGGCTTTGACGATGTGAGCTATCAGATCGGGCCGGTCACCAAACGCGCCCGCGCGCTCTACTGGGACTTCGCGCACGCACAGGCATGATCCGGCGGCTGGCACGACTGGCGCTGGTGCTTTGGGCCGCGGGCTCAGTAGCGCTGGCGGGTTATGTGTTGGCGCAACACCCTTTTGCCGAACCGATAGTGGATCGGACCGAGGCGGGCGCACGTGCGGCGCTGACGCGCGCCATCGCCGCTACCGCGACTCCGGACTGGATCGCAGCGCGGCTGGCAGTGGCGGTTGCTGCCGAAGCCCCGCTGGACGTGGCGCTTTACCTTGACCTTGCGCGCGATCAGGGGGCGGCACTGCCACCCGAGCTTTTGGCCGAGGCCGAGGCGATGGTCGCGAAAGGCGAGGGCTGGTTTGCGGTGGCCGGTGCTTGCGGTGCCTGTGCGTTGGACATTGCGTCGTGCCAGACACTTCATCAAATAGGCATCTGCGTCATTCCGCTGGAACTTTCGCCGCTGGGCGATCTGAACGCGCTCAGGCGCGCGGCGGTTGCCACGGCGCAGGGCGACGAGGTTGATGAGCTTGAGGCAGGGCTGGCGCTTGCAGGGCTAGCGGGCACAGCACTGATGCTGCCAAGCGGGGGCACAAGCACAACGGTAAAGGTGGGTGCGACCGGGCTGCGACTGGCGCGCAAACTCGGCAGCCTGCCAGAACGGCTTGTTGCGGAAATTGTCGGGGCAGCATCTTGGGCGCGGTTTTCAGCCATTGCGGGGGATGCAGGGCGCATCATTGCGGCCACGTCGCCTGCCGAAACACTTTTGCTTTTGCGCCACGCCGACGATGCCGCCGAGCTTGCGCGACTCGCGCGGCTGGCCGAGGTTGCCGGGCCAGATACGCGGCGCGCGATGGAGGTGTTGGGCAAGGCACGGGCATTTCGGGCGCTTACGCGGCTTAGCGATCTGGCCGTGCTGGCGGTCGCGCTGCTTGGGCTGGTGCTGGCGCAAATGGCTACCGTTCTGGGCGCGCTTGGAAAGGTTGCATTACGTCGCGCGCTGTCGCCGCGCAGGGCAGTTGCCAAGCTGGCCTGATCTGCGCCATGATCGCCGCGACTTGAGGGGGCCTTTATGCGCAAGTTTCTGGTAGTGCTTGACGATACCCGCGAATGCCTGAACGCCATGCGATTTGCGGCGCTGCGGGCGGCCCATACCGGTGCGGGCGTTACGATTCTTTCAGTAATTCCGCCCGAGGAATACCAACACTGGATCGGCGTGGCCGAGATCATGCGCGAAGAAGCGCGTGATCGGATCGAGGCGCATTTCGAGGTCTATGCGAAGTGGATGCGAGACAAGCAGGGGATCGACCCTGTGCTGATCATCCGCGAAGGCGAACCGGCCAACGAGATTCTTGCGGTGATCCGCGACGATCCGCAGATCGGCGTGCTGGTCTTGGGCGCGGGCTCGGACAAGGCCGGCCCCGGCCCGCTGGTCACACAGCTTTCGCGCACCGCAGCCAACCTGCCTTGCCCGCTGACGATTGTGCCGGGCGATATGTCCAAGGAACGGCTGGAAGAGATCACCTGAGCCGCGCCAGAGGTCATGCCCCCCCGGGGCCATCGGTGTTTCGTGTTCGAAAAACCCGTTTGGCGGTGGGTCGGGAAAACTTGACGAAAACGCTTGGGAAGCGCATATGCGAAGCTGACCCGTGCGGAGGCTACCCATGTTTATCCAGACCGAGACCACCCCAAACCCGGCAACGCTGAAGTTTTTGCCCGGTATGACCGTGCTGGAAACCGGCACTGCCGACTTTCCTTCGGCGGCCGCCGCCGAGGCATCGCCCCTGGCGCGGCGCATATTCGCCCAACGCGGTGTCAGCGGGGTTTTCTTTGGTTCGGACTTCATCACCGTCACCAAGGACGAGGAAATGCGCTGGGAACACGTGAAGCCCGCGATCCTCGGTGCGATCATGGAACATTTCCAGTCGGGCGCGCCGGTGATGGAAGGCGCAGCGGTGGCCGCTGGCGGACATGCGGGCCACGACGGACCGGACAGCGCGATTGTGGCGCAGATCAAGGAACTGCTCGACACCCGGGTGCGACCCGCTGTGGCGCAGGACGGTGGCGACATTACCTTTCACGGCTTTGAGCGGGGTGTTGTTTACCTGCACATGCAGGGCGCTTGCGCGGGGTGCCCATCCAGCACCTTGACGCTGAAGATGGGTATCGAGAACCTTCTGCGCCACTACATCCCGGAGGTGAGTGAGGTGCGCCCCATTGCGCTCTGAGCCGCTCATACTGGGGTTCGACACATCGGCCGCGCACTGCGCGGCCGCTTTGATTTGCGGTGACTCGTTGCTGGAGTGCCGGATCGAAGAGATGGCAAAGGGCCAAGCCGAGCGGTTGATGCCGATGCTGGAAGAGATGCTGGCCAGTGCAAGCGCAGGCTGGCGCGATCTTGCGGCGCTGGGGGTCGGGGTCGGCCCCGGCAATTTTACCGGCGTGCGGATATCGGTAGCCGCGGCGCGCGGTCTTGCGCTGGCGCTGGGTATCCCGGCGGTGGGGGTAAGTGGGCTAGAGGCAGTGGCGCTGGGCCTGCCGCGCCCGTTGCTGGTGGTCGAAGACGCGCGGCGCGGCGAATATTATGCGCAAGGCTTCGGGCCAGACAGCGCGCCGCGATTGGCCAATATCGATGCGCTCTTGGCCGGGCTGGAGGCGGGGCAACAGGTGACCGGTTCGGGTGCTGCGGCAATGCAGGCGGCGATGCCGGGGCTGCGGCTGCTCGACCCGGCGATGCCACTGCCCGAAGCCATCGCGCGGCTTGCCGCCGCGCGCCGCTTGCTACCCGAACCACGGCCTGCGCCGCTTTATCTGCGCGCGGCAGATGCGGCGTTACCGGCAGAGCCTGCGCCGGTAATCATCCCATGACACCCGCGGCGCTTGCAGCTCTGCACGCTGCGGCGTTCACCACGCCGCGCCCGTGGAACGCCAACGAGTTTGAAGCCTTGCTGGGCGCTACGGGCGTATTTCTGCGCGGCGATTCGCGTGGGTTCGTGATGGGCCGCGTGGTTGCGGGCGAGGCAGAGTTGCTGACCCTTGCCGTAGCGCCGCAAGAGCGGCGCAAGGGCCTTGGGCTGGCCTTGCTTGCTGCCTTTGACGACGCGGCGCGCGCGGCAGGGGCTGATAGCGGATTTCTAGAGGTTGCGGCTGAAAATGCGCCCGCCCGCGCGCTTTACTCAGCTGCTGGCTGGCGCGAAGTCGGCAAGCGACGCGGCTATTACCGCTTGCCAGACGGGGGGGCTGACGACGCATTGGTGCTGACGCGCCGTTACGAGCCGCTCTGAGCCGCGCTGCGGCACAAAATTGCTATTGACCCTCTCGCAGCAACTCGCCCTAATCAACCTGTCTGCGGGCATTTCGCCCGCCAACAGGTGCTTGCCCGTTGGGCAGGTGCGCAACAGACCGGGAGACACCAATGACGATCATGAAACAGTTCCTCGGCGCGGCTGCCACGCTTGCGCTTTTCGCAGGCCCTGCACTCGCCGATCCGGCACTGATCTATGACCTTGGCGGCAAATTCGACAAATCTTTCAACGAAGCGGCCTATGGCGGCGCTGAGCGTTGGAAGGCAGAAACCGGCGGCAGCTACAAAGAACTCGAGATGCAGTCGGAAGCGCAACGCGAACAGGCGCTGCGTCGGCTTGCCGAAACCGGCGCGAACCCGATCGTGATGACCGGCTTTGCCTTCGGTGATGTGCTCAACACCGTGGCACCCGACTACCCGGACACCAAGTTCGCCATCATCGACATGGTGGTTGACCAGCCGAACGTGCGCTCGGTGGTGTTTACCGAAGAGCAGGGATCCTATCTCGTCGGCATCATGGCCGCGATGGCTTCGAAAACCGGCACTGTCGGCTTTATCGGCGGCATGGACATTCCGCTGATCCGCAAGTTCGGCTGCGGCTATGCGCAAGGCGTGGTTGCCGCGAACCCCGGCGCGAAGGTGATCCAGAACATGACTGGCACCACCCCCACCGCATGGAATGACCCGGTGAAGGGCGCAGAGCTGACCACCTCGCAAGTCAGCCAAGGCGCTGACGTGATCTACGCGGCGGCGGGCGGCACCGGGATCGGTGTGCTTCAGGCGGCGGCGGATGCGGGCATCCTGTCGATCGGTGTGGACAGCAACCAGAACCACCTGCAACCGGGCCATGTGCTGACGTCGATGCTCAAGCGCGTCGATAACGCGGTTTTTGATGCCTTCTCTGCCGGAACCGAGATCGAGACCGGCATCAATGTGATGGATCTTGCCGCCGGTGGCGTGGGCTTTGCGATGGATGAAAACAACGCGGCCCTCGTGACCCCCGAAATGCTTGCGGCGGTGGAAGCCGCCTCTGCCAAGATCATCTCGGGCGAGATCGTGGTGCACGATTACATGAGTGACAACACCTGCCCGGTTAACTGATCGGACATGGCAGTCGATCAATCGTCGGGGCGGCAGGAAGCTGCCGCCCCCGCTCCAGCTATAGAGTTGCGCGGCATCTCCAAGGCTTTCGGGCCGGTGCAGGCGAACAAGGATATATCAATTCGCGTCATGCCGGGCACGATCCACGGCATCATTGGCGAAAACGGCGCAGGCAAGTCTACGCTGATGTCGATCCTTTACGGCTTTTACCGTGCCGATGCGGGAGAGATATTCATCAGAGGCGTGCCCACGGTTATACACGACAGCCAAGCCGCGATCCGCGCGGGCATTGGCATGGTGTTTCAGCACTTCAAGCTGGTGCAGAACTTCACAGTGCTGGAAAACGTCATTCTGGGCGTCGAAGAAGGCATGTTGCTGCGCCCCTCTTTGGCGCGTGCGCGCACTGCGTTGGAGCAGCTCGCCAAGGAATACGCGCTTGATGTCGACCCCGACGCCACCATTGACGAGCTTTCGGTGGGCCAGTTGCAGCGGGTCGAGATTCTCAAGGCGCTCTATCGTCACGCCGAGGTGTTGATTCTGGACGAGCCGACCGGGGTGCTGACGCCGGACGAGGCCGACCATCTGTTCCGCATCCTGCGCAGCCTGCGCGAGCAGGGCAAGACGATCATCCTGATCACCCACAAGCTGCGCGAGATCATGGAAATCACTGACACCGTTTCGGTGATGCGCCGCGGCGAAATGACCGCGACCGTCAGCACCGCCGAAACCAGCCCCGAGGCACTGGCAGAGCTGATGGTCGGCCGCAAGGTTCTGCTTGATGTGCAAAAGGGCCCGTCGCACCCCGGCGAGATGGTGCTTGAAGTCGAAAACCTGCGCGTCGTTGACGAAGACGGCGTAGAGCGGCTGAAGGGCATCAGCTTTTCAATCCGCGCGGGCGAAATACTCGGCATCGCCGGGGTTTCCGGCAATGGACAGTCCGAGCTTTTGAAGGTGCTTGGCGGCTTTCAGGCGGCGACAGGCACGGTGCGCATCAATGGTCAGGAAATCGATCTGACCGGAAGCCGATCGAACGGGCAGACACGAAGGCAGCGCGGCATTGCGCATGTGCCTGAAGACCGCCAACATCTTGGCCTGATCATGGATTTCACCGCCTGGGAAAACCTGATCTTTGGCTATCACAACGCCCCAGAATACCAGAAAAATACACTTTTGATGGATAACGCGGCGATCATTGCCGAGGCAGCGAAAAAGATGGAACGGTTCGACGTGCGCCCGCCGAACCCGGCGCTGCCGGCGAAAAGTTTTTCGGGCGGCAATCAGCAGAAACTGGTACTTGCGCGCGAGATCGAGCGCAACCCCGACCTGCTTTTGGTCGGCCAACCCACGCGCGGTGTAGATATTGGCGCGATCGAGTTCATCCATCGCCAGATCATCGCGCTGCGCGATGCCGGCAAGGCCGTGCTGATGGTCTCGGTTGAACTCGACGAGATTCTGAGCATGTCCGACCGCATCGCAGTAATGTTTGATGGCCGCATCATGGGCGAGCGCGACCCAGAGGTGACCGATCAGCGGGAACTGGGCCTGATGATGGCAGGCGTCGTCGCCGAGGAGGCCGCATAATGACAAGGCTTCCGGCTTGGGCGGATGTGGTGCTGATCCCGCTGATGAGCATCATCGCGGCGTTTGCAATTTCGGCGCTGGTCATTCTCTATATCGGCGAGAACCCGTGGGATGCGCTGAAGATCATGGTCGATGGCGCGCTTGGCTCTGCCTATGGCTGGGGCTACACGCTTTATTACGCCACCAACTTCATGTTCACTGGTCTTGCCGTTTCCATCGCGTTTCGCGCCAGCCTGTTCAACATTGGCGGCGAGGGGCAGGCGATGCTTGGCGGCTTGGGCGTGGCGGTTGTGGCGTTGGCGGTTCCGTGGCCGCACTGGACGCTGGCACTACCCGCCGCGATGCTGGGCGGCATAGCCTTTGGCGCAATCTGGGCCGCTATTCCCGGCTGGTTGCAGGCACGGCGCGGTAGCCACATCGTTATCACCACGATGATGTTCAACTTCATCGGCGCGGCGCTTTTGAACTATGTGCTGGTCAATATCATGCGCCCGGCGGGCAGCATGGACCCTGCTTCGGCAAAGTTTCCCACCGGGGCACATCTGCCGACGCTTTACGATTTGCCGTTGATCGGCGGATATTTCAACAAGAACACGCCCGCGAACATCTCGCTTTTCATCGCGCTCGCAGCTTGTGTGGCGGTCTGGTATCTGCTGTTCCGCTCGCGGTTGGGCTATGCGATCCGCGCCTTTGGCAAGTCGGAAAAGGCGGCGGTTTACGCAGGTATCTCGCCATTTCGCGTCACCATGTATGTCATGCTGCTGTCTGGTGGCCTGTCGGGCATGATGGCCATCAACAACGTCATGGGCGAGGCCGAAAGGTTGGTGCTGAATGCGGTGGAAGGCGCGGGCTTCATCGGCATCGCCGTGGCCCTGATGGGGCGTAACCATCCGTTCGGGGTGTTTCTTGCAGCGCTTCTGTTTGGCTTTCTGTATCAGGGCGGTGCCGAGCTTGGGCTTTGGACCACGATCCCGATCGAGTTGCGCACGGTCGTGCAGGCGCTGGTGATCCTGTTTACCGGTGCGCTTGACAACATGATGCGGATGATCGTCGAGCGGCTGTTCGCACTTGGGCGCCGCAGGAGGGCCGCGTGATGGATCTTTCGACACTCATTCAGGTGCTCGATTCCGGCGTTCGGCTGGGTATTCCGTTGCTGCTTGCCGCACTGGCGGGGCTATACTCTGAACGTTCAGGCGTGTTCGATATCGGGTTGGAAGGCAAGATGCTGATGGGCGCCTTTACGGCAGGTGCCGTCGCCTCGATTACCGGTTCGGCATGGCTTGGCCTGATCGCGGCCATTGGCGGGTCGCTGGCGCTGGCGATCATCCACGGCCTCGCGTCGATCACCTTCCGCGGCAACCAGTTGATTTCAGGCGTGGCGATCAACTTTCTGGCCTCGGGTCTGACGGTGCTGATCGGGCAGAACCTGTTTCAACTCGGCGGGCGCACGCCGCCTATCAAGGGCGCGGCGCGGTTTGAATCGATCGACTTGCCGGGGGCCGATGCGCTGGCCGATGTGCCGGTGTTTGGAACGATCTACCACGACCTGATTTCGGGGCACACGATCCTTGTCTACCTCGCATTCGCGATTGTGCCGTTGACGTGGTTCTTGCTGTTTCGCACCCGTTTTGGCCTGCGCCTGCGCGCAGTGGGCGAAAACCCCGAGTCGGTCGATACGGCGGGCGTATCGGTGTTGCGGCTGCGTTATACGGCGGTGGCTATTGCGGGCATCCTGTGCGGTTTCGCGGGCGCTTATCTTGCGACCTCGGCCCCCTCGGCGGGCTTTGGCAAAGAAATGACGGCGGGCAAGGGCTTTATCGCGCTGGCCGCGCTGATCTTCGCCAACTGGCGGCCTTGGCGCGTGCTGGGGGCGACCATGCTGTTCGGGTTGCTGGAGGCGGTGGCCATTCGCTTTCAGAACATCGACGTGGGTCTTTTCGTGGTGCCGGTGCAGTTCATGCAGGCGTTGCCTTATGTTCTGACCGTGGTCATTCTGGCCGGGTTCATTGGCAAGGCGACGCCACCGCGCGCCGGAGGAGAGGCTTATGTCAAAGAGCGCTGATCTTGCGCGCCTGATCCGCGCCCGCGCCGGGGCAGAACCGCCGCGGCTGGGGCTTATTCTCGGATCTGGGCTGGGGCATCTGGCTGAAGCCGTGCAGGGCGTGGCGATCGATTATGCCGATCTTCCGGGTTTTCCGCATGCTGGCGTTTCGGGGCATAACCCGAAGCTGGTCGTGGGTGATCTGGAAGGGGTGCGGGTGGCGGTATTTGGCGGGCGCGCGCATTACTATGAACGCGGCAACCCTGCCGAAATGCGCCTGCCTTTGGAAGTGCTCAGGGAGCTGGGTGCGGAAAACCTGCTGTTGACCAACGCGGCAGGCAGCTTGCGCGCCGATATCCCGCCGGGCGGGCTGATGCTGCTCAATGACCACATCGCCTTTGCCGGGGCCAACCCGCTGATAGGCGAGCCTTCGGATGCGCGCTTCGTGCCTCTGACCGAGGCGCATGACCCGGCAATGCGCGCCGGCCTCAAGGCTGCGGCAGCGGCAGAAGGGGTCGAATTGCCCGAAGGCGTCTATTGCTGGTTCTCGGGCCCATCGTTTGAAACGCCGGCTGAAATCCGGGCCGCACGAATCCTCGGGGCCGATGCGGTGGGCATGTCCACCGTGCCAGAAGTGATCCTTGCGCGCTTTCTTGGGCTATCGGTTGCAGCAGTTTCGGTGGTTACCAATATGGGGGCCGGGCTTTCGGCCGAGGCGATCAGTCACGAGCATACCAAGGCGATGGCGCCAATGGGTGCGACAAAACTGGAACGGGTTTTGCGACGATACTTGCGCGATCTCTCCTGACCCGTCGCAGCGTTTGACAAACATCCGCCACGGGGCGCACAGTTTTTATACCCAGCTGAAAAGTCCCGAAAATGCAAATCTATCTGCCTATCGCCGACGTTGCTGTAAACGCGATTCTGCTGCTGGGGCTTGGCGGCGTGGTTGGCGTGCTTTCCGGGCTGTTCGGGGTCGGTGGCGGGTTTCTGATTACGCCCTTGCTGTTTTTCATCGGGATTCCGCCGGGCGTGGCGGTGGCGACCGGGTCCAATCAGGTCGTGGCATCTTCGGTTTCCGGGGTGCTGGCGCATCTGAAGCGCAAATCGGTCGATATTCCGATGGGCTGCGTGCTGCTTGTTGGCGGCATCGCGGGGTCTGCGGGCGGGATCGTGGCGTTCAACTGGCTGCAATCGCTGGGTCAGATCGATTTGGTGGTGCAGCTTGCCTATGTGGTATTCCTAGGCTTCATCGGCCTTTTAATGGCGCAAGAGGGGGTGCGTTCGTGGCGACGCGCGCGCAATCCTAGTGCGGGCCGCACCAAGCGCCATCAGCACCACTGGGTGCACAACCTGCCGCTCAAGATGAAGTTTCGTGCCTCTGGGCTTTACATCTCGGTGATCCCGCCGATTCTGGTGGGGCTGGTGGTCGGCGTGCTGGCGGCGATCATGGGCGTGGGCGGCGGTTTCATCATGGTGCCCGCGATGATCTACATTCTGGGTATGCCGACCAAGGTGGTGATCGGCACCTCGCTGTTTCAGGTCATTTTCGTGTCTGCCTTTACTACCATGGCGCATGCGGTAACCAACCAGTCGGTCGATATCGTGCTGGCGTTTTTGCTGATTGCGGGCAGCGTTGTCGGCGCGCAGATCGGCACCCGGCTTTCGGGCCGCCTCAAGGCCGAAGAGTTGCGGATGTTATTGGCGTTTCTGGTGCTGGCGGTCGCGATCAAGCTGGCGCTCGATCTTTTGTTGACGCCGTCCGATCTCTTTTCGCTGTATCCGGGGAACGCGCCATGATCCGCGCGGCCTTGTCACTGGCACTGGTGCTTATTGCTGCGGCTCCGGCGCGTGCAGAAACCGTGGTGGCCGGGGTCTCGTTGGACGAGATCGGCATCACCGCCAGATTCGACGGCACCGAGGTGCTGATTTACGGTGCCGTCCGCCGAGAAGAACCCGAGCCTGACGGGCCGCCGCTGCACGTGATCGTAACGCTAGAGGGCCCCGCCGGATCGGTCACGATCCGCCGCAAGGAAAAAATCGCGGGGATTTGGGTCAATACCGAAGAGGTGGGCGTATCGGCAACGCCAACCTACTATTCGGTGGCCAGCACAGGCCCGCTTGGCGAGATTCTCGACCCCGCCGAAGACGTTCGCCAGCGCATATCGGTGCCGCTTGCGGTGCGCGCCTTTTCCGGCCCGCTTGAGGTTGAAGACGCGCGCCCCTTTACCGAAGCCTTGCTGCGCATTCGCATGGCCGAGGGCCAGTACACGCTTTCTGAAGGTTCGGTGGCGCTGATCGAGGGCACGCTGTTTCGCGCCGATTTCCAGTTGCCCGCCAACCTCGTCGAAGGCGATTACAAGATGCGTATTTACCTTCTGCGCGGCGGGCAGGTGATCGACTCGCACCGCTCGGCGCTTCCTGTGCGCAAGATTGGGCTAGAGCGCACGCTATTCTTGATGTCGCGTGAAAACGCCTATGCCTACGGGCTGATGTCGCTGGTGCTGGCCGTTGTGGCAGGCTGGGCCGCGTCGGCGGCCTTCCGGCTGATGCGCAGGTAAGGCTAGAACGCCTTAAAGGTCATCGTCGTCAAGGTTCGGCTGATACCGGGAATGTCGAACAGCGCTTCGGTCAGAAAATGGCCCACATCAGCGTCGTCCGGCACATAGACCTTGGCGATCAGGTCGTAATCGCCCGAGGTCGAGTAAAGCTCGCTCACAACCTCGCGCTCATAGATCGCGTCGGCAACCTCATAGGTCTTGCCCGGCTGGCACCTTATCTGAACGAATACGCAGCGCATCGAAGCCCCCCATTGCCTTGCATCGGCTGAACCTTAGCGATGCCGCCGCACGACGAAAACCCCCAAGCCGCGGCATTTCACCTTTGTTGCGGCACTTAGCGCTGCCCGTAGTATAGGCCCACCACATGCTCGGCCTGCGCAAAGAACAGCCAACGCGCGGCAAGTGCTCCGGTCAGATGCAGCAGCGCGGCCAGCGCCACACGCGCAGCCCCACCGGGTAGGACCAGAACCACCAGCAGCGGTGCCAGCACTGCCAAGCCATAGGCCAGCACGCGCAAGCGCAGGACGTGCTTGCGGCCTACAACGTAGATCATCTCGCGCATAAGGTAATTGGGCGCGGTATGGGGTTGCTCGAACACCGTTACCTTGCCGATAGCGCCAAGCCCGGTGGCCGATCCGATGCCCACGCCAGCCGCGGCAAAGCGGCCATCGCCAATTTGCCAGAGCGCGGGCAGAACAAACCCAAGCGCCACCAGCATTGCCGCAGCCCAACGCCCGTCGCCTGAAAGGATCGCGCCACCTGAAAGCGCAAAGACGGCAAAGCTGACGGGCGTGATCCAGTGATGCCAGCGCGGCACGGTCTTGAGCTGCGCATAGATCATCGAGGTGGTGCCGATGGTGGCAAGGCAAAGTGCCGCGGCCAAAAGGCCCCAGCTACGCGGCCAGTCGAACCCCAGCCAGTCTGACAGCGCCACCGGCGCAAGCAGCGTCAGCGTTGCGACCGAAGCCCATGCCTCGCGGCTAAGCCAGCTTGTGCGCCACTGGCTGAAGGCGCGTGTTGCCCGGCGCGGGTTGCCAAGGTGAAAGACCGAGGCCAAAAGCCCGCCCACCGCCAGCGCATAGCCCAGAAACCAAAGCCCAAAGGCCGCCCAGCCAGAAGCGCCAACCAGCCCCGCACCAAGAAAGGCCAGAAAGCCGAAGCCCGCGCCCGAAAGCACCGTGAACAGAATGACCGAAGGTGCAGGATGCATCAGCGGCCCCCCAGCATACGGTCAAGCCAGCCGGCAAGCCCCGTGGCCTTGAAATCGCCCAGCGGCACCAAAGGTGGTGCGGCAAGCGTATCCTTGCGGCGGGGGGGCAGGTAGCGGTTGGTTGGCGCGGTGCCCATTTCCGGCATCAGCGCCACACCGCCGCGTTCGCGGCTAAGTCGGCTCACGTTGCTTTCCGGGTCAGCGAAATCGCCAAAATGCCGCGCCCCGGTCGGGCAACTGCGCACGCAAGCGGGTACGCGGTCTTCCTCGGGCAGGTTCTCGTTGTAGATGCGGTCCACGCAGAGCGTGCATTTCTTCATCACCCCCGCCGCCGCATCAAGCTCGCGCGCGCCGTAGGGGCAGGCCCAGGCGCACAGCCCGCAGCCGATGCAGGCGTCTTCGTTGACCAGAACTATGCCGTCCGCGGCGCGCTTGTAGCTGGCCCCGGTTGGGCAGACGGTCACGCAAGGCGCGTCGTCACAGTGCAGGCAAGAACGCGGAAAGGCGATGGTCTGCACCGCGCCTTCATCGGGTGCCACCTGATAGCTGTGCACTCGGTTCAGGAATGTGCCCGAGGGGTTTGCACCGTAAGGGTTCTGGTCGGACAATGGCGCGCCATAGCCCTGATCGTTCCAGCCCTTGCAGGCGGTCACACAGGCCTGACAGCCAACGCAGGTGTCGAGGTCGATGGCGAGGCCGAGCTTTTTGTCGGTGTGCGCGGGCAGGCAGGTCATGCGCGTGTCCTCCCCTTGGGCACTACCCGCGGCAGCGGCGGGAAGGCGGGTTCGGCATGGTCGCGCGGGCCCACCCGCTCGATCCGCACCCGCAGATCAAACCACGCGGCCTGCCCGGTTACCGGGTCGGAATTGGTGCGGCGGTGCCCATCTGTCTGCTCTGTCTGCAATTCCGATATCAGGTGGTTAAGCAAGAAACCCTCTTTCGCCTCGCTTGCGGCGTCATCAAGCGCCCAGGCCGCCTTGCGCTTTCCGATCGCATTCCATGTCCAGACCGTGTTTTCATTCAGCGCGGGCATATGCGCCACCGGCACTAAAATCGCACCGTTGGGGCTTGTTACGCGGGCATAATCGCCTTCGCAAAACCCCTGTGCCGCCCAGATTTTCGTCGGCAGATAAAGAAAGTTGCGCCCGCGGATCTGGCGAAGCCATGCGTTCTGGCTACCCCATGAATGATACATATCCATTGGCCGCTGCGTTAGCGCGTGCACCGGGTATTCTGCCGCCTCGGCCTCGCCAAAGGGCGCATACCAGATTGGCAACGGGTCCATTGCCAGCTGCAACTGCGCGCGCAGATGTTCAGGGGGCTGCGCTGCACCGTGACCTTCGGCGGCAAGCTGAAAGCGGCGCAGAGGTTCGGACCAAAGCGCAAAAAGATAGGGCTGCGGCGTATCGTAAAGCCCAATCTTGACCGCCCAGTCCTGATAGGCCGCGTTCCAGGGTTTGTAGAACTGTGCCTCTTCAGGAATATGCGCCTGATAGAAGCTGCCGTTTTCGATATAGCGGGCAAGCTGATCCGGGTTCGGCTCCCCGCGCCCCTCTTTGGTACCATCGGCCCCGCGCCAACCGATCAGCGACCCCACGCCGGGGCGGCGTTGATGGTTCACGATGTAGTCGGCATAATCGCGGTATTTCGGGCTGCCATCTTCGGCCACCATACCGGGCAATGCCAGCCGCGCGCCCAAATCGAGCAGCACCGATTGAAACCCGCGCACGTCGCGGTCGGGTTCGATCACGGGCCAGCGGATACTGTCGCCTGCGGCATCTGGCTCTGAAATCGGGCGGTCGAGCAGGCTGATGCAGTCGTGGCGTTCCAGATAGGTCGTGTCTGGCAGGATCAGATCGGCATAGGCCACCATTTCGCTGGCATAGGCATCCGAATAGATGATGCGCGGAATGACATATTCGCCATCGGCTCCCGTGTCGGTCAGCATTTCCATCACCCGCGCGGTGTTCATCGACGAGTTCCACGCCATGTTGGCCATGTAGAGAAACAGCGTGTCGATGCGGTAGGGGTCGCCCGCGTGCGCGTTGGCGATGACCATATGCATCAACCCATGCGCTGAAAGCGGGTTTTCCCACGAAAACGCCTTGTCGATGCGTGCCGGTGTGCCATCGGGCTTGAGCGCAAGCTGCTCAGGGCTGCGCACATAGCCAAGGTGCGGCCCGCCCAAGGGTTTGCCCGGCTCGGCCATGAAATGCGGCACGGGGTGGGCCTCGGCCGGTTTGGGGTAGGGGGGTTTCAAGCGGTAGCCGCCGGGGGTTTCGACCGCGCCAAGAATGATCTGCAACAGATGCAACGCGCGCGCGGTCTGAAACCCGTTCGAATGTGCCGAAATCCCCCGCATCGCGTGAAACGAAACCGGGCGGCCCGGCATTTTCTGGTGCCGCACGCCGCGAAAGTCGGTCCAAGGCTGGGCGATTTCGATGGCTTCGTCAAAGGCCACGCGCGCCAGTTCGGCCGCCAGCGCGCGAATGCGGCCTGCGGCGATACCGCAGCGATCGGCCACCGCTTCGGGGGCGTATTCTGGTGAAAGGTAACGCTCGGCCATGTGTTGAAATACGGTGCGCGCGCCCTGCCAAGTTGCGCCCAGATCGGGTTCGACGCCTTGTCCGTTCCAAGGCGCAGGCGCGCCGCTTTTGCGGTCTATCACCAATGGTGCGCCGTCGGCATTGCGTAGAAACAACCCCTTGCCCGGCCCCTCGGTCGCATCGAGCAAAAGCGGCGCATTGGTGAAGCGCGCAAGATAGTCGAGGTCGATTTTACCAGCCTCAAAAAGGCAATGCACCAGTGCAAGAATCAGCAACCCGTCGGTGCCCGGTGTGATGCCGAACCAGTCATCGGCAATGGCGTTATAGCCCGAGCGGATAGGGTTCACCCCCACAACACGCGCGCCGCGCGACTTGAGCTTGCCCAACCCGATCTTGATGGGGTTGCTGTCGTGGTCTTCGGCCACGCCGAACAGCACGAAAAGCTTTGTTCGCTCCCAGTCCGGCTGGCCAAACTCCCAAAACGCGCCGCCGATCGTGTAAATGCCCCCCGCCGCCATGTTGACCGAGCAGAAACCGCCGTGTGCTGCGTAGTTCGGTGTGCCGAAAGCCTGCGCCCACCACGAGGTCAACGCCTGCGATTGGTCGCGCCCTGTGAAAAATGCCAGCTTTTCCGGTGCGGTTTCGCGCAGCGGCTTCATCCACGAAACCGCAAGGTTCAACGCCTCGTCCCAACTGATTTCTTCAAACGCACCCGATCCGCGTGGGCCAACGCGCCGGAGCGGATTTCGCAGCCGACTTGGGGCGGTAACCTGCATGATGCCACTAGCGCCCTTGGCGCACAGAACCCCCCGGTTCACTGGGTGATTGCGGTTGCCCTCGATATAGCTGACCCGCCCCGATTTCAGATGCACGTTGATGCCGCAGCGGCAGGCGCACATGTAGCAGGTGGTCTGGCGCATCTCGTCCGATACTGCGGGCGATGTGGCAATCGACGGCTGGTTCATTCCAGGACCCTTGATCTGATTTTGTTTTACGCCAACTAATGATTGACGTAAGGCAGTCGAAACACGCGTCTTGTGGTAACGTTGAACCATCTGAAGACGGAGGGATTGCATATGGTTTCGGGCGAAGGTTCACCGGCGGCAACCGACAGCGGCAAGCCGCCATCGGAAGAAATGCTGGACCGCGCCGAGGTCACTTCGATTTTCCTCAAATCGCTTTCACACCCGGCGCGGCTGGTCATTCTGTGCAGGTTGGCCGAAGGCCCCGCCGCTGTGGGCGAGCTAGAGATGATGCTGGCCTTGCCGCAAGCGGTGGTTTCAAAGCAACTCGCGCGGCTGCGCGAAGACAAGCTCGTGACGGCCCGGCGCATCGGACGATCCATCAGTTATTCCCTTTCCGAAGACCGCACCAGCCGCGTCGTCGCCATGCTGCACAAAGAGTTCTGCGGCGAGGCTTAGCCGGTGTGGCGGATCAGGAATACATAGGTATTCCCGTCCATATGGTGTTCCACCAACTCGTTGCCGGTCGTGCGACAAAACGCTTCAAAGTCCTTTACCGCGCCGGGATCGGTTGCCTGCACCTCAAGCGTTCCGCCCGAGGGCAGTTCCTTCAGCGCCTTCTTGGCGCGCAAGATTGGCAGCGGGCAATTGAGGCCCTTGGCGTCGAGTATCATGTCGGCCATGGTGGTTCCTTCTTCAGATGTAGAGGTTGATATCGCTTTTCGTTGCCACTTCGACCCACGAAGCGGCACCGCCCACACTTGGCCCATCAATCATGTCTTCGCGCTTGATTTCGAATAGGTCCATGGTCATCTGGCAGGCGATCATGTTGACATCGGCTTCGATAGCCAGATCGCGCAGTTCTTGGATCGAGGCGACGCCTTTCTTCTTGATGAGGTTTTTCATCATGTTGGTGGTCAGCGCGCTCGCGCCCGGCAGCGCCGCCATGATATTTGGCATCGCCATGTGCATGCCGCCCATCGGCATTTCCATGCCGGGGTTGCCCAGCGTAGAGACCTTGAGATTCAGGTCTTTCTTCAACAGGTGCAGCCCGTAGAACGTAAAGAACATCGTCACCTCCAGCCCCATTGCGGCGGCGGTGGTGGCCAGAATGAAAGGCGGGTAGGCCCAGTCAAGCGTGCCCTTGGTAACGATGATCGACATTGACTTGGCATTCTGGTCGTCCAGCATGTCGCCTCTCCCTTTATGTCGTTTGCGGCCGATGCGCGGGGACCTTGCGCCTCTGGCTCAACCGCGCTCCCTCTGATCTGCCCTATCCCGGCGTTTCTGCCGCGATAGAGCAACTATTTCTTCATGCCGCGCAACCGGCGAAGTTGTCTGCGGCCATTTTGGCTTCATAAGGTGCCGCAACGGCGCTGCCCGGTGTCAGTACTGAATCGGGTTCGGCGGCATTGACTGGCTTTACCCGCACCATCCAGCCTTCGCCGTAGGTATCGGTGTTGGCAAGTTTGGGGTTGCCGGCGAGAACGTCGTTGACCGCAACGATTTCGCTTTGAAAGCCGATCTTCGCGGGCCCCACCCATTTGCCGCTTTCGATAGTGGCAACCGATTTGCCCGCGTCGATGGTCTTGCCGACCTTCTTGGCGGTAAACGCCACCAATGCCCCGGCCATGCCAGTAGCGACCACAGTCATCCCGACGGTAAAGGTGCCGTCGGATTCGGGCCGATACCAAAGGTTGTTGGCCACGTCATAGAAAAGTTCGTCGGGAAGGTTGCAGCCACGGACGGTTGGCATGATCGTCTCCTCCAAATCACTGGCGCGCTGCTTTGGCGCCGGAAAACGCATCGGCAGGTGCGGCGCTGCGCACCGCCTTTGCCGAACAGCAGAAGTCGCCCAGCCCCGCTTCGACGAGTTTGCCGCCCACGAACAACGCCAGATGACGCAGCACCATCGCCTGAAGCCGCAACTGGTGGCGGCACTCGGCTGTGTCATCATCATAAAGCGTAATCACGTTACGCAAGTAGATAATTTCACGACAGGTTTCGCGGCAGGCGTTGAAACTTGGATCGCCGCGCGCGCCTTGGCGGTGGAGCGC
>NZ_JBFHIA010000022.1:0-20498 GCF_041596715.1 Phaeovulum sp.
CCTGGTTAACTCCGCGCCCCGGCGTCTTCGACCTGTTGCATCTGGTCTCGTCCGTCGCGGTATGGGTTTGTTTTCGCTTTGAATCGTGGCTTGAATTTGGCGGCGATGGTTCTTTTTCAGGAAGCCCCGGATCTTTGGCTGAATATCAAGCAACACACTGATTATAAACGAAAATAAAAATGCAAACATTTCAATTTACGGCCAAGTCGCTGTATCGCCTGCGCAATGCCGCCGTCGAATCGGCGTTTACGCGGGTAATTCTGGCGTTGGGCGGCGTTTTCTGGGATAAGGAAGAAAAGCAGGCAAACGAGGCAAAGCAGGGTTTCCGCGGTAATGCAGCGGCTTACAGGTGTGATCGCTATCTGCGCCGCGATGTGCGGCACGCAGGCCGGGGCCGATGGTGCCGCGCAGCCTTATCCCGATTTCACGTTCAAACGTGTTGCTGTGCCCGCACCGGGCGCGCGGCGCTTGAACATCCAGATTGACCCCGAAGAACAGGCGCGGCTGCTTGCGGCGGTGCCGGTGCCACCGGCCGCACCCGCTGCGGCCACGGTGCCTGCCCCCGATGGCGCATCCACCCCTTATGGCTGGTTCTGGGCCGAGGTTTCGCCCGCGTTGGGCGATGGTGCAGGTCGGTTCGAACGCGCGCTGGCGGTGCTCGGCAATGCCGCGGCGCCCGACCCCGCGGTGCCACGGCTCCAACAGATGCAAGACATCGCGTCGCAACACGGCACCGAGATTCTCGCCGCAACCGTTGGCACCAAGGTTTCACCCGCGCTGGCGCTGGCGGTGATCGCGATCGAAAGCGGTGGCCGCGCGGATGCGGTTTCGCGTTCGGGTGCGGTGGGGCTGATGCAGCTTATCCCCGCCACCGCCGATCGCTTTTCGGTGGCCGATTCCACCCACCCCGCGCAGAACATTCGCGGCGGTGTGGCTTATCTCGACTGGTTGATGGGTGCCTTTGGGCGCGACCCGGTGCTGGTGCTTGCTGCCTATAACGCGGGCGAAAACGCGGTGCGCGGTGCAGGCGGTGTGCCAGCATACCCCGAAACCCGCGCCTATGTGCCACGGGTGCTTGCCGCATGGGCGCTGGCGCGCGGTTTGTGCCTGACCCAGCCCGAGCTGGTTTCTGACGGATGCGTATTTGCGGTGCGGGGATGACGATGCAGGAAACCGTGACCCCGCTGGTGCTGGACGTGGATGGCACGTTCCTAAAAACCGACATGCTGCTTGAGGCGTTCTGGCGCGGGCTCGGGCGCGCGCCGCTGGCAACGCTCGCCTGCCTGCGCCACATCCGCCATCCGGCGCGGCTGAAGGCGGCATTGGCGCGCGTGGCGCCGCTGCGAACCGATCTGTTGCCGGTCAACCCCGATGTCGCGGCGCTTGCGCTTGCCAGCCACTCCGAAGGGCGCGAGGTGGTGCTGGCCTCGGCGTCCGATGTCACCCAAGTGGCGCGTCTGGCCGAGGACTACGGGTTTTCAGACCGCATTTTCGCCTCGGATGGCGAAGTGAACCTTAAAGGCAAGGCAAAGGCGCAAGCACTGGTGCAAGAAATGGGCGAGCGCGGCTTTGACTATGCAGGCAATTCCTCTGCCGATCTCGCGGTCTGGCAACACGCCGAAAACGCGCTGGTGATTGGGCGAGTGCGCGGCGCCGCAGCCTTGGCGGCAAGCGGGCGAAGCGTGCTGTATCTGCCGGGCGGTTGGTCGTGGGGCGCGCTGGCCCGCGCCTTGCGCATGCATCAATGGGTCAAGAACCTGCTGCTGCTGTTGCCGATGATCGCTTCGCATCGCTTTGATCTGGCCACATTGGTGCAGGTGCTTTGGGGTATTGTTGCCTTTTCCGCCGCGGCATCGGCCATTTACATCGTCAACGATCTGCTCGACCTCGAAGCTGATCGCCTGCACCCGACCAAGCGCCGCCGCCCCTTTGCATCCGGCGCGGTGCCGATCGGCGTGGGGATGGTGGCTTTCGTCGTGCTGGCTGCGCTTGCGCTGGGCGTGGCGGCCATGCTGAACCTCGCATTTCTGACCGTGGTCGTGGTCTATATGCTCACATCGCTTGCCTATTCGCTGCGATTGAAGCGGATGCGCTGGGTCGATATCGCAACCCTTGCAGCCCTTTATACGATGCGCGTTGTGGCAGGCGCGGCGGCAGGGCAGGTGGAAGCCTCGATCTATATGCTGATCTTCATCTTCCCGGTGTTCCTGACACTGGGCTGCGTCAAGCGCCTGACCGAGCTTACGCTGGCTACATCTGATGAACGCTTGCCGGGGCGCGGCTATGGCCGCCCCGACCGGGAGGATTTGCTGAACGTTGCAGGGCTTGGCGTCTTTACCGCGCTATTGGTTTTTTTCCGCTATTCGGTATCGGAACAGGGGCGCGAGCTTTACCCAGACACATGGCTTTTGTGGCTCGCGATGCTGCCGATGGGCTGGTGGCTGATCCGCATGGTGCGGCTTGGCTGGCGCGGCAAGCAGGATTACGACCCGATCGTGTTTGCGCTGCGCGACAAGCTGGGGCTTGGCATCCTGATGCTGGTGCTCAGCCTGATGTTCTGGGCAGCCGGCATGTGGTCGGAATGGTTCGCAGGCTAAGCCTCAGATCTTCAGCTTTTTGAAGATCGGCTCGGGCACCGTGCGGATGATCAGCATGATCCAACGCCAGAAGAAGGGCGCATAGATCACGTTGCGCCGCTTGCGCACGGCTTTGAGAATGGCGCGGGCCACCGCATCGGGCGATGCGACCAGAAACATGCCGGGCAGACCCCATGTCATCGCGGTATCGACAAAGCCGGGCTTTACCGTCACCACATGCACCCCCGCCCGGCCAAGCCGGTTTCGCAGGCCCGAAAGATAGGTGTGAAACGCAGCCTTCGCCGCGCCATAGCAATAGTTGCCCAGCCGTCCGCGATCACCCGCAACCGAACCCACCCCGACAATGTTGCCGCCGCCGCGCGCCTCTAGCAGCGGCGCAAGCCGGTGCAGAAACTCTGCGGGACCGCTGAAATTGTCGGAAACTACATGGCCGATCAAGCCCGGGTCGGCGTCAATATCGGCCTGCGCGGGCATCGAGCCCACAAAAACCGCAGCGTTCAACTCGCCTTCCTCGGCGCTGGCGCGTTCGATGAGTGCGGCAAAACCCGCAGCATCGCGCGCATCAAAGTGCACTGCCTCGGCAAAGCGCGCGCCGCGCAATTGGCAATCGGCGGCAATCAGCGCCAGATCGGCGGCATCGCGGCCCGCAAGCAACAGCCCCGCGCCCTCGCCCGCCAGCGCGCGCGCAGTGGCGCGCGCCATTGCCGAGGACGCCCCCAGAATGATCCAAGTCCGGTCGGTCATGTTGCACTCCTCAGCCCGAGCCTGCGCACAAGGTCGGTGATCAGATGCCCCTCTGGGTCGGCGCGCTGCACTTCTTCGCGCCACTCGGGCAGTTCGGGATACATCGCCCGCATCGCGCCGCCCTCTGCAAGGCTGTCCTTAGCAAAATACAGTCGCCCGCCCGCCTCGGCGGTGCGCCCTTCTAGCCGTTTGATCAGCGCGCGCGCCGCGTCGCGGTTTGGAAAGTCGATGGCAAGCGTGTAGCCCTCCATCGGAAAGCTCAGATACCCCCCACGCCCCGGCCCCATGCGCTTCAACACCGCCAGAGGCGAGCAAAGGCCAGAGTTCGCGATCTCTTCCAACATCGCGCGCAGCGCGGGTGCGGACGACAAGGGCACCACGCATTGAAACTGATGAAATCCCCGCCGCCCGTAAAGCCGGTTCCATTCAAGGATATTGTCGAGCGGAAAGAAGAAGGCGCCAACCGGCTTGACGCTGGTGCGCCCGCGCGCCGGAACCCGGCGATAGTAAGCCTCGTTGAATGCCCGCACGATCGGCTTTGACAGCGCGAAATGCGGCGCGTTCATTGGCACGGTGGCAGCCGGCACATGGCTTTTCACAAGACCCGCGCTCGATTCCGCTTCTTCTACGATGCCCCGCCCGAGGCTGGCACCCCGCGCCGTGCCGTCGATCCAGCCAACCGTATGCGTGGCGGTCGAGGCGTCGAGATAGGCCAGATGCTCGTCCCAGTTTTCGGCCCTGCGCTCTGTCACCATCATCGCGGCGCCCTTGCAGGGCACCATCTGCACCACGGCCGAAACGATCACCCCGGTTTGGCCCAGCCCGCCTGCGGTGGCGCGGAATGCGGGCGTGTCGGGCGTCACCTCAACCAGTTCGCCACGCTGCAACAGGGTCATGCGCGCGATATGCTGGCAAAAGCTGCCCGAGTTGTGGTGGTTTTTGCCGTGCACATCCTGTGCGATGCAGCCGCCGATCGTGGCAAAGCCCGTGCCGGGCATCACTGCGGGCAGCCAGCCAAGCGGTGCAAAGCGCGCCGCAAGGTCGCCGATGCGCACACCCGCTTCGGCCTCTAGCAGCCCGGTGGCGGGGTCGAAGGAAATCAGCCGGTCAAGCCGCGTCATGTCGATCACGCGGCCCGCGCTGTTCAGCGCCGAGTCGCCGTAGCTGCGGCGCAGGCCGTAGGCCGGGGCAGGGGGCAGCGACAGCAGGTCGGATTGTCGTTCGGGGCGCGCAACTTCGCCCGTGGCTTTCAGGGCACGGCCCCAACCTGCGTATTCAGTGGTTTTCCAGATCATCTTGCGCCCCTCAGCGAAACCCTCTCGGCCAGCGGAAACACCGCAACCCCAAGGGCGATGGCGAACCATAGCGTTGTTACCCGGATCACGGCAGTTGCGGCAAGCGCCACCTCCATCGGTGTGCCGCTGGCAACCAGCAAGGCCACCATTGCAGCCTCCGCGCCGCCCAAGCCCCCCGGCGCACCGGTCAGGCCACCCGCCAGTGACGCAAACACAAAAATCGCAATCGCCTTCCAGAATCCGACATCGGCCCCCATCCAGCCCAGCAACAGATGAAAGGCATAGCCCTCAGCCGCCCAGCCAATCAGGCCAAGGCCAAGTGCGGCAAGCATCGTCGGCGTGTGGCTAAAGCGCGCAAGGCTAAGTGCTGCGGCGCGGGCGCGCGCGAAGGCGCGCGCAAAGCGCCCCGTGACGCGGTAACCCAGTGTCAGCGCCGCTGCCAACAGGCGCGGGCGGGTAACCACCACCGCCGCACCAATTGCCAAGGCCACCAGCGGAAACGCCCCCGCAATGCCCCCCGCCGCCAGCGAAACGGCCAGCCCCAGCAACAGCGCCATTGCCACAAGGTCATAGGCGCGATCCATCAGCACCAGTGGCGCAGACCGCTCGAACGCCCAGCCCGTTTCGCGCCGGATCCAACGCATGCGCACCAATTCGCCCACGCGCCCCGGTGTCACGCTCATTGCAAAGCCGCCGACAAAGTGGCGCAGGTTGGCGCGCAGGTGCAGCGGCAACCCAAGGCGGCGCGCGAAAAGATGCCAGCGCAACCCGCGCAGGGCGTAGTTGGCTAGCGAAAGCGCCAGCAGCAGGCCAACCTGCAAGGCGGTCAGTCTAGCAATTTGCGCCCAAGTCTCGCGCCAGCCGGTTGCGGCGGCAAGGCCCACGATGCCCAGCACCACCAGCGCCAGCAACCCGCCCAACAGCAGCCGGTCACGCAGATGGCGTGGCGCGACGGGCAGGGAAGGGGGGCTTTGCATGTTCATTGCCCGCATTTAGCGATGAAATTGGGCAGGATTGTGAAATTGTTTCCAAAATGACTACGATTCTCGTGCCCGCGCAACAAAAAGGGCGGCCCGCAAAGGCCGCCCCGATGCTGTCACCTCATTTCAGGCAACAATCGTTGCCTCGGTCGCTTTGCGCAGCTCTGCCTCGGTCACGCCGTCGGCAAGTTCGACGATTTTCAGCCCGCCCGGAACCACGTCCAACACACCGAGGTTGGTGATGATGCGGTGCACGCAGGCCTTGCCAGTAAGCGGCAGCGTGCATTCGTGCAGCACCTTCGATTCGCCGTGCTTGTTGGTGTGGTCCATCACCACGACCACGCGGCGCACGCCGGCCACCAGATCCATCGCCCCGCCCATGCCTTTCACCAGCTTGCCGGGAATCATCCAGTTGGCCAGATCGCCCTTCTCAGACACTTCCATCGCGCCAAGGATAGCCATGGCGATCTTGCCGCCGCGGATCATCGCAAAGCTTTGCGCAGAATCGAAATAGGCCGAGTGCGGCAATTCGCTGATGGTTTGCTTGCCCGCGTTGATCAGGTCTGCATCTTCCTCGCCTGCAATCGGAAACGGGCCGATGCCTAGCATGCCGTTTTCCGATTGCAGCGTAACCGTCATGCCTTCGGGAATGTAGTTGGCCACCAGCGTCGGAATACCGATGCCAAGGTTCACATACATGCCGTCTTGCAGTTCCTTCGCCGCCCGCGCGGCCAGTTGGTTGCGATCCCAGGGCATATCAGGCGCTCCTCACCGTGCGTTGTTCGATGCGTTTTTCGTGCTCGCCCTGAATGATGCGGTGCACATAGATTCCGGGTAGGTGGATGCAATCGGGGTCAAGGCTACCCACGGGCACGATCTCCTCTACCTCGGCCACGCAGACCCGGCCACAGGTGGCGGCGGGCACGTTGAAGTTGCGCGCCGTCTTGCGGAATACGAGGTTGCCCGAGGTATCGGCCTTCCACGCCTTGACGATGGCAAGGTCGGTTACGATCCCGGTTTCGAGAATATAGGTCTCGCCGCCAAAATCCTTGTGTTCCTTGCCCTCGGCAATCACCGTGCCCACGCCGGTTTTCGTGTAAAACCCCGGAATCCCCGCGCCCCCGGCGCGCATCCGTTCGGCCAGCGTTCCTTGGGGGTTGAACTCCAGCTCCAGCTCACCCGAAAGGAACTGGCGCATGAACTCGGCATTCTCGCCAACATAGGACGATTGCATCTTCTTGATCTGCCGCGTCGCCAGCAGAATGCCCAGCCCGAAATCGTCCACACCACAGTTGTTCGATGCGATTGTGATGTCGCGCGTTCCTGCCTCTTTGATGGCGGCGATCAGCAACTCGGGTATGCCGCACAGGCCAAAGCCCCCTGCGGCAATCGACATGCCGTCGTGCAGCAGCCCGTCAAGCGCCGCCGAGGCACTGTCATAGACTTTCTTCATCGGATACTCCCCCCAATAGCGGTTGGCAAAGTTGTGACGTGCAGCGCGCATCAAGTCAATTGCCGCGCCGCGGCAGAGTCGGGCGAAGTCTTGCCAAGCCTTGCGCTTGTCCTGCGGCTGCGTAAAAGTCCCGCAGATGAAAGGACTCTGTTTGCGCTTTTTGCTCTCCCTTCTCTGCGTGGTTTCGTTGGCGGGATGTAGCGAGCTCGGCAGCCATGACACCCTGTCTGCGCAGGGCGCAGAACCCACGCGCCATGTGCAATCACACCTCTACCTATCGGCCAGCGGCCCCGCCGCCGATGCGCCACCGTTTCGCTTTTCGGGCATAGAGGCCGCGCGCATCAGTGTGGCGCTTTATTCACTGGCCAATGGCCCGCTTCAGGTTGCTGGCAGTTGCGACGGGGCGGTGGCAGTGCGCCAGCAATCCAGCGATCCCGCGGTGGAGTCCTTCGCGGCGGATGAGCGATTTGCCGTGACACTTGCACACCGCTCGCGCGGCGAAGTGTGGCTGGAACCTTCGCTGGCAACGCGCCGCTGCACACTTTCGGTGCAGCCTCAGGGCGCGCCCGCTTATCAGATGCAGATCGAACGCGAGGAATGGGCGAACCCGGCCCTTGCGGCGTTGGATTCCCGAGTTGACACCTGCAACCTGCCCGATACGGCGGGGCTGACACCATTGCAGCGCGTCTATTACGCCCCACGCGCGCTGTCGCTTAGCTGCGATCTGGCACCGGGCACGCCCCGGCTTTTGGGCGATGCGCGCGATGCCTTCAATGCCAAGGTCGAGGCGTTGACGGGCACGCAGCTGTCGCAAGCCACGCTTGATGCAGGCGATCCGCTTGCGCCGATCGACTTCTCGCGCGCGCCGCAGCTGGACGTGATCTGGATTTCCTATCTGAACCTGCGCGCCGATTATTCGGGATACATGATCTCGCGGATGCTCGCATACCACGCCGCCAGAGGTGCTACGGTGCGGATTCTGGTGACCGATGTGCTGATGCTGCCGCGCGACCGCGCGATTTACGAAGACCTCGCGGCGCGCTACCCCAATGTGCAGCTGCAACTTTTCCGTTGGGACAGCACCACCGCGCCCGAGTTTGAGAACCCCCTGCACGCGATTCACCGCGACCAGCACATCAAGGTGTTTGCCACCCTTGCGCGCAACCCGGCGCTTTCGCGCTACATCACTGGCGGGCGCAACCTGCACGATCCCTTTGTGTTCGACGCCCCGCGCGATCTGTCCGACTACCCGTTCCTGCGCGACTACGACACCAGCAAGCAACTGACGCTCAGCTTCTTTCTGCCCTATCAGGATTTCGAGATCGAGTTTTCGGGCGATGCCTCGGTGCGCGCGCTTGTCGCGCAAATGTCGGCGTTCTGGCTACGCGATGCAGACAGTCAGAAGCCGCGGAACTTTTCGACCAGCGCGCCGGGCGGCGTGGCCAAACAGGCGATGCGGCACTTCGTTTCTGTGCCCTATGCCGACGACCATGCGCTGCAACAGCTTTTTGTCGATCTGATCGACGCCTCGCAGGAAAGCGTCCTGTTCACCGCGCCGTTTCTGAACCTCACACCACCGCTCGAGGCGGCCCTGCTCCGCGCCGCGGCACGTGGGGTCGAGGTGCGCATGATCGCGCGGATGGATATAGACGAGCCTGCCGGGGCCTTTTCCACCGCGCTTAACCAATTGTTTTTTGAAGAGTTTGCGGATCTTTTCACGATCGTCGGCTATGATCCCGCACCGCGCACCCTGCACACCAAGATCTATGTCTTCGATAGAGAATTGGCGATGGTCAGCTCAACCAACATGAACCAGCGCAGCTTCCTGCACGATACCGAAAATGGATTGATGATTCTTGACCCAACGCTGATCGCGCGTCTGCAATCGGTGATCGAAGGCTATGCGGCGCGCGGGGTCTCGGTGCAGACCGGGGTCAATGTGCCCTTCGCCCTGCGCGTGCTGATGTCATTTCCGTCAATCCGTCGGCTTTTCTGAATAGCGGGCGGGGAGGGCCCCGCCCGATACTCTTAGTCTTCGGCGGTGGCGGGTGTAACAAGCGCACCCAGCAACGTCGGCAGATCGATGATGCCCAAAGACTTGCCCTTGCGCCCGACCACATGGGCCACCGAGGTGTCGGCCTTGGTCATCTTTCGTGCGACCTTTTCCAGCACCATTTGCCCCGGAACACTCAACGCGGGCAGTTCTTCGCCCTCAGCACGCGGCCGCGCGATGGTGGCAGCCTGAACGACCTTGCCGCGGTTCACATCGCGCACGAACGAGGCGATGTAATCGTTGGCCGGCCCAAGCACGATGTCCTGCCCGGTGCCCACCTGTTCCAGTGCACCGTCGCGCAGGATTGCGATCTTGTCGCCCAGTCGCAGCGCCTCGTCGAGGTCGTGCGTGATGAAGACGATGGTCTTGTGCAGCTCTTCCTGCAATTCCAGCAAGATCGCCTGCATATCCATGCGGATCAGCGGATCGAGCGCCGAAAACGCCTCGTCCATCAGCAGGATGTCGGCATCATTGGCCAGCGCCCGCGCAAGGCCCACGCGCTGCTGCATACCGCCCGAAAGCTGCGCGGGATAGTGGCCCGCAAAGCCCTTCAGCCCGACACGTTCGATCCAGTGATGCGCCATCGGCACGCTTTTGGAATGCGGAATGCCCTGAATATCCAGCCCGTAGCGGGTGTTCTCTAGCACGGTTCGGTGCGGCAGCAGCGCAAAGCGCTGAAACACCATCGCGGTTTTCAAGCGCCGAAAGCTGCGAAGTTCGTCCGGCGACATTTTGCAGACATCGACGCCGTCATAGATCACCTCGCCCACCGTCGGCTCGATCAGCCCGTTGACATGGCGGATCAACGTTGATTTGCCAGAGCCCGAAAGCCCCATGATCACCGTGATCTTGCCGCCCGGCATCGACAGGTTGATGTTCTGCAAGCCCAGCACATGGCGGTACTTGCGGTTCAACTCGTCCTTGCTCATCCCGGCCTTCACGGCAGCGATGTGGCGCTTCGCGTCGGGTCCGAAGATCTTGTACAGATCACGGATTTCGATGCCCTCGCGATCGGGGTCGATATCGGGGTCGATATTGGTGCTTACCTGTTGCATCGTGCTTGCTACCTCATTCATGACCCGCCTCCCGATGTTTTTGCAGCCGTTTGCCAAAGGCTTGGCTGGTGCGGTCAAAGATGATGGCAATCGCGACCAGTGCGAAACCGTTCAAGAAGCCAATCGTGAAGAACTGGTTGTTAATCGCCTGCAACACGTTGCGGCCAAGGCCACCGACACCGACCATCGAGGCCACCACGACCATCGCCAGCGACATCATGATGGTCTGGTTGACCCCGGTCATGATCGTCGGCAGCGCCAGTGGCAGTTGCACGTTCCAAAGCTTTTGGCGCGCAGAAGAGCCAAAGGCATCGGCCGCTTCTGTCACCTCGCGGTCAACAAGGCGAATGCCAAGGCTGGTCAGGCGGATCATCGGCGGCACCGCGTAGATGACCACGGCGATCATGCCCGGCACCTTGCCGATGCCGAAAATCACCACGACCGGGATCAGATAAACAAAGCTCGGCATGGTCTGCATCACGTCGAGCACCGGGTTGACGACGCTTTGCACACGGTCCGACCGTGCTGCAAAAATGCCGACCGGCAGGCCAAGCGCAACCGCGAATACGGTACAAACGGTGACCATTGCCAGCGTCACCATCGTGTCTTCCCAAAGCCCGACCCAGCCGATGGCAAACATCGCCAGCGCCGCGCCAATCACGGTTTTCCAGCTTCGGCTGGCGGCCCAGACCACGGCCAGCAATACAGCCAGCACGATCACCCAAGGTGCGTCTACAAAGCTGTGCTCGAGCACGTTGAGAAAGCTTTGAAGAGGCGCCGTAGCGGCGTCAATTACATCGGACCATTCGCGCACCAGCCCACGAAAGCCGGTGTCGATGGCTTGCCGCGTCTGGCGCATGGTTGTGTTGTCAATCGCGGGAAAGGCGCAGAGCGCCTCGGGCAGTCCCCAGCATGTGGTTGCCATCAGGGTTTCCTTTTTCGGGCCGTTCGATAAGTGCGCTACGGCGAAGCGTCAAAATGGAAGAGAGAATGAAAAGGGCGGGAAAGTTGCTTCCCGCCCCTTGGTCTTGCGTTGCGCTCAGAGCGCGCTATCGACCTTGGCCGCAATATCTGCGGGAACCCAAGCATGCCACAAATCGGGGTTGTTTTCGAGGAAATAGTAAGCCGCATCCTCGTTGGTGCCTTGGTTGTCGTCCATCCAAGCAAGCACCTGACCGACGGTCTGGTTATCCCATTTGCGGGTCTTGATGTAGTCCATGGCGACGCCAGCCTTTTCGGCAAATTCAGCGGTCACGACAGTGTACACTTCCGACACCGGGTAAGGATTGACGCGCGGATCGGGGCAATCGGCAACCGCCGTGCAAGCATCCCAATGCTCTTTGTCGAACGTCGCCGAGAACGGCAGGCGCACCATCTCGTACTTACCCAAGATCGAGGTCGGTGCCCAATAGTAGCCGAACCAACCCTGTTCGCGCTCGTAAGCACCCGCGATCGAGCCATCAAGCCCGGCGGCAGAACCGGTATCGACCAGATCGAAACCCTTTTCATCGGCTTTCAGTGCGCGGAAAAGGTTTTCGGTCGAAATCTGGCAGTTCCACCCCGACGGGCAGTTATGCACCGCGCCGCGGCTTGCATCTTCGGGCGCGGGGAACAGATCGGGGCGTTCCAGCGCGGCTTCGACACTGTCAATCTCGGGGTGCGCGTCGGCGATGTATTTCGGAATCCACCAGCCTTCGACGCCGCCATCTTGCAGCATCGGTGCTGCGATCACGAGGCGCTCTTCGGCAACCGCGGCGTCAAGTGCGGTGCGCACGGCATTGACCCAAAGCTCGGGTGCCATGTCAGGCTCGCCCTTTTCGTTCATCGAGGTAAAGGTGGGCATCGTGTCGCCGCTCACCAGTTCGACGTCACAACCGTAACCGGCTTCGAGAATGATTTTGTCGACCTGCGCGGCAACGCCCGCAGAGGCCCAGTTCATTTCAGCAATTGATACTTTGCCACACTCTTGCTGCGCCAGAGCGGGCGCTGCAACGGTGCAAAGAATGGCGGCAAGCCAAGTTGAAGCGGAGTGCTTCCCCATGTGTTGTCTCCTTGGTTGCGGTGAAAAAAGGACAGTCAACGATGCACCGCATACACCTTTGACCCTATGGCTGCTTGGTCCCAGACAAATGCCCTAAATCAGAGCGCCAGGGCTTGCGTCAGAACGAATGGATGCGCGCGCCGGTAACAGCACACACACAAGCACCCCTGAAGGGAGCTCAAATCCGACAACACATGTCGTAAACGTATTATGCTAAAAAAGCAACCCTTTTGCCGCCGGACAGGGGATTCAGCCCTGCTCCGGCGCGGTTGCGGCCTTTGGTTTTGCAGCGGTTTTGGGCTTCGCGGCGGCCTTTGGCTTTGCCGCAGCCTTGGGTTTTGCGGCGGCTTTCGGCTTGGCTGCCGCCTTCGGTTTTGCCGCTGCCTTCGGCTTGGCTGTAGCTTTCGGCTTTGCCGCCGCCTTTGGCTTGGCGGTCTTGCCCTTGCCGCTTTTCGCGGCGCGTTCGGCCAATAGCGGCAGCGCCTCGTCCAGCGTCAGCGCCTCTGGCACGACACCTGCGGGCACCGTGGCGTTGATCTTGCCCCACTTCACATAGGGCCCGTAGCGCCCCGGCATCACCACCACCTCGCCGCCCTCGGGATGCTCGCCAAGATTGGCCAGCGCCGCGGTGGCAGCACCGCGCCCCGGCCCGCGCGCGGCCTTTTGCGCCAGCACTTCCAGCGCGCGGTTCATGCCGATGGTGAATACCTCGTCAGCGTCCTTGAGGTTCGCATAGCTCGAGGCATGTTTGATATAGGGGCCATAACGCCCGATCCCGGCCTCGATCAGCACGCCATCCTCGGGGTGGTTTCCAACCGGTCGCGGCAGCGACAACAGTGCCAGCGCCCGTTCAAGGTCGATGCTTTCGGGTGCCCAGCCCTTGGGCAGGCTGGCGCGCGGCGGTTTGGGGCTCTCCTCGCTCGGCTCGCCCTTTTGCACATAGGGGCCAAAGCGCCCGGCGCGCAGCGTGACAGGCTCGCCCTCGTCCTCGCCCAACACCTTGCCGTCAAGCGCCGCAGACTCGCCATTTGGTGCCGAAAGCGGGCGGGTAAAGCGGCACTCGGGATAGCCGGAACAGCCTATAAAGGCACCGCCCGACCGCGCCGTGCGCATACTCAACCGCCCCTTGCCGCACAAGGGGCAGAGCCGCGGGTCGCCGCCATCCTCGCGCAAGGGGTAAAGGTGCGGTGCCAGCACTTCGTCGATCTTTTCCAGCACCTCACTCATGCGCAGGTTCGAGGTTTCGGCTATCGCTGCCGCAAAATCGCGCCAGAACCGCGCCAGAACCTCTTTGTAATCGCGCGAGCCTGCCGAGATATCGTCAAGCTGGTCTTCAAGGTCGGCGGTAAAGTCGTATTCGACGTATTTGCCGAAATAATTGGTCAGAAACGCCGTGACGAGGCGGCCAGTATCGGCGGCCACCAGACGGTTCTTGTCTTTGGTCACATAGCCACGGTCCTGAATGGTGGTGACGATGCTGGCATAGGTCGAGGGCCGCCCGATCCCCAGCTCTTCCATCCGCTTCACCAGTGTCGCCTCGGTGTAGCGTGGGGGTGCTTGGGTAAAATGTTGCTCGGGCGTGATCACGTGCTTTTCGGCTACCTCGCCGGCCTGAATGGCGGGCAGGCGCGCGCCGTCCTCGCCTTCGTCGTCGTCGCGGCCCTGATCGTAGACCTTCAGGAACCCGTCGAACAACAACACCTGACCGGTGGCGCGCAACTCGACCTCGCCATCGGGGCTGGCGACATCAACCGTGGTCCGCTCCAGCCGCGCCGCTTCCATCTGGCTCGCAAGTGTGCGCTTCCAGATCAGATCGTACAGTCGGCGCTGGTCGGCCTCTAGGTGCAAGGATTCGGGTGCAGCGGCCATATCGGTCGGGCGGATGCATTCGTGTGCTTCCTGCGCGTTCTTGGCCTTGTTCTTGTACATCCGCGGGCTCGCGGGCAGATAGGCATCACCAAACCGGCGCTTGATCTCATCGCGCGCGGCCATCACCGCTTCGGGCGCCATGTCGATGCCATCGGTTCGCATATAGGTGATGTGCCCGGCCTCATAAAGCCGCTGCGCCGCAGACATACAGGCCTTGGCACCGATGCCGAACTTGCGGCTCGCTTCCTGCTGCAAGGTCGAGGTCATGAACGGCGCCCAAGGGTTGCGCGTGGCAGGCTTGGCCTCGACCGATTTCACCGCGAAGGCGCGCGAGGCCACCGCTTGCACCGCAAGGTCGGCTGCGGCCGCGCTGGCAATGTCGAACTTCTCCAGCTTGCGCCCGCCCAGCACGGTCAGGCGGGCCTCGTAGTGCTGCCCCGCAGGGGTCGCAAGATCGGCCCGCACGCTCCAGTATTCGCGGGCACGGAACGCTTCGATCTCCATCTCGCGCTCGACGATCAGCCGCAGGCAGACCGATTGCACGCGCCCGGCCGATTTGGCCCCCGGCAGTTTGCGCCACAGCACCGGGCTGAGGTTGAACCCCACCAGATAGTCCAGCGCGCGCCGCGCCAGATAGGCCTCGACCAGCGCCTTGTCGACCTGCCGCGGCCGCGCCATCGCTTCGCCCACGGCGGCCTTGGTTATCGCGTTGAAGGTGACACGGCTGACCTTCTTGCCCTTCTTCAACGCGCTCGCCAGCACCTCTTGCAAGTGCCACGAAATCGCCTCTCCCTCGCGGTCAGGGTCGGTTGCAAGGATCAATTCGTCGTCGCTTTTCAGCGCGTCGGTAATGGCGCGGATATGCTTGCGGCTTTCCGGGGCCACCTCCCACTGCATCGCGAACTCCGCCTCCGGGTCCACTGATCCGTCCTTGGCGGGCAGGTCGCGCACGTGCCCGTAAGAGGCCAGCACCGTGTAATCGGAACCGAGATATTTGTTGATCGTCTTGGCCTTGGCTGGAGATTCGACGACGACAACGGCCATGACTACCTCGTGATGGAACGGAAAATGCGCTTTGGGGGCGGAACATGGGGGGCGCGGTGGTGAATTGTCAATGCGCCTTCGCCCGCCTTCTGTTGACGTTCTCGCGCGCTGGTGGCCCAATGACGCTGCGGTAATCAGGAGGCTGGGTGATGCGTGAGGCTTTGATGGCAGTGGGATTCAGCATGGTTCTGGCCGGAGGCGCGGCGGCGCAAGGCTGGGTCACACCCGAACGCGGCACCGCCACCCGCGCGCAACTGATGGATGCGATCCGCCCCCATGCCGAATGGATGCTGGGCGCGCCGGTAGAGTTTGTGGTCAACGATCTGCGGCTCTTGGGTGACCGTGCTTTTGCCATGCTCGAAGCACAGCGCCCCGGCGGCGGCAAGATCGACATGTTCAAGACACCGATGATCGCGCGCGGCGAGTTCGACCCCTACATTGTCGATACACCGCATATCGAGGTGCTCTACGTCAAATCCGGCGACACATGGGTTGCGCTGCACTGGGCGATCGGTGCCACCGACGTCTGGTATGCTTGGGAGCCGATCTGCGCCCCCTTCCGCGCCCTGATCCCCGAGGCCTGCCCGCCGTTCTGAGCCCGCCCCCTGCAACTGCTTCAGCCAAATATCCCCGCCGGAGGCACCTATTTCGCCGCCCGCCGCAGCCGCAGCGCGTTGCTGACCACGAATACCGAAGAAAACGCCATCGCCCCCGCCGCCAGCATCGGTGAAAGCCCCGGTCCCCCAAAGGGTGCCAGCACCCCCATCGCCACTGGAATCAGCGCAACGTTATAGCCAAAGGCCCACATCAGGTTCTGGCGAATGTTGCGCATCGTCGCACGCGAAAGGCGCACGGCGCGCGCCACGCCCTGCGGATCGCCCTGCATCAAGACCACCTCTGCCGCCTCGATCGCCACATCCGTGCCGGTGCCGATCGCCAGCCCGATATCGGCGGCTGCAAGGGCGGGCGCATCGTTGATGCCGTCGCCCACAAAGGCCACCGGCCCCTCGCGGCGCAACTCTTCCAGCGCCGCAAGTTTGCCTTCGGGGCTCACCCCCGCGAACACCCGCTCGATGCCCAAACCCTTCGCCACCGCGCGCGCCGTGGCCTCGGTGTCGCCTGAAATCAGCGCCACTTTCAGCCCCAGCCCATGCAGCGCCGCCACTGCCGCCGCCGCACTCGGCTTGACCGGGTCCGACAGCGCCATCAGCGCTGCGAGCTTGCCGTCAAGCGCCATCCAGACCGGGGTCTTGCCCGCCGCCGCCAAGGCCTCGCCCGCCTGCGCCATCGGTGCCACATCGGCACCCGCTTCCGCCATAGCGGCCGCATTTCCCAACACCAGCGCGCGCCCCTCGACCATGGCGCTCAGACCCTGACCCGGCATCGCCTTGATGCCCCGCGCCGCAGCAGGCGCAAGCCCGCGCGCAGCCGCCTCGGCCAGAATCGCGTGCGCCAGCGGGTGTTCGGAACGCGCCTCGGCACCCGCCGCCAGCCGCAATACCTCGTCCGCGTCAAAACCTTCGACCGGCACAAGGTCGGTCAGCGTTGGCTGGCCCAGCGTCAGCGTGCCGGTCTTGTCAAAGGCCACCGTCTCTGCCTCGGCCAACCGCTGCAACGCATCGCCGCGCCGGTAAAGCAGGCCCAATTCTGCCCCGCGCCCGGTGCCGACCAGAATCGAGACAGGCGTTGCCAGCCCCATCGCACAGGGGCAGGCGATGATCATCACCGAAATCGCGGCAACCAGTGCCTGCGGCAAGGCCGGGGCCTCGGCGAATACCATCCAGAGCACGAAGGTCGTGACCGACAGCGCCATGACCACCGGCACGAACACCCGCGTCACACGGTCCACCAGCGCCTGCACCGGCAGCTTGCCGCCCTGCGCCTCTTCAACCAGCGCCACGATGCGCGCCAATACCGTGTCCGAACCCGTGGCGGTCACCCGAAAGCTCAGCGCCGCCGCACCGTTGACCGTGCCGCCCGTGACACTTGCGCCGGGTGCTTTCGCCACCGGCATCGGCTCACCCGTCAACATCGCCTCGTCGATCCAGCCTTCGCCTTCGGTGATGACGCCATCCACGGCAACCCGCTCGCCGGGTGCCAGCAATACAATATCGCCCGCCGCAAGCTCTTCGACCGCCAGTTCCACCGCGCCGCCCTCGCGCGCCACCCGCGCCGTGGCCGGGCGCAAAGCCACCAGCCGCCGGATCGCCTCGCCAGCCTGCCCCTTGGCGCGCGCCTCAAGCCAGCGGCCCAGCAAGATCAGCGTCACGATCACCGCAGCCGCCTCGAAATAGACCTCGCGCGCATCGGCAGGCAGCAGTCCCGGCATGAAGGTCGCCACCGTGGAATAAAAGAACGCCGCCAGCGACCCCATCGCCACCAGCGAGTTCATCTCGGGCGATCCGCGAAACAGCGCCGGCAGCCCCAGCCACAAAAAGCGGAAACCGGGGCCAATCAGCACCGCCGCGGTCAGCACGAACTGAATGATCCAGCTCGTGCGCTCGCCGATCGTATGCATCACCCACATATGAAACGCGGGCGAGACATGCACACCCATCGCCAGCACAAAGACCGGCAGGGTCAGCGCCGCGGAAATCGCCAGATCGCGGCGCAGCGTCACGGCTTCGGCCTCGGCGCGCTCGGCCATTGGCGCGCGCTCGACGGCGCGCGCGGCCGTGGCAGGATAGCCCGCCGCGGTGACGATCGCCTCAAGTTCGGATGGTGCCACCACGCCCGCCGCGTAATCAACCCGCGCCTCGCCCGTGACCAGATTGACCTCGGCCTTCAGCACCCCCGGCGCGGCGGTCAGCGCGCGTTCCACCCGGCCCACGCAACTGGCGCAGGTCATGCCCTCAACTTGCAGCCGCGCCTCGGCACTTGCCACCGGATAGCCCGCCTTTGCCAGCGCCGCGGCCAGCGCCTCGGGCGTGGCGGGGGCGTCGTATTCCACCCGCGCTGAGCGTGCGATCAGGTTGGCGGCGGCGCTTTGCACCCCCGGTTCGGCAGCCAGCGCCCGTTCGACCCGGCCCGCGCAAGCGCCGCAATGCATACCTTCGACGATGAATGTGGCGGTGGACATGGGCGATACGCTCCTTGAAACTGCCCGCATCAGATGGACCCTTGCTCCGCGCCGGTCAACTGCGACACGATCACAATCCGGGGCGGGCTTGCGCCTTGGGCCGCAGCGCCCTAGCCTGCGCGCGCCTTTGCGGAGCCCACCCATGAACCGATCCGACGCGCAGCCCTCGGCCGGGCGCGCCCTTGCCACACTGCAACTCACCGCCATTTCCGATCTCGATACGCTCGATTTCGACACGATCATCGACGTGCGCAGCCCCGCCGAGTTTGCCGAAGATCATGTACCCGGTGCGATCAACCTGCCTGTGCTAAGCAACGAAGAGCGCGCGCGTGTCGGCACCATCTACAAGCAGGTTTCAGCGTTCGATGCGCGCAAACTCGGCGCGGCACTGGTGGCGCGAAATGCTGCGGCGCATCTGGAAGGGCCACTTGCGGGGCTGAAGGGCGGCTGGCGGCCGCTGGTCTATTGCTGGCGCGGGGGGCAGCGTTCAGGCTCGTTCGGCGCGATTCTGGCGCAAGTCGGCTGGCGGGTCACACTTCTGTCGGGGGGCTACAAAAGCTGGCGGCGGCTGGTGGTCGATGCGGTGCAAGAGGCACCCGTGGCCTCGCCGGTGGTGGTGCTTGATGGCTACACCGGCAGCGCCAAGACCGAGGTGCTATTGGCGGCGGCGGCGCAAGGCGCGCAGGTGATCGATCTTGAGGGGCTGGCCAACCACCGCGGCTCGCTGTTTGGCGCGATGCCGGGCGGGCAACCCAGCCAGAAAGCGTTTGAAGGCCGCATAGCCCGCGCATTGTCGCGCCTTGATCCCGCCCGCCCAGTGCTGGTCGAGGCTGAAAGCTCGCGTGTGGGCAATGTGGCCGTGCCGCGCCGCCTTTGGGCGGCGATGTGCGCGGCACCCCGCGTGCGCCTTGCCGTGCCGCGCGCGGTGCGGGCCGATTATACCGCGCGCAGCTATGCCGAGGCGCTGGCCGCCCCCGGCAGGCTGGCCGAAACCATCGGCCTGCTGCGCCGCCTCTATTCGGCAGACACCATCGCCGAATGGTTGCGGCTGGCCGAGGCGGGTGAACATGCAGAACTGGCCGAGGCGTTGATGGCGGTGCATTACGACCCCCGCTACGCCCGCCAGCGCGCGCGTCACCCAACCCCCGAAAGCCGCGAGATCGCCGTTCCACGGCTTTCGCCCGACGATCTGCCCGAGATCGCGCGCAAGGTCATCGCTGTGGCGGAGCTTTAAAGGCGCACTGTCAGCTATCGCAAAACTGCCACCTCGCGCGCGTCAAAGCGCGCGAACGACGCACGCGCGACCGTAGCGCGCGGCGCGGCGCTGCGCATGAAAGATGCCCCACCAAAAAACTCGCAAAAACCTCATATTTAGCGTTTGACATATCAATTAAGCGGGATAATACATGCGGCATGATAATATTTAGCGGAGTCTCCCGGTGATCTCATCGGCGCAAATTCGCGCGGCCCGTGCACTTCTCGGGATCGATCAGAAGGCTTTGGCGGCGCTGGCCGATCTTTCGGTGCCCACAATCCAGCGGATGGAAGCAAGCAGCGGCGATGTGCGCGGCTGGGTCGGCAGTTTGACCAAAGTGGTCGATGCGCTGAACCGCGCCGGGGTGGAGCTTATTGGCGAAGGCGCCAGCAGCGCGCCCGCAGGCCGTGGCGTGCGTCTGCGCGCCCCCGAGGTGCCGCCGCTTGCGGAAGGACTGCCGGATGAGCGCGGTTGACCTTGCACTTCTGGCGGTTGCGGCATTGCTGGTGCTTGGCGCGCTTGCCATCGCATTTGGCCGCAGCGCTTCTGCCCGTCCGCTGATCTACGGTGCCAGCGCACTGCTTTGCGCGCTGCTGCTGCTGGTTGGTGTCGCGGTGCTTAGCGGGCAGGCAGAGGTATCGGCGCGGGTGCTGCCGATTGGGGTGCCGTGGCTTGGCTCGCATTGGGGGCTAGACCCGCTTTCGGCATTTTTTCTGATGGTGTTGGGAATGGGCGGCGCTGCCGCCAGCCTTTACGCCATCGGCTACGGCCGCCACGAGGCCGAACCGATGCGGGTGCTGCCCTTCTACCCGGCATTTCTGGGCGCGATGACGCTGGTGCTGCTGGCGCAGGATGCCTTTTCCTTTCTGGTCGCCTGGGAGGTGATGTCGCTTTTGTCTTGGGCGCTGGTGATGGCGCATCACCGTGCCGAGGGCACGGCGCAGGCGGGCTATGTCTATCTGGTGATGGCGGGTTTTGGCACGATGGCGCTGCTTTTGGCGTTCGGGTTGCTGGCGGGGCCTGCGGGTGACTA
>NZ_JBFHIA010000023.1:0-20463 GCF_041596715.1 Phaeovulum sp.
CTTGTCCATCTTTCGAACGATCACGAATTCGTCGCGGTTTGCACCGACCGTGCCGTAGTAGTTGAACCCGTAGCTCAACTGCGCATAGCCGCCGATCATATGCGTGGGCTTCAGCACCGTGCGCGTGACCGAGTTGTGGATGCCGCCGCGTTTGCCGGTGATCTGGCTACCGGGGGTATTCACGATCTTTTCCTGCGCGTGATACATGAACAAGTTGCCCTGCTTGATGCGTTGGCTGACCACGCAGCGCGCCGTCAGCACGCCGTTGACGTTGAAAACCTCAACCCAGTCGTTATCGACCAGCCCCGCCTTTTGCGCATCGACCTCGGAAATCCAGACCACCGGGCCACCTCGGTTCAGCGTCAGCATCAAAAGGTTGTCGGAATAGGTCGAGTGGATGCCCCATTTCTGGTGCGGGGTGATGAAGTTCAGCACCACGGTTTTCGAGGCCCCCGCCTTGCCCATTGCTGGGGTTGTGGTCTTAAGGTCAACCGGCGGGCGCCATGTCACAAAGCCCTCGCCGAATACGCGCATCCATTCATGGTCCTGATAAAGCTGCTGGCGCCCGGATAGCGTGCGCCACGGGATCAGCTCATGCACGTTGGTGTAGCCCGCGTTGTAGCTGACCTCTTCGCTTTCAATCCCCGACCATGTGGGGGACGAGATGATCTTGCGTGGTTGCGCCGCGATGTCGTGGAAGCGGATCTTTTCGTCCTCTTTGGCCGCCGCCAGATGCGCATGTTCGCGCCCGGTGATCTTTTCAAGCGCGTGCCATGCCTTCACGGCAACCTCGCCGTTGGTTTCTGGCGCGAGCATCAAGATCACTTCCGCCGCGTCGATCGCGGTGTCGATCTTGGCCATGCCTTCGGTCGCGCCCTTTTCGGTGACGCTGCCGTTGAGCGCGCGCAAATGGTGCACCTCGGTCTTGGTATCCCACGCGATACCCTTGCCGCCGTTGCCGACCTTTTCCATCAGCGGGCCGAGGGCGGTGAAGCGTTTGTAAAGGTTTGGATAATCACGCTCCACGGCAATAAAGTTTGGCGCAGTCCTGCCAGGGATCAACTCGCATTCGCCTTTCTTCCAATCAGCGACGTGGGGCTGCGCCAACTCTCCGGGGCTGTCGTGCTGCATTGGTAGCGACACGATGTCGGTTTCGACGCCCAGAACCTCGGGCGCGACGTCTGCAAACTTGCGCGCGAGGGTTTTGAATATTTCCCAATCCGACTTGCTTTCGTAGGCCGGGTCCACTGCCGCTTGCAGCGGGTGGATGAAGGGGTGCATGTCCGAAGTGTTCAGATCGTCCTTTTCGTACCAGCTGGCAGTCGGCAGAACGATGTCGGAATAGACGCAGGTGGTAGACATCCGGAAATCGAGCGTCACCAGAAGGTCAAGTTTTCCTTCGGGGGCCGCATCGTGCCATTTCGCCTCAAGCGGTTTCTTGCGCCCCTCCACGCCCAGATCCTTGCCCAGCACGCCATGGTCGGTGCCCAGCAGGTGGCGCAGGAAATATTCGTGCCCCTTGCCCGACGAGCCAAGCAGGTTCGAGCGCCACACGAACAGGTTGCGCGGCCAGTTTTCAGGCGCGTCAGGGTCTTCGCAAGACATTTGCAGCTTGCCCGATTTCAGCCCCTCGGCCACATAGTCCGCCGCCGATTTGCCCGACGCCTTGGCCGCGCGGCCCACTTCTAGCGGGTTGGTCTTGAGCTGCGGCGCCGAAGGCAGCCAGCCCATCCGCTCGGCCTGAATATTGTAGTCGATCAGGCTTCGCTCGGCCCAGTTGCCCGCAGGGGCCGTGGGCGACACGATCTCGTTCGCCGATACGGTTTCATACCGCCACTGGTCGGTGTGGGCATACCATGCGCTGGTCGAGTTCATGTGCCGCGGCGGGCGCGCCCAATCGAGCGCAAAGGCAAGCGCCGTCCAACCGGTCTGCGGACGCAGCTTTTCTTGCCCCACATAGTGCGACCAGCCGCCCCCCGACTGGCCCACGCAACCGCACATCACCAGCATGTTGATGATGCCGCGATAGGCCATGTCCATATGGTACCAGTGGTTCAGCCCGGCACCGAGAATGACCATGGATTTGCCGTTGGTCTTTTCGGCGGTCGAGGCGAATTCGCGCGCCACCGCAATGATACGGTCGCGCGGCACGCCGGTAATCTTTTCTGCCCAAGCAGGGGTAAAAGGCACGTCGGCATCGAACGAGGTGGCAACGTTGTCACCGCCAAGGCCGCGGTCTAGGCTGTAGTTGGCACAGAAAAGGTCGAACACCGTGGCAACCAGCGCCTCGCCATCCTTCAACTCCAGCCGCTTCACCGGCACGTCGCGGGTCAGCACCGCACCGCGGTTGTCGGCGACGAAATGCTCGCTGGCCTCGCCGCCAAAATAGGGGAAATCGACCCCGACCACGTCATCGTGGTCTTGATCAAGGATCAGCGTCGTCTGCAACTCAACGTCGCTGCCCGCTGCCTTTTCCTCAAGGTTCCACTGCCCGTCCTGCCCCCAGCGAAAGCCGATCGAGCCGTTCGGTGCCACGACCTTACCGGTCTTGGCGTCAAACCCGACGGTTTTCCAGTCGGGGTTGTTGGCCTCGCCAATGCCGTCTGCAAAATCCGCGGCGCGCAACATGCGGCCGGGCACCAGCCGCCCGTCACGCTCTTCCAGCTTCACCAGCAGTGGAAAATCGGAATACTTGCGGGTGTAATCTTCGAAATAGGGTACCTGCCGGTCAAGGTGGAACTCGCGCAGGATGACGTGGCCAAAAGCCATGGCCAGTGCGGCGTCGGTGCCTGCTTGCGGGTTCAGCCAGACATCGCCAAACTTGGCGGCCTCGGAATAGTCGGGGCTGACCACGGCCGACTTTGTGCCGCGATAGCGCGCCTCGGTATAGAAATGCGCATCCGGTGTGCGGGTCTGCGGCACGTTCGAGCCCCAGAGGATCAAATAGCCCGCGTTGTACCAGTCGGCGCTTTCGGGCACGTCGGTCTGCTCGCCCCAAGTTTGCGGGCTGGCAGGCGGCAAATCGCAATACCAGTCATAGAACGACATGCAGGTGCCGCCCAGCAGGCTAAGGTAGCGCGACCCGGCGGCGTAGCTGACCATCGACATCGCCGGAATCGGTGAAAAGCCGAACACACGGTCAGGCCCGTAGGTCTTGGTCGTATAGGCGTTCGCGGCGGCGACGATTTCGGTCACTTCGTCCCAAGTGGCGCGCACAAAGCCGCCCTTGCCACGGGTCTTGGTGTAGCTGGCGCGCTTGGCCGGGTCTGACTGAATGGCGGCCCAAGCGGCCACCGGGGCCATGCTGGCGCGCGCTTCGCGCCACAGCCGCATCAGATTGCCGCGCACCAGCGGGGTTTTGACCCGATTGGCCGAGTAGAGATACCAGCTATAGGACGCCCCGCGCGCACAGCCGCGCGGCTCGTGGTTGGGCATGTCGGGGCGGGTGCGCGGATAGTCGGTCTGCTGGGTTTCCCAAGTTACGATGCCCGACTTGACATAGATCTTCCAACTGCACGAACCGGTGCAGTTCACCCCGTGGGTCGAGCGCACGATCTTGTCGTGCCGCCAGCGGTTGCGATAGGTCTCTTCCCAATCGCGGCTTTCGATCGTGGTCTGGCCGTGGCCGCCAGCAAAGGTGTCCTTGCGAACCGTTTTGAAGAAATTGAGACGGTCGAGAAGATGGCTCATCTTTCGGTCCTTTCAGGTCAGGCTTGGGAAGCGGCAGCTGCGGCCGCGCGTGTGGAGGCATCAAGCAACCCGCCGCGACGGGTGTAGTAAGCCCATGTCAGCGCAGCGCAGAGCACGTAGAAGGCAAGAAATGCCCAAAGTGCTGTTGCCGGTGTGCCGGTCAGGGCAATCGAGGTGCCATAGGCTTTGGGAATGAAGAACGCGCCATAGGCCGCGACGGCGGATGTAAAGGCGATGATCGCAGCGCTTTCACGCTCGGCCTGCTTGTGCATGGCGGCCTTGTCGAGCTGTGGCATCAGCCGCGGCACTTCGCGCGCCATGATCGAGGGGATCATCTGGAAGGTAGAGGCATTGCCCACCCCGGTCAGGAAGAACAGCGCCATGAACGCGGCGAAAAAGCCCCAGAACGCGCCGGGTTGATCGCTGATCTCGACAAAGAAGATCACCCCGAACACCGCCACGATCATGCCGAGGAAGGTCCAGAACGTCACGCGCCCGCCGCCAAAGCGATCCGACACCCAGCCGGTGCCCGCTCGGCTAAGCGCGCCCACCAACGGGCCCAGAAACACCAGTTGCAGCGAATTGACATCGGGAAACATGATCTTGGCCAGCAGCGGAAAGCCCGCCGAATAGCCGATGAAGCTGCCGAAGGTGCCGGTGTAGAGAATGCACATGATCCAGTTGTGCTTGCGGCTGAAGATGATCGCCTGCTCGGTAAAGCTGGCCTTGGCATCGGCGATGTCATTCATGCCCACCCATGCTGCGATGGTCGAGATGATGATGAAGGGCACCCAGATGAAGCCCGCGTTCTGCATCCAAAGCTGGCCGCCCGTAGACATCGTTTGCGGCGCGCCGCCCAATGCGCCGAACACCGCCGTGGTGATGACGACCGGCACCAGAAACTGCATGACCGACACGCCAAGGTTGCCCAGCCCGGCATTCAGCGCCAGCGCGTTGCCCTTTTCGGCCTTGGGGAAGAAGAAAGCGATATTGGCCATCGACGAGGCAAAGTTGCCGCCGCCAAAGCCGCAGAGCAGCGCCAGTGTGAGGAAGATGAAATAGGGGGTTTCCGGGTTCTGCACCGAATAGCCGATACCCAAGGCCGGTATCAGCAACGAGGCGGTCGAAATCGTGGTCCATAGCCTGCCGCCAAAGATCGGCACCATGAAGCTGTAAAAGATCCGGAAGGTCGCGCCCGAAAGCCCGGGCAACGCCGCCAGCCAGAACAATTGCCCCGGCGTGAAGTCGAAACCGATCGCAGGCAGGCGCGCCACCACAACCGACCAGACCATCCAGATCGAAAACGCCAGCAACAAGGCGGGGATCGAGATCCAAAGGTTGCGGCGCGCGATGCGGCGGCCCTTTTCGGCCCAGAATACCGGATCTTCGGGCCTCCATTCTTGCAGCGCGTGCGAGGCGGTTGCCGTGCCATCCTGCCGCGTCATGCCCTGCATCTCGGGCAATTCGGGCAATGCGGCGCGCGCACTGCCTTCTGCGTTGCGCTCCATCTGCCGGATGGCGAGATGCATCCACAGCAGCGACACGCTTACCAGCAGGAACATCAGCGCGAAGGCAGTGGTGTAAATGCCGGTCAGGTCGAGCGCCACGCCAAAGGCGATAGGCAGCAGAAAGCCACCCAGCCCGCCGATCATGCCGACCAGCCCGCCAACCGCGCCAACGTTGTTGGGGTAATAGACGGGAATGTGCTTGAACACGGCCGCTTTGCCGAGGCTCATGAAAAACCCCAGCATGAACAGTGTGATGACAAAAGGCGTGGTGTCGAGGCTGGTTGAAAACGCGATCGGGCCGTTCTTGCTTTGGATCACGTAGTCGGTCGGGGGATAGGACAGCATGAACAAAAGGATGGCCGAAAACCCAAGGCTCCAATACATCACCATGCGCGCGCCGAAGCGGTCGCTCAGATGCCCGCCATAGGCACGAAATACCGATGCCGCGAGCGAGAACGAGGCCGCAGCCATGCCCGCCGTGCGGATGTCGAGCGAATAGACATCAACCAGATAGTGCGGCATCCAAAGCGCCAGCGCCACAAAGCCGCCGAATACGTAGAAATAGTAAAGCGAGAAGCGCCAGACCTGAAGGTTCCGCAAAGGTGCGAACTGCTCGGCCAGGCTTGGCGCGCGGGCACCCGATTGGCGGCGCGCCACAAGCTGCGGCTCGTCCTTGGCAAAGATGTAAAACGCGATCCCCATCGCCGCCAGCGCGATTGCCCAGACATGCGCGACACCGTGCCAGCCGTAAGCCACCATCACGAAGGGCGCGATGAACTTGGTCACCGCTGCGCCAACGTTACCCGCGCCAAAGATGCCGAGCGCGGTTCCCTGTTTGCCCGGCCTGTACCAGCGCGACACATAGGCAACCCCGATGATGAACGACCCACCCGCGAGGCCGATGCCCAGCGCCGCAATCAGATACATCAGGTAGCTTGAGGCCCAGGTAAGCATCCATGTGGCGCCAGCTGTCAGCAGCATCTGTGCGGAAAAGACGATCCGGCCGCCAAACCTTTCGGTCCAGACCCCCAGAAACAACCGCGTAAGCGAACCGGTCAAGATCGGCGTTGCGACCAGAAGGCCAAACTGAAACTCGTTTAGCCCAAGCTCTGCCTTGATCTCGACGCCGATGATCGAAAAGATCGTCCAGACCGCAAAGCAGGTCGTGAATGCGATCGTGCTTAGTGTCAGTGCACGTCCCTGCTCGCCAGACAACACATTCGCCGGATCCTGCATTTCCGCCCTCCGCATGTTGCGCTTTCGCGCGTCCGTTGAAGGCATCAGTCATCGCCGGGCGACAGAAAACTTGACCCAGATCAAAATGCGCGCGGCGGTTTTGGAAATCGCACTCGAATTGACGTGCTGCACCTGAGGGGCCGGAATGAGTCAATCCGCCGACGCGCAGGTTTCGGTTCGCGGCTAGACCTCGATCTGTCGCGTGCTTATCATATGATAAGGCCTCGTTGGGGAGAGGGAGGTGATTCGTGCGAGATTCTGAGCTTGCGCAGATTCGGCAGTTGCCGCTGTTTCGCACGATGGCGGATGATAGCTTTGCTTTGCTGATGCGCGCGGCCTATGACCAGACTTTTCCAGCCTTTGTGCAACTGATCGAGCAGGGGGCAGAGCCGGACTTTCTGCATATCGTGGTGGAAGGATCGGTAGAGCTTTTCGCGCGTTGGCAGGATCGTGAAACAACCATGGCGGTCGTGCGCCCGGTTTCCAGCTTCATCCTTGCGGCCTGCATCAAGGATGCGCCGTACCTGATGGCTGCGCGCACTTTGGAAAAGACCCGCATCATTCTTTTGCCCAGCGTCGATCTGCGCGCGGTTTTCCAAACCGACCACAAGTTCGCGATGGCGACCATCAACGAACTCGCCTCCTGCTACCGCAGCGTCGTTCGGCACGCAAAAGACATCAAACTGCGCAACGCGCGAGAGCGTCTGGCGGCCTATATTCTGCGCAAGACGCGCGATAGCAAAAGCGCAAGCTTCATCATCCCCGTCGAAAAGCGGCTGCTCGCCTCGTATCTTGGTGTGACGCCCGAAAGCCTTTCACGCACGATGAAGTCGCTTCAAGAGGTGGGTGCCAAGGTTGACGGGCAGCGCGTGATCATCACCGACCGAAAGGCGCTAGAGGCGGTTGCGCATCCGTCACCGCTGATCGACGGCCCGGATTGCGACGACGAGGCAGCACTTGCCGGTGCGGCCCTTCTGGACGATGGCGACGATGATGAGTCCGTCGTCGCAAGGCCCTATACCTACTGAACTGCCGAAAGTCGCACCCGCGCGGGCCATCATATCTTGCAATACCCCCTTTTTCAGGTTGCGTTTTTCAACGCAGCGGCCCGGTTGCGGCTTGGCCATTGACAAGCGCGAAAAAGCCTCCAAAATAGTTAGTAACTACTCACTAACAAGTTGGAGCCCGCATGGCAGCCCGCAAATCGGCAGAAAGCCGCAAGACAGAAATCGTCGCAGCCATGTTGCGTCTGGCAGATGAACTTGGCCCCGACAGGCTGACAACGCAGGCCGTTGCCACTGCGGTTGGCCTGACGCAGCCCGGTATCTTTCGCCATTTTCCGACCAAGCAGGATCTGTGGCAGGCGGTAGCCCTGCACATAACCGAAACCATGCTGGGCGCGTGGGACGAGGTGATGGCAACCGACGCTGCACCGCAAGACCGGCTTGCAGCACTTATCGGGGTGCAGTTGCGCCAGATCAGCGCCAACCCCGCGATCCCGGCGATTTTGCACTCGCGCGAGTTGCATGCCGAAAACGCGCCGCTGCGCGCCACGTTTATGGGCGTGATGACACGGTTCCAGACCATGCTGGTGAACGAGTTGCAGCGGGGCCGCGATAGCGGCGTGTTCCGCGCCGACCTTGTGCCCGCCGATGCGGCGGTGCTGCTGATTTCACTGGTGCAGGGCCTTGCAATCCGCTGGTCGCTTGGCCGGCGCAGCTTTGCACTTGAAGTCGAGGGGGCGCGGCTTGTCGCAAGCGAGATCGCGCTGTTCGGTGATTGTCCGGTCACAGCATCGGCGCAAGAGGCATCGCCAGAATGATCCACGCCGATTTCCAGAAACCACTAAGGGAGATGTGAAATGACGTCAAAAATAACGGGTTCCTGCTCTTTCAGGGCAGCAGCCATCATTGCCATCGTGTTCGGCCTTCTGACCGTCTTTTCAGGCGGCAGCGCGCTGTTCGGCGGTGCAGAGACCCAAGAATGGGTCGGCAATGCGGTGGGCTTCGTGCTCTGGTTCAACTTCCTGTCGGGCTTTGTCTATGTGGCGGCCGGTATCGGGATACTTCTGAACCGGTCTTGGGCTGCACGGCTCAGCATTGCGCTGGCCGTGGCGATCACCGCGGTCTTTGCCTTCTTCGGCTGGCACGTCCTTGCCGGCGGCGCGTTTGAAATGCGCACTGTCGGGGCGATGGTGCTGCGCGCGGTGGTCTGGATTGTCATCGCGGTTGTCGTCAACCGCGGCGACAAGACCTGCGTGCCAAAGTCCTGAGCCCGTCGCATCAAGGGAAAGGCAGCTGAAATGAAATACGGCAAACGAAATATCGTGGCGGGATTGCTGTTTCTGGCGGTCTTCATGCTCTACGGATTCGGGCTGATCTATCTGCGCGACTTCGCCCCGAACAAGGCGCAGTGGATCGCCGAATATACCACCGGCACGCATTTTGAATCGCGCCTTGCGCATGTGCACGGCAACCTATTTGCGTTCTTGAACGTGATGGTGGGCTATCTGATCCTGCGGCTGCCGATTTCGGCGGTATCGGCCAAATGGGTCTCGTGGCTTGCGCTTGCGGGTATGCTGATGCCGCTTGGAATCGTGGCGGAGTTCGCACTGAGTGCCTCGCCCGTGTTCGTGCTTGTGGGCGCAATCGCCATGGTCGCGGCTGTCGCGTGGCTCGGCATCGCCATATGGCGGGCAAAGGTCGTGTGACGCGGCGGCGGGGCGCAACCGCTGCGCCTAGGCCCCGCGCAACCGTTGCGCCGCGATCCAAGACGCGGCCGCAAGGGTGCCTGCCGTAGCAAGGCATAGCGGCAGGCCCCCCATCTGATAGCTGACGCCCGACAGCAGCGTGCCCAAAAGCCGCCCGGCAGCGTTCGACATATAGTAAAACCCCACATCCCTCGTAATCCTGCCAGCATCGCCAAAGGCCAAGATCAGATACGAGTGGATCGAAGAATTAACCGCAAAAACAAAGCCAAATAGCATGAGCCCCGCGATCAGCGTAACCGTCAACCAATCCGCCGGGGCACCGGCCAGCGCGGCGGCGGCCGCCAGCGCAAAGGGGATCGGCACCAGATACCCGGCCCAGCGGATCGCCTTTGCCAGCACGTCAGGCCCCGTGGTCCCGATGATGCGCGGCGCGGCTGCCTGCACGGCACCGTAAAGGATGATCCAAAGCGCCAGAAACCCGCCGATCACGAAAAACGCCCAGCGTCGGCCTTCAGGCGTGCCATCCGACAGCACCATCTGGAAGTAGACCGGAACGCCCACCACAAACCACACATCGCGCGCCCCAAACAGGAACAGCCGCGCAAGGCTTAGCCGGTTGACGCGCGGATCGTGTGACTTCCAGCCCGCAAACTTTGCGTCCTTGTCTTTTGCGGGCAAACCCGCAGGCAAGAACAGCGCCACGGCAAACAAGATCACGCTCAGCACAACCGCCATGCCCCAGATCGCCGCGTCAAACCCCCAAAGCCCCAGCAGCACCGCGCCCAGAAAGAAGCCCAACCCCTTCACCGCGTTCTTGGACCCGGTTAGCCTTGCCACCCAGCGAAACAACGTACCATCGCCTTCGGGTGCCAACAGCTTCACCGCCGATTTCGACGACATCTTGGCCAGATCCTTGGCCACCCCCGAAACACCCTGAACCGCCATCACGAAAGCCACCGAGGCAACCACGCCCCAGTTCGGGTCAAGTTGCGCCAGCGCGACCAAGGCACCGATTTGCAGCACCAGTCCCGCGTAAAGCGTTGCTGCCAGCCCGAAACGGGCGGCAAGCCAACCTGCGTAAAGGTTGGTGACGATGCCTGCCAGCTCATACAGCAAGAACAGCCACGCCAGTTGCACGGGCCCGAACCCGAGCGCGTTGAAATGCAGCAGCACAAGCATCCGCAACGCGCCGTCAGACAGCATGAAGGCCCAGTAGGCCGCGGTTACGGCGGCATAGGCGCGCAGCGGGTTGGGCATGGCCGCGCCGCTCACATCGCACCCGCCACCATGCGGGCGATGTCGGCCAGGCGGCAGGCATAGCCCCATTCGTTGTCATACCACGCGTAGATCTTTACCTGCGTGCCATTGACCACCATCGTCGATTGCGCATCGACGATCGAAGAACGCGGGTCATTGGTATAATCCGAAGACACCAGTGCGCGCGTCTCATACCCAAGGATGCCGTTCAGCGGCCCGTCAGCCGCCGCCTTGAGCAGCGCGTTGACCTCTTGGACCGTGGTTTCGCGCGCAACCTCGAACACGCAATCGGTCAGCGAGGCATTCAGCAGCGGCACCCGAATGGCGTGGCCGTTCAAGCGGCCCTTGAGTTCGGGGTAGATCAGGGTGATGGCGGTTGCGCTGCCCGTGGTTGTCGGGATCAGGTTCAACAGGGCAGAACGCGCGCGCCGCATGTCCTTGGCGGGGCGGTCTACGATGGTCTGCGAGTTGGTCACGTCATGAATCGTGGTGATCGCGCCGTGCCGGATGCCAAGATTTTCGTGGATCACCTTCACCACCGGGGCAAGGCAATTGGTGGTGCAAGAGGCTGCGGTAATCAGATCATGCGTGGCCGGATCATAAAGGTGGTGGTTTACACCATAGACAAGGTTCAGCGCACCGCCGTCCTTGACCGGAGAGGAGACGACGACCTTTTTCACACCGGCGGCGAAATAGGGGGCGGTCTTGGCCGCCGTCTTGAATACCCCGGTGCAATCAATCACCAGATCAACGCCAAGTTCGGCCAGCGGCAGGGCTTCGATGGTTTTTTGCCGCGTCAGGCGGATGCGCTGGCCGTTCAGCGTAAGGCTTTCGTCATCATGCTCGATCTTGGCGTTCCAGCGCCCGTGAACGCTGTCAAACTCGACCAGCAGCGCATGTTGTTCGGCATCGCCTGCGGGGTCGTTGAGCAACACGATCTCACCACCCGCGCCCATGTCGATCAGGTTTCGCAGAACAAGTTTTCCGATCCGGCCAAGACCGTTGAGCGCGATGCGGGGCATTTTTCAATCCTTTGTTGCGATGTCAGACTGCGCGCCGATCCGGTCCACCCGCGCTTGCAGCGCAAGCCGATCAAGCGTGGCAAAAGGCAGATCGACAAATGCGGTGATCCTGCGGCGAAGCGCACCGTAGGTTTGCGCGAAAACCAGCGCCTTTTCGGCGTCCGTTCCCGTTGCTTTCACCGGGTCGGGCAGGCCCCAATGGCCGGTGATCGGCTGGCCCTGCCAAGGCGGGCATTCCTCGGCCGCCGCGGTATCGCAGACGGTGAACACGAAATCCATCACCGGGGCGTCGGCGTGCTGAAACTCTGACAGATGTTTGGCGCGCAGGCCCGACACCTCATGTGCATTGCGCCTAAGCACATCAAGCGCAAAGGGATTCAGCGCAGAGTTGGGCAGGGTGCCTGCCGAAAACGCCCGAAACCGCCCGCCGCCCAGATCGCGCAGCAGGGCCTCGGCAAAGATCGACCGGGCAGAGTTGCCAGAACAGATGAAAAGCACGTTGAAATCGGCATCGCGCATGGAAAAGCCTTCTTTCTGGCTGGCAAGAAGCGGTGACAGCAGATCGGGGCGGGCGCGGCCGATATCGAGCGCAAGATAGCCCACAAGGCCCTCGGTCATATCCAGATCGACCGAATAGAAAAGCGAGCGCCCGTGCCGCGCCACCCGCACCAGTCCAGACGCCGCCAGATCAGACAGATGATGCGAAAGCGTATTCTGTTTCAGCCCCAGTGCCGCGGCGATCTCGGTTGGCCGCACACCTTGCGGTGCAAAGCGCATCAGCAAGCGAAAAACGGCGAGGCGGCCGGGATGACCCAACGTGGCAAAGGCATGAGTGGCGCGATTTGGTTCCATAATTCCCGATTAACGGAATTGATGTGCGCGCGCCAGTGAACCTTTTATGACAGTGCGTCGCTATTTCGCAGCACCCTGCGAATGGTGGGCAACCTTGTTGCAAAAGGTCAAGCGGCGCACTGATAACGGGCAGATCCAAGCTGGCCAGAACCCGCGCAGAGAAGACACAAGGTCAGGTTTAGCGCTACCTGCGCGCATTCGTTGCATGGACTATCGGGCAAGAGCGCCTATGTGTTTTGGCAAGTTGAGTCTGGAGAATACCATGCGCGACACGCTTCCCTGCACATCAGAGTTCCCTGGGATCCCCACGGTTATTCACGGAAATGGCGCGATCGCGCAGGTGATGGGGCAGGTCTGCGGGGGTGTGATTGGCTACCCGATCACCCCCTCAACCGAGATTGCCGAGCTTTACGAGGCGTTCAGGGCCGCGGGTGGTGTGAACATCTGGGGCAGGCACCCGTTCTTCTTCGAACCCGAGGGCGAACATTCTGCGCAATCGGGCGCGCTGGGCGCGGCATTGACGGGTGGGCAGTATATCTCCAACGCCTCGTCCAGTCAGGGTATCCTCTACGGCATTGAATCGCATTACGTCACCGTTGGCAAAAAGGTCGGCGGCTTCGTGTTGCAGGTCGCGGCACGCTCGGTCTCGCGCCATTCGCTGAACGTGATGGCGGGGCATGACGACGTTTATGCGCTGCTGCCCTCTGGCTACACCATTCTGTTCGGCTCCAACCCGCAGGAAGCCGCCGACCTTGCGGCGATTTCCTACAAGGTCAGCGCGATGTCGATGATTCCGGTCGCAAACGCCATGGATGGCTTTGTCACCAGCCACATGATGAGCGAAGTGCGGATGCCGGAAGATGATCTGCTGCGCCGTTTTCTGGGCGATCCGGATGGCCGTATCGCCTGCCCGACGGTCGCGCAAGAAATGCTGTTCGGTGCCAAGGGCAGGGTGTTTCAGCTCAAGCGGTATCTGGGCCGCCACAGCACCGATCTGGATCAGGAGGATTATGTAAAGCTGATCGCCTACCTCGATGCCAATGCCGATGCTATTGAGGCTGACAACGCGGGCGCAATGGTCGCCGCAACGCTTGCCAATCTGCCCGAGGAATTGCACCTCCAATGGCAGCGCCAATGGGTCAACGCCTTCCAGAAAGGAACGCGCCAGCGCGTTCCGGCACAGATTGATGTGAATAACCCGGGCCTGACGGGTGGCGTGCAGAACCAGCCCGACTTCCAAGCCGGCAGCGTTGACCACCGCACCCACTTTTCGCGCGACGTGCCGCGCTTCGTGCGTGAAGCGATGCAGGAATACTCCGCACTGACCGGGCGCGATTATGCGCCGATCAAGACCTTCCTTTGCGACGATGCAGAGACGGTGCTGGTCGGTCTCGGCTCTGTCACCGATGATGCCGAGGCGGTCGCATCCTATCTGCGCCGTCAGGGCAGAAAGGTTGGCGTGATCTCGGTCAAGCTGCTGCAACCTTTCCCCGAGGCGGAACTGATAGCCGCGCTCAAGGGCAAGAAAGCTGTGACCGTGCTGGAACGTTCCGAGGTCACTTCGCTGACTGCGCTTGTCAACCAAGCCTTTGTCAAAGCAGTCGAAAACGCTGAAGAGACGCGTCACCCCGGTATCCCCGCAATGGCGCGGCTGCCACGGCTGACAACCGCAATCTTCGGCCTTGGCGCGCATGATCTGCAACCGCGCCACCTGATCGCGGCCTATGACAATATGGACGGGCAGAACGCGCCCTTTGTCTATCTGGGCAGCCAGTTCTTTTCCAAGACACCGTCGCCGGAACTGGCCGGGCTGCAAGACAGGCTGCGTGCGGCCTATCCCGAGACCGAGTTGATGGCGCTAGAACCGAAGCCGAACCCGAAGCTATTGCCCGAAGGCGCGCTGCGCATCCGCTTCCATTCGGTCGGCGGCTACGGCACCATCGCAACCGGCAAACTTCTGACCGATATTCTGGCCAATGTGCTTGGCCTCTTTTCCAAGGCGGCGCCGAAATACGGTTCGGAAAAAAGCGGTGCGCCGACCAACTATTACATCACCCTCAGCCCAGAGCCGGTAAAGATCACCAACGCCGATCTTGAGGATGTCGAGGTCGTGGTTTCGCCCGACCACAAGGTATTTGCGCACAGCAACCCGCTGCGCGGTCTGGTCGAGGGCGGCACTTTCATCTTGCAATCAAGCCTGCCACCGCTCGAGGTCTGGAAGGGCCTGCCCGGGGCGATGCGTGACTTCATCATCAAGAAGAAGATCCGCTTCTATGTGCTTGATGGCTTTGCCATTGCCAAGAAACACGCGCCTTCCCCCGAACTTGAAACCCGCATGATGGGCATCGCCTTCATCGGGGCGGTTTGCGGCCATGTCGATCAGATCACCCAAGGCGCGGACGAAACCGCCGTGCTCGACAAGATCCGCAGCCAGATCGCCAAGAAGTTTTCCGCCAAGGGTGGTGCCATCGTCGATGGCAACATGGCCGTGATCCGCGACGGGCTCGAGGCGACAATTGCCATCGACTACGCGGCACCCGAATATGCACAAATTGCCGCCAGCGCGCCGCAGGAACCCGCCTTCAGCCCGATGATCTCGGCCTCGATGTGCCGGATCGCGCAAGACGCCGCGCCCGCCGGGATGTTCGATCACGGCTATTTCGAAGAAACCGTGGCCGCACCCTTCCGCGCGGGCACCATTGGCGAAGCACCGGTATTGCCGGGCAGCGGCATGTTCATGCCCTCTGGCACCGCCGCCGCGCGCGACAAGGGCTTGTTCCGGCGTAATGTGCCGGTATTCAACGCCGATCTTTGCACCGGCTGCATGGATTGCACGATGGTCTGCCCCGATGCGGCGATTCCCGCCTCGGTGCATGACATCAACGATCTGCTGATGACTGCGCTGAAAAAGGCCGAAATGTCGGCCACACAACGCGACGTTCTGCGAGAGCATATTCGCCCGATTGGCGAGGCCGTGCGCGCCGCCTACCGCGAAGGGCGCGAGCGCAAGGCCTTCGGCGATTTGGTGGCGAAGGCCGTCGAAACGCTCGATGTCGATAGCGCCGTGGTCCGGCGCAACCTCACGCGGCTGGCCGAAGCCGCAGCGGTGCTGCCGGTATCGCAGACCCGGCCTTTCTTTGACGTGATGGAGGCTGAACAGGCCGGAACCGGGGGGCTTTTCTCGGTGGTGATCGACCCGTGGAAATGCTCGGGTTGCCTTGAATGTATCGCGGTTTGCGGCCCCGGCGCGTTGAGCGAGGCGGAACAGGACGCGCCGCTGCTAGAGCGGTTGCAGACCGAGTTCGAGTTTCTGTCGCAAACGCCGAACACGCAAGCGCGCTACATCGACCCGGCGTTCGAGCCAGAGGGCGATATCAAGCGGATGATGCTGGATCGCGACACCTATTATGCCACCACCGGTGGGCACGGCGCCTGCCGTGGTTGCGGCGAGGTGACCGCCATCCGTCAGGTTGTCTCCGCCAGCCACGCGCTGCACGACCGCCGCCTGCGCGGGCATGTGCGTGAGCTTGAAAAGCTGGATGCCGCCCTGACCGCCAAGCTTGCCGAGGTCACCGATCCTGCGCGTAAGGCGCGCATTGCCACTGCGCGTGATGTAATCGAAAAGCGCCTGTTCCTGATGGAAGGCGGGCCAACCGGCAACGGCCCTGCGGCCATGGTGGTTGCCAACGCGACCGGGTGCAGCAGCGTCTATGCCTCGACCTTCCCCTACAACCCCTACAACGATCCTTGGGTCAACAGCCTGTTCCAAGATGGGCCGGCCCTGACCAAAGGCATCTTCGAGGGCCTCACCTCGACCACCGCGGTCGATTTCAAGGCGCTGCGCACCGCGCGGCTGGAACTGGCCGACGCCTACGCCCCGGCCACGGATGATGCGTTCCTGCGCAATTTTGGCTGGACCGATTTTACCCCTGAAGAACGCGCGCTTTTGCCCACGGTCATCAACATCAGCGGCGACGGTGCGGCCTATGACATCGGCTTTGGTGCGCTGTCGCGGCTGCTTGCCACCAACACGCCCGTCAAGGTGATGGTGCTTAACAGCGGTGTTTATTCCAACACCGGTGGTCAGACCTCGACCGCGAGCCTTTCGGGGCAAGACAGCGACCTTAGCCGGTTTGGTGCCGCAGGCGGGGGCAAGCAGGAAGACCGCAAGGAGCTTGGCCTGATCGCCGCGTTCCATCCGAATGTCTTTGTGGTGCAAAGCGCCACATCGCTGCCGGGCCACTTTCTGAAGAACCTGATCCGCTATCTGGAACACAGCTCTTCGCCCGCCGTGCTGGACATCTACACCCCCTGTCAGTCCGAACAGGGCATTGCCGATGCCGCGGCCAGCGGGCGCGCGAAACTTGCGGTCGAAGCCCGCATCAACCCGGTATTCGTACATGATCCGAAGGCAGGCGCGACACTTGCAGAGCGTTTCTCGCTAGAGGGCAACCCGGCCGTCGATCAGGATTGGGCAACCACCACGCTCGAATATGTCGAGAATGGTGAGTTGAAGCTGATGGACGTGCCGCTGACGCCTGCCAACTTCGCCTTTGATGAAACGCGCTTTAAAAAGCAGTTCCGCCCGCTGAAAGACGGGGTAGAGGCGGTGCCGGTGCACGAATACATCGACCTGCCGCTGGCCGAACGCGCAGGCAAGGTGCCTTATGTGCTGGCAACAGACGCCAAGCGCCAACTGGTGCGCCTAGAGGTCGGCACAACCGTGGTGCATCTGGTTGAGGAGCGGCGGCGGAATTGGCGCACGCTTCAGCATCTGGCAGGCCAGAACGTGACCCATATCGATGCGCTGCACCACGCCGAACTCGCCAGCCTGCAACACCGCTACGAAGAGGCCGTGCAGGCGCGCGAAACCGCGATGGACAGCATCGCCAGCGGCATGAGCGAACTTGCGGCGGCCTCAAACGCGCCTGCCGCGGTCGGCTTTGCCGGGGCGCTTGCGCCGGTTGGTGCGCCGATTGGGGCAGGGGCCACGGCTGCCGCTGCGCCCGCGGCCGAGTTGCCGCATATCCATGAAGAGGATATTGCGCTCTGCTCCAACTGCAAGAAATGCTATCAGGAGGTGCCCGAACTCTTTGCCCTGACCCGGATCGTTGTCGATGGCGTGGCCAAATCCGTGGCCCACACCATTCCCGGTGCGCTCGAAAAGTTGGAGGTGACAGCGCAACTGAAAGCGCGGGTCGCCAAGGTTGCCGCCAACTGCGACTCGGAGATCATTCGATGAACGTCGAAACCTCCCCCAGCCAAGAAGAGCTGTTCCAGACCCAGATCGAGGTGCTGAAAAAGCACCTCGCCGCAGACCCCCGTTCGCTGCGCAACGTGTTCGTGGCCGACGGCACCCAAGCCATTGCTTGGGAGTTTCAGCAACCCGAGATCGGAGAGCGGTTCACCGGTGTTCTGTGGAACCTGTTGTTGCGCGGCGATGACATGAGCACTGTCTTGCAGCGGTTCCTTTGGGGCCTGCCGCTCAAATACAAGCGCAAGTTCATCCGCGCCCTCGATACGCATCTTTCGGGGCGCTATCCGATGTTCAAGGGCCTGTCGGAAAACTGGCCAGCGGGCAGCTATATCCCGCCCTACATCCGCCCGCCGGAAGAACGCAGCCATGATTTCGATTTGGTCAACCAAGGCTATCTTGGCTATCGGTCGCTTGGCTACAGCTTGCGCGAAGTCGATCTGTTCGTCTGGCTGGAAGTGCTGCGCGACAAGCAGTGCGAAGATCGGCCCTGCGAATTGGGCGTTCTGGTGCACGGCAAGAAGGACAGGCTTGGCGGCTGCCCTGTCAAGATCCACATCCCCGAGATGCTTGATCTGATCGGCAACGGCAAAATCCGGCAGGCGCTGGAACTGATCGAATCCTGCAACCCCTTGCCAAGCGTGACCGGGCGCGTCTGCCCGCAGGAACACCAGTGTCAGGGCGTCTGCGCCCACACTGGGCGGCCGATCGAGATTGGCCAGCTTGAATGGTATCTGCCCGAGCATGAAAAACTTGCCAACCCCGACCCGATGGCGCGCTACAAAGGGATCGTAAGCCCCTGGGTGCGCGCAGAAAAACCGCCGATCGCGGTGGTGGGTTCGGGCCCGTCGGGGCTGATCAACGCCTATCTTCTGGCCGTCGAGGGCTTTCCCGTCACCGTATTCGAGGCGTTCCACGAACTTGGCGGCGTGCTGCGCTACGGCATCCCCGAGTTTCGTCTGCCCAATTCGCTGATCGACGATGTCGTGGCCAAGATCGACGCGCTTGGTGGGCGCTTCGTGCGCAACTTCGTCGTGGGCAAAAGCGCGACGCTTGATGATCTGAAGGCGGCGGGCTTCTGGAAAATTTTTATCGGCAGCGGCGCGGGCCTGCCGACCTTCATGAACGTGCCGGGCGAACATCTGAACGGCGTGATGTCGGCCAACGAGTTTCTGACCCGCGTCAACCTCATGCGCGGGCTCAACCCCAGCTTTGAAACACCGTTGCCCGAGGTCGAGGGCAAGAACGTGCTGGTCATCGGCGGCGGCAATACCGCGATGGATGCTGCGCGCACGGCCAAGCGGCTGGGCGGCAATGTGACCATCGTTTATCGGCGCACAAAATCCGAAATGCCCGCCCGCATAGAAGAGCTGCATCACGCGCTGGAAGAAGGCATCGGCTTGGCCGAATTGCGCGGCCCGCGCGAGTTTGTGGGTGATGCCCACACGCATTTCGTCACCCACGCGCTGGTGGATGTGAACGAACTTGGCGCTGCCGATGCCTCTGGCCGCCGCCGCCCGGTATCGACCGGCAAGACCGAAGAGCTCGCCGCCGATCTGGTGATCATGGCGCTGGGCAATACATCGAACCCGATCATCGCAGCCTCCGAACCCGGTCTCAAAACCTCCAAATGGGGCACGATCGAGGTGGGCGAGGGTAGCCAGCAAACCTCGATTTCCGGCGTCTATACCGGCGGCGATGCGGCGCGGGGCGGTTCTACCGCGATCCGCGCTGCGGGCGACGGGCAGGCGGCCGCGCGCGAGATCGTGGGCGACATTCCCTTCACGCCCACCGAAGTGCGCGAGATGGTCGAAAAGGCTGCGAAATACACAGACCTCGGGCAGGCACGCCAAAGCATCGTCAAGCACAGCACACTGGCCGCGGGCATTGCCGAGTTGACGGTGCGCGCGCCCGTGGTTGCACATGCGGCCAAGGCTGGGCAATTCGTGCGGGTGCTGGCAAGCGCCGACGGCGAACTTATCCCGCTGACGCTGGCCGATTGGGATGCCGATGCAGGCACGATCGATCTGGTGATCCAAGGCATGGGCACCTCGACACGGCTGATGAACCAGATGGCGGTGGGCGATGCTTTTGCGGGTATCGCCGGGCCGCTTGGCCGACCAAGCGATGTCAAACCCTGCGGTGCGGACGAAACCGTGGTCTTTGCGGCAGGCGGCGTTGGCCTGCCTGCGATCTACCCGATCGCCAAGGCGCATCTGCACCTTGGCAACCATGTCACGATGATCATCGGATTCCGCTCGGCCGATCATCTGTTCTGGACGGGTGATGACGAACGTATGGGGCAGTTGAAGGCCAAGTTCGGCGACCAGCTTGACCTGATCTATTGCTCGAACGATGGCACCTTTGGCATCAAGGGTTTTGTCACCGCCCCCCTGGCAGAAATGCTGGAGGCAGGATCCGTTTCCAAGGGCCGCAAGATCGCCGAAGTCATCTCGGTCGGCCCGCCGATGATGATGCGGGCGGTCAGCGACCTGACCAAGCCATATGGGGTGCCAACCGTTGTAAGCCTGAACTCGATCATGGTCGATGCAACCGGGATGTGCGGTGCCTGCATGGTGCCAGTGCTGCACGACGGCAAGCCCGAGCGTCGCCACGCCTGTATCGACGGGCCAGAGTTTGATGCCCATACCGTCGAGTGGGAAAAGTTCATGCCACGCTTTACGCAGTTCAAGGCGCAAGAAGCCCGCAGCCTGCATCGCCACGGCCTCGACTGACCGCGCTTGCGCCGCCACACCCGGCAGAATTGGCCCGGCCCGATTCCCGATCGCCTTCGCGCGAAGGGGGCTGATATACTGCAACTTGTGGCTTTTGCCCCTAATCGCCCTGTTTCGGAACGTATCGGAGAGCACATTGGAAAAGTTCACCGCAGCCGTGGTCCAAGCCGCGCCATTCCCTGAAGATTCACTGAAAACC
>NZ_JBFHIA010000024.1:0-20369 GCF_041596715.1 Phaeovulum sp.
ACCCGACAAGCGCTGGCCGCTGGTGCTTTCGGCGGCCTTCAGCAAAACACTTTCGCCCGAACGCTGGAAAGAGCTGCGCTGGCGCTTTTTCCGCCTGCATTTCCAGTATCTTTCCGCCTTTGACCGGCCCGGCGACTACGACTATTTCCAGATCACGGCAGGCCCGCAAACATTGCAAACCCGCTTTGCCGGGCGCGACCCCTCGGGCAGCCGCATCGAGCAGGCCGTGAACAGGTATACCGACATATCATGACCGAAACGCCCTTGCCGCCCAAGCCCACGCCGCGCGCCGACAAGGTTTCTTTGCTGCGCTATCTACAACTTTTCCGCCGCGATATCCTTTCGGCGCAACCGGCACGGCTTTACCGCGCTTGGATGGCAGAGTTTCGCACGCCGTTCTTTCATTCTTACATGTGTAACGACCCAGAACTTGTTGATCTGGTTCTGCAAAAGCGGCCCAATGACTTTCCCAAGTCGGACCGTATCCGCGAGGGGCTCGCCCCCCTTTTGGGCAACTCGGTGTTCATCACCAATGGCCCGGTCTGGGAACGCCAGCGCCGCATCATCGACCCTGCGTTCGAGGGCGGACGGCTGCGCGACACCTTCCCTGCGATGTGGGATGCGAGTGTTTCTTGCGTCGAGCGGTTGCGCGCGCGTGCCGATGGCCAGCCGGTCGAGATAGAGGCCGAAACCAGCCACGCCGCAGCCGATGTGATCTTTCGCACGCTCTTTTCCATCCCCATTGAAAACGCCGTGGCGAGTGCGGCGTTTTCCGAGTTTCGCGCGCATCAGAAGGCGCAGCCGATCGTCAACCTCGGGGCATTGCTGCCCTTGCCAAAATGGATGCCGCGGTTTCATTCGCGCGCGGCGCGGCGCACCGCCGCCTCGATCCGTAGCCTTATCACGCAATTGACCACGGCGCGGATGGCGGCAATCAACGCTGGCACCGCCCCCGATGACCTTGCCACCAAGATCATGACCACCGCCGACCCGGTAACGGGTGACAAGTTCGATACCGCCGAAATGGTCGATCAGGTCGCGATCTTCTTTCTTGCCGGGCACGAAACCTCGGCCTCGGCACTCGCTTGGTCGCTTTACCTCATCGCGCTTTATCCCGAGTGGCAAGATCGGCTTGCCGCCGAGGCTGATGCGGTGATCGGCCCCGATATCCCCTATTTCTCGATCATCAACCGCTTGAAACAGGCACGCGCGGTGTTCCGCGAGGCGATGCGGCTATATCCGCCAGTGCCGATGATGGTGCGCGAGGCGCGCTGCCCCGAGAAGTTCCGCGACCGCGCCGTGCCCAAGGGTGCGCAGGTCGTGATCTCGCCTTGGCACCTGCACCGCCACGAGCGGCTTTGGGAGCGGCCAGACGCGTTTGACCCAGACCGTTTCACCACGCCAAACGGCAAAGCCTGCCTGCGCTCGGCCTATATCCCGTTTTCAACGGGCCAGCGCGTCTGCCCCGGCGCGGCCTTTGCGATGGCCGAGGGGCCGCTGATGTTGGCAATGATCGCCCGCGCCTTCCGCATCGCCCCCGTCGCCGGGCGCGAGGCCATGCCTGTGGCGCATCTGACCGTGCGCGGCAAGGACGGGATCTGGCTTTCCCTGACACCGCGCTAGGTGATGGCGGGCATCGGGGGGCGCAAAGCCCCCCGATAGGGTTTAAAGTGCGTAGAGTTCGCGGAACTTGCCTTCGAGATAGTCGAGCAAAGGCTCCTCTGTCGGGGCGTGGCCGCAGGCGTTGGTGATGACCTCCGTGGGGGTCAGCAAGCTGCCATAGCGCTGCACATTCTCACGCAGCCAAGCCGCTGCCGGACGGGCGCTGCCTTCGGCAAGGCTTGCATCAAGGTCGGGCAACGCCTGCCGCATCGCCCGATTGAGGCAGCCTGCATAGACGTTCCCAAGGCTGTAGGTGGCGAAATAGCCGATTGCCCCAACGGACCAGTGCACATCTTGCAGCACGCCATGCGCAGGTTTATCGACGGCAAAGCCAAAATCGGCGAGGAAGCGGGTATTCCATGCTTCTTCAATGTCTTCGACCTCCAGAGAGCCGCCGATCATCGCGCGCTCCAGATCGAACCGCAGCATGACGTGAAGGTTATATTGCAGCTCGTCCGCCTCGGTGCGGATGTAGCCGGGGCGCACGGCATTGACGGCGGCGTAGAAGGCATCGGCATCGGCAAGCCCGATGTCGCCGAATTGCGCCTGCATCTGGGTGAAAAGCCAGCTGGTGAAGGCGCGGCTGCGACCAAGCTGGTTTTCGTAGATCCGGCTCTGGCTTTCGTGAACGCCCATCGACACGCCATGCCCGAGCGGGGTGAAGTGGTGCGCGGCGTCGATGGCCAGCTCGTAGCTCGAATGGCCAACCTCGTGAATCGTGGAATAGAGGCAATTGAACGGCTCGTTTTCAACGACCCGGGTGGTGATACGCGAGTCGTTTACCCCACCCGAAGAGAAGGGATGCACTGCCAGATCAAGCCGACCACGCGTCCAGTCGTAACCAAAGGCGGTGGCGGCGCGGCGGGCCAGCGCCAGTTGCCCCTCGGCATCGAAGTTGCGCGACAGCGCCTTGGGCGTGGGTGCCCCCAGCACGGCCTCGCGCAGCGCCACTAGGCGTGGGCGCATGGCGCTGAACATCGCAGCAAGGCTCGCTGCACTCGCGCCCGGCTCATAGCCGTCTATCAGCGCATCATAGGTATCGCCGCCCCCAACGCCCGCGGCAGCCATCGCCTCGCCTTCTTCGCGGCGCAGCGCCACGACGCGCTTTAGCGTCGGCAGAAAATGCGCAACGTCGTTCTTGGCCCGCGCCTCGGCCCAGATGCCTTGCGCAAGGCTAGTCGTGCGCGCGATTTCCTCGGCAAGTGTCGCAGGCACGGCGGCGCTGCGCAAAAACGAATGACGGATCAGCGAAATCGCGCGCGCGCCTGCGGCATCGGGTGCCTCGGCATTTGCCAGCCAATCCGCCAGCCGCGGGTCGGTGCGGCGGGCGTGCAGCACGCCCTCCATCGCCGCCATTTCCTCGGAACGCTGCTCGGTCGCGCCGCGCGGCATCACCGTTTCTTGGTCCCAGCCAAGCCGCTCGGCCACCATCGACAGCGCCTCGGTGGTGTGTTGAAACGCCATAAGGTTTTCAAAAGCAGTCATTTTGTTCCTCGAACAGATTGGGAAAGCGGCGCGCGCGCACGTTCACGCGCGCGTAAGATCAGCACCCAGAGCAGCACCGCCCCGAGTTGATGGGTAATGCCAAGCGACAGCGGCGCAGCATAAAGCGCTGTGTAGATGCCAAGCGTCGCCTGCGCGAGCCCGACAAGCGCCGCCGCGGCAAAGGCCACGCGCACCGAGATATTGGCCGAGCGGCGCGCGCGCCACCAGCCAAAGGCCAAGGCAGCCAGCAGAAGATAGCCTGCCATGCGGTGCAAAAACTGCACAAGCCCCGGGTTTTCAAAAAACGCGCGCCATACCGCACCACCACCCGCCACCACGAAAGCGTCAGCCGGAAAGAAGCTGCCATTCATCAAGGGCCATGTGGGAAAGCCGCGCCCTGCATCGATACCCGCAACCAGCGCGCCCAAAAGCACCTGCACAAAGGTCAGCGCCACCAGCCAAGTGCCAAGCCGCACCAGCCGCGATTCCTGTGCGCGTCGGGCCAGCATCAGCGCCGCTTCGCTACGCGATAGCGCCAGCATCTGCACCGCGATCAGCCCCAGAATGGCAAAGCCAAGCCCAAGGTGTGTGGCCAACCGATAAGAGGCGACATCGACCGCATCGCCCGAAAGCCCCGAGGCAACCATCCACCAGCCGATTGCGCCCTGTAGCCCGCCAAGCGCCCCAAGCAGCAGCAGCCGTGTCTTCCAGCCCGGCGGAATCCGCCCCGCGGCCCAGAAGCCGACATACCCCAGCGCCCAGACAAGGCCGATCAAGCGGCCAAGCTGACGATGGCTCCATTCCCACCAGAAGATGCTCTTGAAGGATTCGAGGCTCATCCCGGCATTTTGCAGCCGGTATTCCGGGCTTTGCTGATAGGCGGCAAATTCGCGCGCCCATGCGGCCGCGTCCAGAGGTGGCAATGCACCCGAAAGCGGCTTCCACTCGGTGATCGACAGCCCTGAATCGGTCAACCGCGTCAAGCCGCCGACCGCGATCATCGCCAGCACCAGCACGAACAGCAGCCCAAGCCATGCCCGGATCGCGCGGCGTGCGCCGGGCGGATCGCGTTCGATCAACCCCGATGTTGGCGCGGGCGGCCTGATGCCGCCCGCTTCCTCAAAAATCTTACGCTTCTCGGCCATTCTGCCCTCCGCCTGCGGCGGCGAGACTATGACCGCGGCGCGAGGGCTTCAAGTGCGGCTCGCGCGAATTGCGCAGCGAGAGCTGCGCGCCTTAGTGCGACATCGCGGGTGCGTTGGGGTCACGTGCCATCACCTCGAACTCGACCACGATTTCACCGGCGTTCTGGAAGCTGAGCGTCATCGGCACCATGTCACCCACATTCAGCTCTGCGTTCAGCATCATCAGCATGATATGCGCGCCACCGGGTTCAAAACTGACAGTCTCGCCCGGGGCAAGGGGAATGGGCGGCAATTCATACATCCGCGCAACGCCATCGGCACCAAACTCGGTGTTATGCAGCGCCGCCATCATGGCGATGTCGGTTTCAACCGCGTCAAAACGGTCCGCGGTGGCACCTTCGTTGGCAACCACCAGATAGGCCGCGCCAGACATCGAGCCGGGTGCGGGCGCGGTGATGTAGGGGTGAATGATGTGGATACCGTTGACGATCACATCTTGTGCAAGCGCCGGGCTGGCGACAAACAGCGCGAGGGCTAGGGTCAGCAGGCGTTTCATAAATCTTTCCTTCCTTGAGAACATCAGCGCAAGCTACCCCAGACGCGCAATCTGGCAAGTCAAATGAAAAGCCTCACGCAAACGTGCGCGGCCTCAGAGGCGCCCACGCAGCAGTTGGCGCAACATGCCGTGCAGGGTCTGCACCTCGGCGCGCGTCAGGGTCAGACGCGCCCACATGGCGCGCAGATTGAGCTTCATGCGCGCGGCCTTGTTTTCAGGGAAAAAGAACCCCGCGGCCTCCAACTCGGCCTCGTAACGATCGCCCAAGCGCGCCACAGCCTCTGCATCGGCCATCTCGCCGGGCGCTTGCACGGCTACCTGCTGCGCATCGCCTCGCGACCATTCATAGGCCATCAGCAGCGCCGCCTGCCCAAGGTTCAGCGAATAGAAGGCTGGGTTGACCGGAATCGTTATGATCGCGCTGGCGCGGGCGACATCGTCGTTTTCCAACCCCGCGCGTTCAGCCCCAAACAGCACCGCAACCCGTGCCCCACCCGAAATCAGTGCGCGCGCATGGGCCATCGCCGCCTCGGGGGTGAAAACCGGCTTGGCAAGCTCTCGCCCCCGCGCGGTGGTGGCAAAGATATAGTCGCAATCGGCCATCGCCCCGGCCAGATCGGGGAATACCCCGGCATGGTCTAGCACCTGCGATGCCGCACCCGAGGCCATCGCCACGGCACGCGGATTGGGCCAGCCGTCGCGCGGATCGACCAGCCGCATCCGGTTCAAACCGAAATTGAGCATCGCCCGCGCCGCCGCGCCGATGTTCTCGCCCATTTGCGGGCGCACAAGGATGAAGACGGGTTGATCGGTCATCGCACTTTCCAAAATCTGCGCGCCTGATACGCTGGCCACGCCGCACTGACAAGGAGATGCCCGATGGCGCTTGATCCCGGCCTGCTGGAGCTGATGCGCGACGACCTCGCAGATTTGCCCGGTATTCACGAGAAAAAGATGTTCGGCGGCGTCTGCTTTCTGCTCGACGGGCACATGGTCTGCGGCATCGGCGGCAAAGGGCTGATGTACCGCGTCGGCAAAGCAGCCTATGCCGAGGCGCTGGCGCTGCCTGCGGTGCACGAGTTGGGCTTTACCGGGCGCCCGATGGGCGGCATGGTCGAGGTCGCGCTCGAAGATGCCGAAGACGCACCGCGCGCGCGGCTTATGGCATTGTCACTTGCCCATGCGCGGGGCCTTCCACCCAAGCGCCCAAAGGGTTAGGAAGCGACACCCGTAGCCGAGGAAACAGCATGGCCGCCCAAGACCGCCCGCAGATCTATCTTGTCACCCCCCCGGCGTTCGAGCTGGAAACCTTTGTGCCCCGCCTCTCAGCGGTGCTTGATGCGGTTGATATTGCCTGCCTGCGCCTTGCACTGGCAGGGCGCGACGAAGACGCGATTGCGCGTGCCGCCGATGCCTGCCGCATGGTGGCGCATGAACGCGACGTGGCAATCGTGATCGCCGATCATCTGCATCTGGTAGAGCGCCACGGGCTTGACGGTGTGCACCTGATGGATGCAGCGCGCACGGTGCGCGCGGCGCGCAAAGACCTTGGTGCCGATGCCATTGTCGGCAGCTGGTGTGGCGCGTCGAAACACGCGGGCATGTCGGCCGCCGAGGCGGGGGCAGATTACGTCTGTTTTGGGCCACTGGGACAAAGCGCGCTGTTCAACGGGACAGTGGCGGAACGCGAACTTTTCGCATGGTGGTCCGAAGTGATCGAAGTGCCGGTAGTGGCCGAAGGCGCGCTGACCGCAGAACTCGTGGCCGATCTTGCGCCCGTCACCGACTTCTTTGCCTTTGGCGATGAAATCTGGGCCAGCCCCGACCCGGTCGCGGCACTCAAGGCGATGGTCGCGGCAATGGGCTGACCGCCTAAAGCGGTTCGATATCGCCCTCGGCGCGCAGCGCGTGGAAATCGGTAACGAAAGCGGCCAGTTGCCCGGCGGCGATGGCCGCGCGCAAGCCTGCCATAAGATCTTGATAATAGTGTAGATTGTGCCACGTCAGCAACATCGAGGCGATGATTTCCTGCGCGCGGAACACATGGTGCAAATAGGCGCGGCTGTAGCTGCGACAGGCGGGGCATGTGCAATCCGCATCTAGCGGGCGCGGGTCATCCATGTGCCGTGCGTTCTTGATGTTGACCTGCCCGCGCCGGGTCCATGCCTGCCCGGTGCGGCCAGAGCGTGACGGCAACACGCAATCCATCATGTCGATACCGCGCTCGACTGCGCCCACGATGTCATCGGGCTTGCCCACCCCCATCAGATAGCGCGGGCGATCCGCAGGCAGCAGCCCCGGCGCATAATCGAGCACAGAGAACATCGCCTCCTGCCCCTCGCCCACTGCCAGCCCGCCGACCGCGTATCCGTCAAAGCCGATTTCGCATAGCGCCGCTGCGCTTTCTTCGCGCAATTCGCGGGTCACGCCGCCCTGCATGATGCCAAAAAGCGCGTGTCCGGGCCGCTGGCCAAACGCCTCGCGCGAGCGTGCCGCCCACCGCATCGAGCGGCGCATCGAGGCGGCCACCACTTCGTCGGTCGCGGGAAGCGCAGGACATTCGTCAAAAGCCATCACGATGTCAGAGCCAAGCAGGCGCTGAATCTCCATGCTGCGCTCGGGCGTGAGGTGGTGTTCAGACCCGTCGATATGGCTTTTGAAACGCACGCCCTCTTCGCTCATCTTGCGCAGCGCGGCGAGGCTCATCACCTGAAACCCGCCCGAGTCGGTCAGAATCGGGCGCTGCCAATTCATGAAGGCATGCAGGCCACCCAGCCGCGCAATGCGTTCGGCAGTGGGGCGCAGCATCAGATGATAGGTGTTGCCCAGCAGGATGTCGGCACCCGTTGCCGCAACGCTTTCGGGCAGCATCGCCTTGACCGTGGCGGCAGTGCCCACCGGCATGAAGGCGGGTGTGCGCACCTCGCCACGCGGGGTAGAAATCACCCCGCTCCGGGCCGCGCCATCGCGCGCCGTCACGGCAAAGGAAAATCTGTCGCTCATGCGCGCCGCCCTTTTCACTGGTGACGGCGCTTGTCGCGCATTTCCCGCCCCGGCTCAAGCCCGCCCCGGCGCGATGATGCGCCGCCACCCTGCCCCGGCTCGACACCGCCAGAACACGCGCGCACATCGCACCCCCCACATGGCCTGCGGTTTTTTCAACCGAGCTTTTCGCAAGTGCTCTGGACCTGCGGATGGCTATTCCCTATATAATCACTCAACAACCCAGCGCGAGTGATCTAATGACTGAAGCACAAGGCCCGCTAGAGGGCACACCGCTGATCCGACCTTCCAGCACCGATCACCCGCTTTACGAGCGTGTGGTCGAGGCTTGTCGCACCGTTTATGACCCTGAAATACCGGTGAATATCTGGGATCTCGGGCTGATCTACACGGTCGATATCAGCCCCGAGAACGTGGTCGACATTACCATGACACTGACCGCGCCGGGCTGCCCGGTGGCGGGCGAGATGCCGGGCTGGGTGGCTGATGTGGTCGAGCCGCTGGACGGTGTGCGTCAGGTCAATGTGGAAATGACCTTTGAGCCGCAATGGGGCATGGAAATGATGTCCGACGAAGCACGGCTAGAACTGGGGTTCATGTGATGTTTGGCGTGCCCGGAAAGGCGGCGGTTACGCTTAGCCCGCGGGCGGTAGCCAAGATTACCGCCCTGATGGCCGCATCAGGCAGCAGCGGGCTGCGGCTTGGTGTGAAAAAGGGTGGCTGCGCGGGTATGGAATACTCGCTCGAACTGGCAGAAACCGCCGCACCGATGGATGAGGTGGTAGAACAGGACGGTGCACGGGTGCTAATCGCCCCCTTGGCGCAGATGTTCCTGATCGGCACCGAGATCGACTACGAAGAAGGTCTGCTCGAGTCGGGCTTTCGGTTCAACAACCCCAATGTGGCCGAGGCCTGTGGCTGCGGTGAGTCGATCCGCTTCAAGGACATGCCCGAGGCGGGCTAGCCGCTATTTCCCTTGCAGCGAAAACCGGGCAGCATAGTCTGGCGGTGAATGGCAAGAGGTGGCGCGATGCGGACTAAACTGGCAGCAGGCAATTGGAAGATGAATGGCCTTACGGCCGACCTTTCCGAGGTTACGGCGCTGATCGCGGCTTTGCCGGCACCCCGCTGCGAGGTTCTGATCTGCCCCCCCGCCACGCTATTGGCGCAGTTGAACTGGGCCACGCGCAAGCATCCGCTTGAAATTGGCGGGCAAGATTGCCACCAAGATGCGGCGGGCGCGCATACGGGCGATATCTCGGCCGCGATGCTGGTCGATGCAGGGGCGCGCTACGTCATCCTTGGCCATTCCGAACGCCGCGCCGACCACGACGAAACAAATACGCTGGTGCGTGCCAAGGCGCTTGCCGCCCATGGTGCCGGCTTGCGCGCAGTAATCTGCGTTGGCGAAACCGAGACCGAACGCGACGCGGGCGAAACGCTTGCGATCATCGGAACGCAACTGGCCGCCTCGGTGCCAGAAGGCGCCAAAGGTAACAATACGGTCGTGGCCTATGAGCCGGTCTGGGCCATTGGCACCGGGCGCACACCGACGCTGGCGCAGATTGCCGAGGTTCACGCCTTCTTGCGCGCTGAACTGGTGAAGCGCTTTGGCCCCGAAGGTGACGCGTTCCGACTGCTTTACGGTGGTTCTGTCAAGCCCACCAACGCGCCAGAAATCTTTGCATTGGCCGAGGTTGATGGGGCACTTGTGGGTGGTGCCAGCCTGAAGGCCGCCGATTTCGGCGCGATCATCACGGCACTTGAATCCGCCTGAAAGCAAACGGCCCCCGAATGGGGGCCGTTGCACTTGCAATAGCAAAACCGCGTCAGTCTGCGCCGCGCGATATCGATGTGGGCGTCAGCAGCCGCTTTTGTAGCGCCCAAACCAGCAGCCCCGCCGCAAGCCCGACGCTATCGGTCAGCCAGCCTCCGTCGATCATGGCAAGTGCTGCCACCAGCAACACAAGCCGCAGCGGCCACGCGATCAGCCCGAAGAACCAGCCCTGCACCGCCGAGGACAGCAGGTAGATGCCGAAGGCCGCCGAGACGAACACATGGATAATCTCGAACGTGCTGCCTTGCATCAAAAGCGCGGGTGAGGTGAAGAACATGAACGGCACCACAAACGCCGCGAGCCCCATCTTGAAGCTTTCGACCGATGTTCGCATCGGGTCCGATTGCGCAATCGCCGCCCCCGCATAAGCCGCCAAGGCCACAGGTGGCGTAATGGCTGACATCACCGCGAAGTAGAAGATGAAGAAGTGCGCGGTCAGCACCGGAATACCCATCTGCACGAGGCCCGGCGCGATGACCGAGGCAGCCACCGCATAGGCCGCCGTGGTGGGCATCCCCATGCCCAGCACGATCGCCACCAGCATCGCAAAGAACAGCGCGATGGCCTGGTTGTGGTCAGCCAACCCCAAGAGCAGCGAGGAAAACCGCGTACCAACCCCCGTCAGCGCGATCACGCCCACAATGATGCCCGCCGCGGCGCAGACCGCCACCAGTTGCAGCGACATTTTGGCCGCGATTTCAAGCGCATAGAGGATCGAGCGCACCCCCATCTTGTAGGGCGTAAGCCAACTGACCACGGTCGCCGCGATCATCGCAAGCGTGCCTGCGCGGATCACCGAATAGCCCATGAACAGCGCTCCGATCAGAATGAAGATCGGGATGAACAGATAGACCTGCCGCGCCAATTTCGCGAACTTTGGCAACTGGTCGCGCGGCAAGCCCTTCATGCCGAACTTCTGCGCCGCCAGATCGACCATGAAGTAGACCGAGGCAAAATAGAGCACCGCCGGAATGATCGCCGCAATCACGATATCGCGGTAAGCGATGGCGGTGATTTCCGACATGATGAAGGCACCCGCCCCCATGATCGGCGGCATGATCTGCCCGCCTGACGAGGCCGCAGCCTCAATCGCCGCCGCGGTCTGCGGCTTGTAACCCACCCGCTTCATCAGCGGAATGGTCAGCGAGCCTGTGGCCACCACGTTGCCCGCCGAGGTGCCGTTGATCATGCCCATCAGCCCCGACCCCAGCACCGCCACCTTGGCCGGACCACCGCGCGCGCCACCCGCTGCGGCAAAGGCGAAGTTGACGAAATACTCACCCACCCGGCTTGCCTGCAAAAACGCGGCAAACGTTACGAACAGGATGATGTAAGTCGATGAAATCGCGATCGTCGGGCCAAGAATACCCTGATCGGTGAACACATAGGTGAAAAAGCGCGACGCTGAATACCCGCGGTGCTGCAACACCCCCGGAAGCCACGGGCCTACGAAGCTGTAAATGATGAAGATCGCCGCGATGATGACCAGCGCCAAGCCTGCAAGCCGCCGCGTCAGTTCGAGGATCAGGATCACACCGGTGATTGCGGCATACATGTCGGCCTGTTTGGCCAGCGCAGTGCCGGCACGCAGCCGCAGAAATGGCGCGTGGAAAATGATATAGGCGGTTACGGCAACCGCTGCGATCGCAAGCAGCGCATCGGCAGGGTCGATGCGGCCACGATCACGCAGCGGAAAGAACCAAGCGACCAGCAACACCCAGACGGTGCCACCCAGCAGCGGAAGGCTGAAGCTCCACTCCATCGCGGTCTTGCTTGCTGCCTGATCGGCTCCTTGCCCGGTGACCCAGAACTGCACCGACGTCGCAAAGGCCAACAAGATCGCCGCCGCACCCGGTGCAAGCAGCATCAGATAGGTGCGCCGCGCCAAGGAAGGCGCTTTCGCAGCACCCATCGCAGGCAGGCTGGAGCCTGAAAACAAAAGAAAGCCAAGAACAAGCCCGCCGCCCACGTGAATCAGCCGGTATGTCCAGGTTTCAAGGGGATAGAGGTTCATAACCCCAACATGGAAACCGGTGTAAAGAATGCACAACGCCACTACGAACCATGCGGAAAACCCAACTGGAACACGTTGGTTTACGGAAATGATCTCGGCATCGACCTTTTTTGTAAGCGTGTTTAGGTCGGCCGTGTCGTCGGCGGTCGCTTTCATTACGATTCTCCCGCGGGGGTGGGGCTAGGGAAAGCGACGCCCACCCATTGCGGGCAGGCGTCTTTGGTTTCGCGCAGCGTGATTAGCGAAGGTTCTCGGGCACGGTGAGGCCCTTTTCCTCGAGGTATTTCACTGCACCCGGATGGAACGGCATGAAGGTGTTCTTGTTCCAGTTGGCCAGCACGGTTTCAGCCGCCGCCGCGTGGATCTGCGTCATGCGCTCGGGGTTCTCCATCACCAGTTTGGTGATTTCGTAGGCAAGGCTTTCGGGCATGGACTCGTTGGCGACCGCAAAGTTCCAAAGCGCGACGGTGTTCTGGTCGTAGTCATGGCCCGCATAGGTGCCCGCCGAAATCGTCAGCGGTGCCATCGCAGGGAACGCTTCAAGAATCTTCGGCAGTTCCGCCTCGGTGAAGCCGAACATGACCACATCCTGCTCAGCCGCAAGCTGCGAGAAGGCCGAGATCGGCACGCCAGCCGCAAAGGCGAAAGCGTCGATCAGGCCATCGGCCAGTTGCCCCGCCGCGTCCGCAGCGCCGGCATTGGAGATGCTGGCATTAACGCCAAGGGCCGAGATGAACTGCGGCCAGTAAGTGCCGGGGGTGCCGCCCGCAGGGCCAACGCTGACGCGCTTGCCTTCAAGATCGGAAACCGAGGTGATGCCCGATTTTTTCAGCGCGATCACTTGGAACGGCGTTTGATACATCGGGAACAGCGCGCGCACCGAGCGATGCTCGAGCCCCGGTGCCAGTTCCGATTTTCCCATCCAGGCGTCATAGGCCGGGCCCATCGTGACCAGCCCCATCAGGTGGTCGCCGGTTTCCACCAAGGTCACGTTCTGCACCGGGCCGCCGGTCACTTCGCCGGTTGCGCTGACACCAAGTGCCTCGGCGATGTAGCTGGCAAGGCCGTTGCCATAGATGAAATAGGTCCCGCCTTGGCTTGCGGTGCCAATGGTCAGGCTATTGGGCCAGCCGGCGCGGTCTTGCGCGGCCGCGGGCAATGCCATGAGGGCAGCTACCGCGAACGCGGCAATCTTTGCAAATCGCATGGTGTTCCTCCCAGAACGTCGTTTTCTATGGGCGCAGCGCGCCAAAATCCCGCCGTCCGGAAATGGCGCGGCGAAATATATCTTTAGAAAGCAGGGCGAGGTCCGATCGGGCAACAAGTTTATGACAACTGCGCCCGACCGCGCCCAATTGACGCAGCCACGATGGGTGGATTTCGTAACATTGCGGCTTTTGGGTGTTTCGATTCACGCCCAAAGCGCCTATTTCGCGTCCCCATTACTGAAATCGCTCTTATCAAGCCCGTAGCGCTGCATCTTTTCATAGAGCGTCTTTCGCGACAGGCCGAGCTGTTCGTAAACCGGGCGCAAAACACCCCGATGCGCAAGAAGCGCGCTTTCAAGCGCGCGCCGCTCGAACTCTGCCACCTGATCGGCCAGCCGTCGGGGGCCCTCGACCGTATCGGGTTCTAGTTCGCCAAGCCCCAGCCCCAAGGCAAAGCGGTCTGCCACATTGCGCAATTCGCGCACGTTTCCCGGCCAGTCGCGCGCCGAAATCGCGGCAATCACATGCGGCGGTGCCTTGACCGGCTCGATGCGGTGGCGTGTGGCCGCCTCGGCCAGAAGCCGCAGGAACAACAGCGCCACATCCTCGCGCCGCGCTGCCAGTGGTGGCACGGTCAGGCGCACCGCGTTCAGCCGATAGAAGAGATCATCGCGAAACCGCCCCGCCGCGACTTCCGCCTCCAGCGGCGCGCGACTGGTGACCATGAAGCGCACATCCAGCGCCACCGCCTCGTTCGACCCAAGCCGGGTGATCGCGCGTTCCTGCAAAACGCCCAAAAGCTTTCCCTGCATCGCAATCGGCATCGTGCCGATATCGTCCAGCAAGATCGTGCCGCCCCGCGCGTGTTCGAACTTGCCATACCGCGCCCGCATTGCCCCCGGAAAGGCCCCCGCTTCGTGCCCGAAAAGCTCGCTTTCGATCAGCGTTTCGGGAAGTGCCGCACAATCGATGGTGATGAACGGTTTTCGCGCGCGCGCGGATAGGTCATGCAAGGCGCGCGCCACCACTTCCTTGCCCGAACCGGTCTCCCCCACGATCAGCACGTTGGCATCAGTCGGGCCAATGGTGCGGATCCGACGACGCAAATCGATCATCGCGTTCGAGCGGCCTACAAGGCGCTGCTCCAGATCATCCGCCTGCCCCGCCGCTGCGCGCAGCACGCGGTTTTCCAACACCAGACGCCTGTGTTCCAGCGCGCGCGACGCGATTTCGACCAACTGCGCACCGCCAAAGGGTTTTTCCACGAAATCATAGGCACCCTCGCGCATCGCCCGCACTGCAAGCTGCACATCGCTGTGCCCGGTGATCAGAATCACCGGAATCTCATGGTCGATCTCGTGGATGCGGTTCATCAGGCTGATACCGTCCAGCCCGGGCATTCGGATATCGGTCATCACGATGCCCGGAAAGCCGAAGCTGACCAACCCCAGCGCCGCTTCGCCCTGCGCTTGTTCTTCAACCGTGAACCCCGCAAGGTCGAGCAATTGCGCGATCGATGCGCGAAGCGCTGCCTCGTCATCGACCAGCAAAACATGCGCGCCGCTTATGGATACTCGGTTCATCTATTCACCTCCAGCGTAAGCGCTGCATCGGCGCGGCGCAGATCCAGCGTGAATACGGCACCGCCGCCAGGCGCGCTAGAAACCTTCAGGTCACCGCCGAAGTCTTTGACGATATTGTAGGAAATTGAAAGGCCAAGGCCCAGCCCCCGGCCCACACCCTTGGTCGAGAAGAAGGGGTCGAAAATGCGCTCGCGCAGCGCAGGCGGCACCCCCGGCCCGTGGTCGCGCAAGGTCACCCGCACCCCGCGCAGCGTGGCGCGCGCGCCAAGCTCGATACGGCGATCATCGGTGCCCTCGACGGCATCGGCGGCGTTGGTCAACAGATTGACCAAGACTTGCTGCAATCGAATGGGCCCTGCGTAAACCAGCGGCAAATCTGGCGGCAGATCGACCAAAAGCTCGATCGCGGCATGTTGCAAGCGCAAGGCTGCGATCTCGCGCGCGGCTGCAACCACCTCGGGCAGGCTGACCGCCGCCAGTTCCTGCCCGGGTTTGCGCGCGAAACTGCGCAGATGCTTGCTGATCGTGGTCATCCGATCAATCAGCGCCACGATGCGGCCAATGTTGTCGCGCGCATCCGCCACGCGGGCGCGGTCGATCAACGTAAGGGCGTTGTCGGCAAAGTTGCGCGCCGCAGCCAAGGGCTGGTTGAACTCGTGGCTCAGCGCAGCCGACATCTGGCCCAAAGCGGCAAGCTTGCTGGCCTGCACCAGATCGGCCTGCGCCTTGCGCAAGTCCTGCTCGGCGGCTGTGCGTTCGCCGATCTCGGCTTCAAGGCGGGCGTTCAGCGCCGCAAGTTCCGAGGTCCGTTCGGCCACGCGCAGTTCAAGCTCGGCCTGCGCCATGGTTTGCAACTGCAAACGCTCTGCCAACCGCGCGCGGCGCTGCAACATGAGCGTCAACATCAACCCACCCAACCCCACCAGCAGCACGGCAAACAGCAAGGTCGAGATCATCTGGCCGCGTGCCGAAGCGGTATCGAGCAGCACGCTCACCCTCCAGCCAGCGTCGGGCATATCCTCGGCAAGGTGCAGGAACTCGCGCTCCGACCGCTCGGACTGCATGATATAGCTCAGCGTATAGCCACCGCGCAGAACAACCTCGCGCAGCGGCAATTCGTGCAGGTCGGTATCGGCGTAGCGGCGTGTCAGCGCGCTTTGCGCGCGTCTTTCGGGGGTCAAAGGCAATATGCCCGAAAACAGCCATTCTGGGCGGCTCGACAAAAAGATGATCCCCTCGGGGTCGGTCACGATGATCTCGTAATCGCCCCCCCTCCAGGTTTCCTCGATCACATCAAGATCAACCTTGAAGGCGACAACCCCCGCCACGATTCCGTCCAGCATCACGGGCGCGCCGAAATAATAACCACGCTTGCGCGATGTGGTGCCAAGCGCGAAAAACTGCCCCTGCCCCCCCGCTGCCGCATCAAAGAAATAGGGACGAAAAGCGAAATTGCCATCGATGAACGAGGTCGCCGTATCGTGGTTCGAGGCCGCACGCGTGGTGCCAGAAAGATCCATGAAATAGACATCCGACGCACCGAGCAATTCCCCCACATGCTTCAGATACGCATTGCTTCGGGCTACCAGATCGGGGTCATCGGGCGACGCTGCCAGCGCCCGCACCAAGGCGCTCTCCGCAATCATTTGCGGCAGGCGTTCAAATCGCGCCAACTGCCCGCGCATCGTCGCCACCGCCAGCCGCAAAGTGGCATCGCCCCGCCGCGCCGTATCGCCCAGAAACAGCCCCAAGGCATCTCGCCCCGCCAGCCACGGCAGCCCCAAAAGCGCAATCACCACAACCGCCGCAGCCAGCCAACCGGCCGCGCGCGCCAGCCGCACGTTGCGTTGCGGGCCTGCCGGGCTGTTCATGGGGCTGGCTTCGGCCATCGGATCGGGCCTCTCCTCGGGCGGGTGCAGGGGCAGTCCGATCCTAACGCATGGCCCACCGCAAGGGAAAGCCGCGCGTTACGGCGCGATCGGATAGAGCATGACGTCGCGGCGCGGCGCGAAACTGTCATAAAGCGCGCACCCCGCAGCCGTGCCCGACTCGTCTACCCCGAAACATACTCAAAACGGGTTTTCGCAATCATGACTCCAACCCCAGACCGCATCCGCGGTCGCATAACTGCGCGTAGGCCGCAAAAGCCTTTGCCAGTCCTCGCGCTCGTCCTTGGCCACCGGCTGGATCGTTACCATTCCGCCCCCCAATGCTTCAGTGCAAATATCCCCCGCGGAGCGCACGTGGCTGCCCAAAGGCGCCTCCGGCGGGGATATTTTGCCTGAAGCAGAAACTACCCCATCGCGCGCAGACGGGCGATCAAGCTCGAAGTATCCCAGCGTCCGCCGCCCATTTTTTGCACGTCCTTGTAGAATTGATCGACCAGCGCGGTCAGCGGCAGGCTGGCGCCGTTTTCGTTGGCCGTGGCAAGGCAGATTCCCAGATCCTTGCGCATCCAGTTGACGGCAAAGCCGAAATCGAAGGCGTTTTCGGCCATCGGCTTGTGGCGGTTGGCCATTTGCCAGCTTCCCGCCGCGCCCGCGCCAATCACCTCGACAAGTTCGGGGATCGAAAGACCCGCCTTTTCGGCAAAATGCAGCGCCTCGGCAAGCCCTTGGACCACACCAGCAATGGCGATTTGGTTGCACATCTTGGCAAGTTGCCCCGCGCCCACCTCACCCATCCGGCGGCAGACCTTGGCATAGGCCGCCAGAACCGGTTCGGCGCGTGCAAAATCGGGTGCAGTGCCGCCGCACATGATCGAGAGCGCGCCATTTTCCGCCCCCGCCTGCCCGCCCGAAACCGGCGCATCGACATAGCCTATTCCCATGCCCGCCGCCTGTTCAGCCAGATCGCGTGTGACGCGCGCCGAAACCGTTGTATGGTCAACGAATAGCGCGCCCTTCGCCAATCCGGCGAATGCGCCCTCCTCGCCAAGGCAGACCGCGCGCAGATCGTCGTCATTGCCAACGCAGGCGAGCACGATATCGGCCCCCTGCGCGGCGGTGACAGGGCTGGGGGCGGCTGTACCGCCGTGGCGCGCCACCCATGCCGCGGATTTGGCGGCGGTGCGGTTGTAAACCGTAACCTCGTGCCCCTTGGCCACAAGGTGCCCCGCCATCGGAAAGCCCATTACCCCAAGCCCCAGAAACGCCAGCTTTGCCATACGGCCCACTCCCCTTGCCTGTGCGCCACTCGCGCGTTGAACATTGATCGCGGCTCAACTAGTTACGCATTGACCCTGCCCCGTCAATCTCGGGGCCCGCGCGGAGACCTGAATGCTGCTCGCCTTTCGCTGGCTCGTCCGGCTTGCCATGGCTTTACTTGCGGTCACGGTGCTGTCGCTCGGCGCGGTCTATTATTTCGCGGCCCGTTCCTTGCCTGACTACAACGCAATGCTGCGCGTGGCGGGAATTAGCGCACCAGTCGAGATCGTGCGCACGACCGATAATGTGCCCCATATCTTTGGCGCGACCGATGCCGATGTGTATTTTGCACTGGGTATCGTCCACGCGCAGGATCGGCTTTGGCAGATGCTACTTGCGCGGCGCACGGCGCAGGGGCGCTTGTCAGAGTTGTTCGGTACTAGCACGCTTGCGACGGATGAACTGCTGCGCAGGCTCGATCTCTACACGCTCGCCACGCAATCGGTCGCGGCACAAGATAGTTATGCAACACTCGCGCTCGAGTCCTACGCGCAGGGCGTCAACGCATGGATCGCCGAGGTCAATGCGGGGGCGCGCGGGCGGGGTGCGCCCGAGTTCTTTCTTTACGAGCCAGACATCGCACCGTGGCAGCCCGCCGATTCGATTGCTGTGCTGAAGCTGAGCGCGCTGCAACAAACCTACCCTTTGCAATCAGAGGTGCTGCGCGCCCGCCTGTCGCTGGTCAACCCCGACTACCTGCGTGATTTGATGCCCGATGCGCCGGGCCCGGCCGTGGTGGCGCTGCCTGCATTCGCCAGCCTCTTTCCCACGGCACCGCGCGGCACGACCTATACCGCCAGTGCCCTGCCGTTTCTGCCGCAGGGGCCTTCGTCTGCCTCGAACGTCTTCGCGGCAGCACCCGCGCGTTCGGCTGCGGGCGGATCGCTTTTGGCCAATGATCCGCATATGGTGCTTAGCGCCCCGTCTGCGTGGTATCTGGCGCGGCTGGAACTTGCCTCGGGCGGCGTGATCGGCGCCACGTTGCCGGGCACGCCTTTGGTCGTGTCGGGCCGCTCGGCAGCGCTCGGCTGGGGCATCAGCGCGTCATACGCCGATGACCAGGACCTGTTCATCGAAGAATTGGCGGCCGACAACCCAGACCGCTACCGCCTGCCCGACGGTTTTGCCGGGTTTTTTACCCGCCGCACGATCATCGAGGTCAAGGACGCCACCCCGGTCACGCTGACCCTGAGGTGGAGCGAGAATGGCCCGATCCTGCCTGCGGGGGCGTTCAACCTTGCCGCCATTACCCCGCCCAGCCATGTGGTAGCACTTGGCTGGACCGCGCTCAGCGATGCTGACACCTCGATCAGTGCCGGGCTGGGGCTGATGCGGGCGCATAGCGTCGAGGCCGGAATAGCGGCGATGGAGGGGCACGTGGCCCCCGCCCTCAATCTGGTGCTGGCCGATGCGGGCGCGGTCGCGCAGGTCACCGTCGGTGCGTTGCCTGCGCGCGACCCGGCGCACCAGACCGAAGGCCGTATTCCCAGCCCCGGCTGGATCGCCACCAACCGCTGGCAGGGTGTGCTGCCCTATACCACTAACCCGCGCGTGGTGGCACCCGAAGGCGGGATCGTGGGTAATACCAACAACAAGGTCTCGGACGCCGCCTTTCCCGCCCATGTCAGCTTTGACTGGGGCGACAGCCAGCGCGTGCAACGGCTGCAAAAGCTGATGGGCGAGCGCGAGGTGCATTCGCGCGAAAGTTTCATCGCCGCACAGCTTGATGATGTCAGCGCCGCTGCACGCGGCCTCTTGCCGCTGATTGGCGCTGATCTGTGGTTTACCGGCACCCCTGCCGCCGAAGGCACGCCCGAACGGCAGCGCCAGCGCGCGCTGGAGTTGCTGGCAGGCTGGGATGGCGAAATGAGCGAGCATTTGCCAGAACCGCTGATCTATGCGGCATGGATGCGCGCCTTGCAGAACCGCCTGATCCGCGATGAGCTTGGCCCGCTTGCAACCGCGTTTTCCACGCTAGAGCCGCTTTTCATCGAACGGGTGTTTCGCAACACCGAAGGGGCGGCCTCGTGGTGCGATGTGGTGCAGTCTGCGCCGCGCGAAACCTGCACCGATATCGCCCGCGCCGCGCTGGATGCGGCCCTGATCGAGTTGGCGCAACAATACGGCAGCAACGTCGAAAGCTGGCGCTGGGGCGATGCGCATCAGGCCACGCATGAACATGCAGCCCTTGGTCAGGTGCCGCTGCTTTCTTGGCTGGTCAATATCAAGCAATCGACCTCGGGCGGGGATTTTACGCTCAACCGCGGAAGCCTTGCCGGGCTGGGCGCAGAGCCATACCGAAATGTGCAGGCCGCGGGCTATCGGGGTGTTTATGACTTTGCCGACCCCGACAGTTCGGTCTTCATCCTTTCGACCGGGCAATCCGGCCACCCGCTCAGCAGCCATTACGACGATCTTTCAGAGCTTTGGCGGCGGGGCGAATATATTCCGATGTCGCTTGACCCGGCCATCGCGCGGGGCGCGGCCGCCGGGATCACGCGGCTTGCACCGCAATGATGCTGCGCACACCCCGGCTGGTGCTACGGCGCGCGCAGGCAAGCGATCTTGAAGCGCTGCACCGGGTTTTTGGCGAGCCCCGCGCGATGCGCTATTGGTCACGCCCGGCGCATGAAAACCTTGCGCAAACCGAGGCCACGCTTGCCGCCATGC